>CAYZLB010000001.1:0-57948 GCA_964479235.1 uncultured Desulfohalobiaceae bacterium
TTTCAGTTCTGTACTCTCTGTGGCCTCTGTGGTAAAATATTTGATACATCACCTAATCACAGAGAACAAGGATGCCGGTTAGAGGTCATTTAGGAAGAACAAATAGATGTCAGAAGCTTAAGAGGAAGGCTTATCAGATGGGTATGCCCAATATCAAACCTCATTGGAGCAAAAGCGTGTTTCGGCGCAACGGGGTCAAGCAAAAGGATTTGGCCCAAAGCATTGGGGCCAATCAAAGCAGCTTGAGCCAGTGGCTGAACGGACGGGTCAGAATGCCGAAGGAGGTGGAAGAAGCCTTGAACCGCTGGGCCAAAAAGCTGACCTATCTGGAAGGGAAAAAGTGAGGCAGGGATATCTACAGGAGCATATATGTTCCACACCCATAATGGGTGTAGGCCCCAATGTGCAGGATGGAAGCCAACTGGAGATAGTCTATGATCTGAGGCGGAATGTGCTCAAAGTCTTGAGTACCAGTCCATCCCCCGCCTATGGTCCTCCATATCTGGGGGCAGGGGGTACTGTGCATGCTGATGGAGGAGAGATTATCCATGAGCTGGAGTAATGATGATCTGGGCTCTGGATCAATGTGGGCCAAGAGCTGGTCAAAGGTCTGTCCACGCCGCAGGTTCAAGTGGCCGATTCTCCAGACCAGAGCCCCCAGAAGGTCGCTCAGAGAGGGGGGTGGCTCTTCTGCTGTGTTTTCGTCATAGGGGATGAGTGCAGAACAATAACAGGGGACAAGCCATCGCAATTGGAAGAATTGTGGCCTCTCCTCCAGGGTATTACTCAGACCTTTGGCCCATTGACTGGTGGACGGTTGATACCGTAGATCCACTTCCCCATTGCTGACGATGGGGTGCCAGGTATCCCCGTCGGCGATTTTCACCGTATGCAAATCGAAACAGCCCCACAGGTTGTGCCCAAATCGCAGGGACTCATCTGCCGTAAATCCGGCTTCTTCCATGGCAGGCAAAAGCTGGGTCAGAAAAAAGACATGGTCTGCAGCCTGGGAGAAGAGCTTCAGCTCCCACACAATGTATTCCCCGAAACCATAGCTCCTCTTGCTGGTGTATGGAAGGATAACCGCATCCAGGGGCCAATAGCTTCGAGGAAGGATGCATTCCCGGCCAAGAATATGGGCACATGGACCGCTGGATTCAACCCGGCCCAAGCTCTTTTTCCATTTTTTGGCCTCTTGACCTGACAGTCTTTTGGCCATCAGGGAGGCCAGGACAAAGGAGAGTTCAGCTGAAAATGCCTCTGGAAGGCGGACCATTGAGCTGTTTACTTGCCAGACAATCAGATATCTGAGGAGATTAATTTGTGGTGTTGTAGGAAACATAGGGGAGGATTTCGAAAAAATATGTCCTTTGCTCGGATAACCAGTTAACCATATTGATGGTGCTTAAGAATTCCTGAACCGAAGTATCTTGAAGGCCCACAAAGCGGTGCCAGTGAAACATTTTCTCTTGAAAAGAGGAGGAGTTGAGGATGTTCAGAATATGATCCTGGTCCTGTGGCCCAAAGATATGTTTGAAGGTTTGGGCTGTATCCAAAAGAGCGATAAACTCCTGAATCGGGGCGCTGTTGTCATATCCTTTCCACATTTTTCGAGAATTCACACTCCAATACATGTTGGGCATAAAGGTGATTGTCAGCTGATCAGGTATTATAGGCAGGCGCTGGCGCATAGCCGTGATCAGCACATCATTCATGGTCATCTTAGGGTTGGTGCCAACTGTGGGAAAGATGAGAAAGTGGCCGCTGAGGTCGTATCCATGGGCAAAGACGATCTCCCGAAGGAAGGTTATAAGCTTGAAGGACTTAATACCTAGTAAGAAGGCATTGTCTTTGAAGAATGCCGGGCCATAAATAAACTTAGCTATTTTCTGATGTGGATGCCGGAGGGGGCGGGGAATGCCGCCGCCGGTCTGACCCCACAAAAGGAGAGAGTCCTTGGAAGCTTGGATATAATTCGGGGTCTTGCTCAGAATGAAGGAACAGGTCGAACAATATGTTTTCCTGGGCCTTCGAGAATACACACCGCAGCGTATACAGGGACCGCTTAGAGCAGAGTGAGGCCCTGCCACGGGATGGTCCTTTGTATCCAGGGCCTCATTTTGGATGAATCGCAAGGTGGTCATCAGTTCAGCACCACCCCTGGCCAGACGGACCCAATCAAAGGGCTCCAACATCCAGGCCCTCGTTCAGTTCCCGAAAATAAACGACGACCTCTGGATTGAGCCATTCCTCCAGGACCAAGGGCTCCTTCCAGGTCTCTTCCGGCTCACCGGAATACCGGGAAGGGAAGTTTATAAGATAACTTGATTTTGACAGGCTGAGGCGAAGGCTGCCAAAGCCGAGATACTTGGTTTTGCCCATCTTATGGGCCATGGACTCGGAGAGAACCAGGCACCACAGCAAGCGCTGCAATTCCTCCTGCTCCAGGTTCCAAAAGCGCAGAGTTACAGAGCAGGTGGATCCGGGCAAAGCCGCCCTCAGGTAGGAGCTTTCGCTGTCATCAGGGGTAAACTCTGGCAATTGCTGGACACATGGGGCCAGGGGACGATGAGGGAAAATCCGCCATTGATCATGGATGCGCAGAACCTGAGCCTTTTCCTTGACATCTCGACGTACCCAGGACCCATTTACAAAGTGCCAGTGACCGTAAAAACATGGCACTTTGTACCAAGCCAACTGGACGTGATCAAAGAAACCAAAGCCAAAGGCCAGGCGGGCGGAAATCGCCTGGTTTGGGCCCTGTCCAACCCAACCGAAGAGGCTGTCCACCTTGTTCAGCTTGGATATGTGCGGGCTGAATGTAGTGCTCTTGGAGGCGATGGTGTACACATGCCGGATGGCCCCTCTGAGCGTCTTGCTGGGAATGGCGTAGCTTTGGCCTTGCTGTTTATCCTCTTGGGCTGGAGGAGCCATTTTGAAGAAATCCCAGCCATTGACATCAAGGTCGTTGATCTGGGTTCGATAAGAGGGCTCGCCGCTTTCACAGATGTGCAAAGGCGTGAGCACCTCTCCTGTGAGTACGAGCTTTCCACAGTAGCCGCCAAAGGATCTGTGGGAGATAAAACCTTTCTTACTGTGCGGAATTGTGGGCGCTTGGGCGGTGCGTGCCTTGGGAGTTAGAGGTGTTTTCGGAATGATAGCCTGATGAGCATCATATCCGTCTATATGCACATGCCGCCATATCCCGTCGGGCTGTTCGTAATCTGCGGTATCAAGGTTCATGAGCTGGCCTACAACATCCGGACATTGTTCGGTCCGACGCCAATCAATGCTTTGCACCGTTCCGCGACACCAGCCGAAGCTGGAGGTCTTTTCCCCCCCAAAGGGGATATCGCCCTGGTGCAGGTCGTACAGGAGGTGTATGAGGACCTGAAGGGCCTTGCTGTCCCTATCGGCGATATCCTGGAGCTCGAGCTGGAAATGAAATCCCAGCGTGTCTCCACAGGCATAGAGGAGATCGTTCTTGGCCTGTTCCACGGGTTGACCCGTCCGGGGGTCCATTCGGGTGCTATCCAACGAGCACATCTTGGGGTCAGGGATGGAAAACAGGGCATCGGAAAAATTGATAATGCCTTTCTTGCCTTGGACTCCGAAGAGGCGATTGAGCACTGTACTGGTCTCAGCCGACTCGCCCCAAAGGGTCCTTAAGATCTGGGCTGCCCGCTTTCGAAATCCCCCTTTAATCGTACTTCCCGGGATGTGCGGTTCCCAGACTGCACCATTGGGGGTCCATACCAGCATGCGGGTGAAGACCTTATCGTAGGGTTTTCCATATTTCCTGGACACGTGTCTGTTGTTTGCCCCTCCAGAGCGAAAGTCGGTGTGTTTGGGTTGTGCCAGTTCAGTCTGAGCTCTCTGTCGGTAGGATTTGAGAAGCTGGATGTGATTTTTGTCGTTGGCTATGCTCTTGTGCAGGTTGCGGGGATTGGTCAGATGATGAAACTTAACATTGGCATGGCTTTCCTGGAACTCATTCCAGACCGACTGGCTGATCCCTTCCGGAGCTTGGTGCGGGTTGTCCCAGTCCTCTTCGCGGATAGCCCCCTGCAGAATCATCTCTTTGATTTTTAAATGAGCCTGACGGGTTTCGATTTCCTGGTCCACCCAGGCATCGCTTTGCAGGAGATGGATTTGACGCTCCAATTGGTTCTTAAGTGATGTCCGGCAAGGAGCCAGGGCCTGATCGATCACCTCCTCCAGTTCTGTGTCTTTGGACAAGGCGGCCTGTACTTGGTCTGGGATATCCATGAGTCCCAAAGAGTTGACCAGTTCCTGCCACAGGTCCATATCCAGCCTCATTGTCTTGGTGGAATGCTGTTCAAAAGCCTTGAAAATTCGTTTGACCATGTTGGCCTTGGGGACTCGTTCCTGCAGGGCGGCATAGGCCGCATCCTGGGAGGGGAAGGGAGTTTCTATTACATCCTGGATCTGTTCCACAACCTTTTTGGAGAGTGGATGTTTTCCCTTACCCATCTTGACCACAGCATCCCGGGGTAAAACCCACTGCTTGGTTTCCACATCGGATTGAGCCTGAATCCAATGGGCAATGGCTGTGGAGAGATTCTGCTCAAATCTTTGAATCCAGGTTTGAACATCTGTTGTCGGTCCGCTCAGCCCCATCTCCAGGCGCTCCTTCAAAGGCTGGGGAAGGATGTACAGGGACTGAATCAAGCTTTTTCCTTCAATGACTTTTGGGTCTTCAGCGCTTTCTTCAATTTTGCCCCAGGGCCATTGCAAGCAGATGGGATTTTGGGCCGAAAGCCTCACATTGAGCTGTAAGTGGTTGGCCTCTGAGGCAGTTTCAGGGACCTGCACAGCAGAAAAAGGGAGGTCTATATCCAAAATGCACTGCCCCAATCCCTTGGTTTTCCCTGCTCCAAACCTGAATCTGCCCTGCCTGAGCTCTTCCAGGAGGTACACAAGCCGCTCCTGCACCCCCTCTTGGTTCAGCTTGCGCTCATCAATGGACAGAACAAAATCAAAGGAGGAGTTTTTGTATAAGGTTTCCATTTTGTAATTGGCATTGGACTCGATGGACCAGCGGTCTTCGTCCAATTTGATGCCCATACGAATATCGAAGAGTCGATCCTGGGTGTAGAACTCTTGGTCTAAGGCACATTGCAGGGATGATATTAATCCTTGGGGCATCCTTTCTCCGTAAAGGCGCTGCCACAGTTGATTGAGCAACCCCGTATTTTTACCGCGCCGGTCAGATCCAAGAAAGGCGTCCATAAGGGATTGAGCCGTGCCTTGAATCTCTCCAGGCAAAGAGACCAGGCGCTGTTTGCCGTCGCCGTCCCGGGTGAAAAGGGTCTTTCTGGCGTTACCCCGATAGAGCGGGCCTTGGGTTTTAAGTTTTCCGTGCAATTCCATGACGTTCGCTCCTGAGCAAGAACATTAATGAAGGACAAATGAAGAGCGTGACACCCTTACGGCCGTCGATTATCCAGTTTGGCCCCCTAGCACATTGAGGGAGTAAGGTCAACTCAAGTTTCCCGAAAAATCAGGGCTACTTTGTTCTCCTCCATAACTGATTCAGGTATGGGTTTTTGCTTGTGAGTTCCCAATCATTTTGAGATAATCTAGAACTGCCCGTATGTTTTTATTCAGCTGCCACAATTTTTGGGGCCACACTCTGATTTCGTTGGTGCGTTTCATTTCCTCCCCATCCTCAGTGGGGAGGTCACCTACTCTTTTTGGGTGGAGCACTGCTTGGTCTGATGGCCCACAGCGCTCATGATATGGGCTTGTCTGCCTTGCTCATCAAAGGCGTTCCGCATGGTCTTGCCGTCGATAGCCAGGTTTTGATCCCCTTTCCCATAGATCTTATTCCAGTTTTGCAGGGCCCGGTCGGTAGCTGCAGGATCAACACGGATCAAAACATTGCGAATGACATACTCACTGGGGACAACGTAGCGACCATTCTCCAAGCGACAGCCAAATCGCTGTCGCGCTGTTTGACTCAGGCTTTGGGCCCAGTGAGCAATAGCCCGATATCCATTCATGCCGCACAAGATAGCCGCGGTAGCAAGGGCCAGGATATTGGGAAGTCTGTGACGCCGTCCGTGGGTGCGGCGGGGATCTGGAACATCAAGAAAAAAACTGGGCAAAGAGCGAATCTGTTCAGCACTGAGCATCATTTTCGAGCCTCCTGTCCGATAGGGTGGTGGGACATGAGCCCGGGACAACAACGTCTGAGCATTGGCCTGCAATGGCTTTAGAAAAACCATCTTTGGATACTGAGCCTTGGCAGAGTACCCCTGCCTTGTTCTTTGATACCCCTTGGTATCGCCTGTATAGAGCCAGTTTGCTGCCTTATACAGCGTTCCTTGAAAGTAGCGAGGATCTACAAAGGTCTCCAGCAACAGGAGAGAGTGACCAAACATCCTCTGCCAATCATAGGGCAGTCTCTTCTGGCATAAAGAGAGAATACGCGAAGCCAGATTGGGTACATGCGATTTGGGCAGAATGAGAAATCGGCTGTTGTTGGTGAGTAGCTTGAGTCGAGCAAACTGGAGGCGAGAACTCCAACCGATCCAACGATCCCGAGCCGTGCATTTCCATGCCGGGGCTGAAAAACTCACCAATGCGATCCATTGCTGGTTCAACGTGGCGACATACCAGAGAGTTTCCCCAATCTTGCCAAGAGCCCCCAAATAATGATGGGCTTGCATCAACTCCTGGTAACGTTGCTCTTCGGACGAGCAAACGGGTCTGACAAGAACTTCTTTGAGATTCAACGTTGTTGCCTCCGGGATAAACTGAGAAACAGACCCGTTTGTACTTGTTTTTAGGGTTTTTGTCCAAAGTTGCCAGGAACTATCTGACAAGATAGATTTAGTACATGAGAACAAAGTAGTCCTGCCGACCTCAAGCCGGCCGCCCCCTTACTGGGTTGCTCAGTCGCCCGATGCCCTCAATCTCCACACAGACCTCATTTCCGGGCTGCACAGGACCGACTCCGGGAGGGGTTCCGGTCAATATAACATCTCCCGGGTGCAGGGTCATGATCTTTGAGATAAAACTGACCAAGTCCATAGGGGACGCGATCATATCCGATGTTCGACCGGATTGGACCACCTCCTCGTCGACAGTGGTTTTTATCCCCACATCCTGAAGGGCTTCAATCCCGGTCTGAATCACCGGTCCCAAGGGGCAGAATGTATCAAACCCCTTGGCCCGGGCATACAGCCCGTCTTTGGTCTGCAGGTCTCTGGCTGTGACGTCGTTGGCACAGGTATAACCCAGAACAAAACCCTTTGCCCCGGACTCGGATGCATCCCGACACAGCCGGCCCATGACCACAGCCAATTCTCCCTCATAGTGGACCTGCGAAGATTGGGCAGGCAGATAGATGGGCTGACCGGGACCAATAACCGCAGAACCGGGCTTGAGGAACAAGAGGGGTTCGTCTGGAACCTCCTTATTCATCTCCCGGGCATGGGCATAGTAGTTGAGTCCCACACAGACGATCTTTCCCGGATTCAGCAGGGGTAGGGGTTGCACCTCTTGGGCCGTGACCTGGGCCACCTTTCGCAATTCCCAATCCAACAGCAATATCCGCTCACCATCTCCATCGGCCCAATAGGACCGGCCTTGATATCCTACTCGAGTAATTCGCATAGTCTCCCCTCGTCATGCAGATGCATTATGCTTTGTTTCGACCAAAACCTCTTGACCATTCCAGCACAAACGGAACTTCAGGCAACCGGCCGCATAATGGAACGGCCCAAGAAATTAAGGCGCTCCTCTCAATTGCCTGGCGGATCACATTGCCATGTATTTATATTTTGATAATTACCGGGACAATAACCGGATCCCGGCCCAAAGACTTGCGGAAATAGCGGCGCAAGGCGGACTTGATCCGGTCCCGCAGTTTTTTCCAGGCCCCGGTCGGAATCTTTTCATACACATCCATGATAATGGATTCTGCTTCAGTCAGAATATGCGCATACTGCTGTTCAAAGATAAATCCCTTGGACTCCAGACGCGGCCCCATGATGATTGAACCGCTTTCAGTATCCAGGACCATGACCACAACGACCATTCCCTCGTCAGCCAGGAGTTGACGCTCTTTTAAAATCGTGCTGCCCACATCGCCCACTCCCTTGCCGTCCACAAGCACTGAACGGGCCAAGAATTCCTCCTCATAGCGAATTCCCTGTTCCAAAAGGGTGACCGGCTGTCCGTCCTCCAGGACCAGGGCTCGTTCCGGCGCAACCCCGCATTCCTGAGCCAGATCGGCATGCTTGACCAAATGCCGGTATTCTCCGTGAATGGGGACGAAAAATTTAGGCTTGACGGTACGTAACATCAGCCTGAGCTCTTCGCGGTGGGCGTGACCGGACGCATGGACTGCCTGCACCTTCTCGTACAGGACTTCCGCCCCCAACTTGTACAGGCGATTGATCACCTTGTTGATGGCTTTGGTGTTGCCGGGAATGAATCTGGAGGACATGATCACCGTGTCTCCGGAATGAATACGCAATTGCCGGTGCGACCCTTCAGCCAGCCTGGTCATGGCCGACATGGGTTCGCCTTGGGAGCCGGTGACCAGGAGCACGACTTTTTCATCCGGCAAATCGCCGATGCTCTCTGGATCCACATAGCTCTGATCTGAAAAATTCAGGTAATCCAAGTCCCGGGCGATCTCAATGTTTGTGCTCAGACTCTTCCCGCTGACTGCCATAGTCCTTCCGAACTGTCTGGCCAGATCGTAGATCTCCTGAATGCGCTGAATATGACTGGAAAAGAGGGTGACCAGGATCCGGCCCGTGGCCTTCTGAAATATATCCTGGAGGCTGGCCTTTACTTCTTTTTCGGTCAGGGCAAAACCTTCCCGCTCCACATTGGTTGAGTCGGAAAACAGGAGTTGAACCCCGGAGCGGGAAAATTCAACCAAGCCCTCCAGGTCGGTGAAATGCCCACCCAGGGGATTGCGATCGATTTTAAAGTCCCCGGAATGGACGATCCGGCCCACCGGGGTATCAATTCCCAAGGCATAGCCCTGGATTATGGAGTGACAGACCGGAAAGAACTGCAGGGAAAGATCGTTTATCAAAACGGTCTCTCTGGGTTGCACCGGCTGCAGGGTTACTTGATCATTCAGGGAAAATTCACGTAACTTGTTATTCACCAAGCCCAGAGTAAAGTCTGAGCCATAGACCGGCACATCAACATCAGGGATGATCCAGGGCAGGGCCCCGATATGATCTTCATGTCCATGGGTCAAAATAATGGCCTGAAGCTTGTCTTTTTTCTCCAGGATAAAATCCAGCCGGGGGATGACCACATCCACCCCATAGTGAAAATCATCCGGAAACATGAGCCCGCAGTCGATGAGCACGGCGGATTCAGCTGTTTCCAGGAGCAGACAGTTCAGGCCGATCTCCCCTAGCCCGCCGATGGGATATAGGGTCAGCCGCTTTTCATTGTCCATTGTTCCATCTCCATAAGTGTTGTATCCATCTCCGCCCACAAGGCGGTTTTCAGTCCGTTTCTGTCTTTGAGTGTGGCATCATCTGGAATGTCCCGGGGCGGCAAGGCCTTGACCCGCACAGCTCCGGGATGCAGGATGCAGGATCCCTTGGGCATAACCCGGCCTGATCCCTTGATCAGGACAGGAACAATAGGCACCTTGGCCTTAAGCGCAATCACAAAAGCCCCTATGTGAAAATCCTGCAATGTATTCCCATCTTCGGTCCGAGTCCCCTCAGGAAAAATGACCAGAGACTGTCCCTGCTGCAGGCGGTGGACAGCCTCCTGCATATCCCGCATGCCTTGTCTGCTGTTCTCCCGATCCACACCCAAATGGCCTGTCCGGCCCATACCCGGGCCGAACAAGGGAATGGCAAACAAGGACTTTTTGGCCACAAACCTTGGGTACCAAGTATGCAACAGATAAAGAAGGATGGGAATATCCAGCAGGCTTTGATGATTGGCGATAAATAGATAGGTGGAGTCTTCGTCCAGTTGGGCCAGATCGGCCTGTATATCCAGACCTGCGATTCGAAAAACAACCCTGGCCCACAGTTTTTCCAGCCGTTGCAGAAAATTGGTTGTCCCTGAAATCCTGGCCAAAATAACTATAGCCCCGGCAATACATCCTGTGGTCAAAAGAGCCGCAGGCAGAAAAAAAATATTTTTCAAAAAATACACCCAGGACTGCATACATCCACCCCGATAAAAATGAATAAGCCGCCCGCAGGCGGCTTCACATATACACCAATCACTACGTCCGAAAAACATCCCCTGTGTTCTGATCCGCCTTCGGAATCATCCCAGGAACAAAAGCACACAGAATCTAATCACAATGGAGGGCACAATTCTGGCCTTTTTTTGATCAGGCCTCTGCCTGTGCTTGCTTCTCTTCCAGGATCTTTTCCTGTATATTCGGCGGACACTCGGCATAGTGATCAAATTCCATTGTAAACACCCCTTGACCGCCGGTCATGGCCCGAAGATCCGGAGCATAGCGCAATATTTCAGCCATGGGCACCTGGGCGTTGATCTCAGTGATCCCCTGGTCCGACTCATAACCCAAAACCTTTCCCCGCCTGCTGGAAAGATCGCCGATAATATCACCCATATACTCGTCGGGCACTGAAATCGTCATCCGCATGATCGGTTCCAAAAGGGTTACTCCGGTCTTTTCCGCCGCCTTTTTAAAGGCCATGGAACCGGCAATCTTAAAGGCCATTTCCGAAGAGTCCACGCTGTGATAAGATCCATCGTACAGGGAAACCTTGAAATCCACCAAAGGATATCCAGCCAGAACCCCTTTTTGAGCAGCTTCCTGGATCCCCTGGTCAACGGCCGGAATAAAGGTCTTGGGAATCACGCCGCCGACGATCTGATTCACAAATTCATAGCCCTGCCCTCGTTCCTGTGGCTCCAGTTTGATCCAACAGTCGCCGAACTGTCCCCGGCCTCCGGTCTGCTTTTTATATCTGCCCTGGACTTCTGCCGATCCCTTAATGGTTTCCCGGTACGGTATCTTTGGGGCATGCAATTGAACATCGACTTTGTTCCTTCGGCGGATTTTCTCCACCGCAATCTCTATGTGCAGCTGTCCCATTCCAGAAAGCAGGATATCCCGGGTTTCTTCATTGTGCTCCAACTTCAGGCTGGTATCCTCCTCTAAAAGCTTTTGGATTGCGGCCACCATCTTGTCCTCGTCTTCCTTGCTTGTCCCGGTCAGGGCAAAAGACAGTAATTGGGGGGGGAGGGCCGGCTTGTCCAGGACAAAGGAATCTTTTTCTCCGCAGATAGTGTCACCGGTTCCCGTGCTTTTCAGCTTGGCCACGGCCACAATAGCTCCTGGCCCCACTTCTTCTTTGCATGGATCCTGTTTTTTGCCCACAACGAATTGAAGGGCTCCAAGCTTTTCCTTGGCGTCTTTGACTGGGTTGTAGACCTGAATGTCGGAACTGACTTTTCCGGACAAAACCCGAAGCATACTCAACTGTCCCCCAAAAGGGGTGGTGATGGTCTTGAACACAAAGCAGGCCAGGGGGACGTCGGGCGATGACTCCCGTTTGGTGCCGTCAACTGCCTTCCAGGGATCCCGGTCTAAAGGACTTGGCAGAAGCTCCTGAATCTGTTCCAAGACCTGTAGTCCCCCTTTATTTGCCGCAGCAGCAGTTACACATACCGGAATCAATTCACCCTGAACCACGCCTTTGCGCAGTCCGGTTTTGATTTCTTCAGCCGAAAGTTCTCCTTCATCGAGATATTTTTCCATCAGCGCTTCGTCGCTCTCGGCAATATTTTCAACTGCCGATTCATACAGCGCAGCCACGCGATCGGCCAAATCATCCGGAACTACCTGACTCTTGACATTGCCTTCGGCATCAAACATGAGGGCCTTATTGTTCAAGATATCGACCACACCTTGAAAATCGGCTTCAGCCCCAATGGGCAGGTAGAGAAGGACGGACTTGGCTCCCAGAACATCAGATACACCGGCAAAGGCCTGATCAAAGTCGGCCCGTTCCCGGTCCATTTTGTTGATAACTATCATAGACGGCAGTCCGAGTTTACGCACGTCTTTCCACAGCTTCTTGTCCTGGGCCTTGACACCGTCAACAGCGTCAATAACATACACAGCTGCATCCGCAGCCATCAACTGGTAAGGAAATTCGCCCAAAAAGTTGGTATCCCCGGGATTGTCGATCATGAAGTGCCGATTTTTGTTCCAGGTATACATTGCATAGGCCGGCTGCACACTGCCGCCTTTTTTGGTCTCCTCTGGCTCGTAATCCAAAACAGTGTTTCCGGCATCAATGCTTCCCAAGCGGGTGGTCACTTTGGCATTGTACAAAAACATTTCGGCCAAGGAGGTTTTGCCGCTTCCGCTGCTTCCGGCCAGGGCAAAGGTTCGCTGTTTTTTGAGTCTCTCCTCCATTTGCGTTCTCCCTTCCTCCGAATTTGGGGTTCACATCAGACCGCCGTGTCTGCCTACCTTCAAAAAATATATAAAATAAAACAAGATACTGTCGGTCCTATCCCTGAGACAACCAGCCTCAAACCAATATCCTGACAGGAAAATGATAAAACTATACGAAAAGAAAAGGACATGCAACATTTCTTGTCCCCCAGTTCAAGCATTGCGCTTCGAACGATGGTTGGATATCATTTTTGTTTGCTCTCTGAGCAATTGTGATTCAGGCAGAAATTGCCATGAGTTTTCTGCAAGCAATAAGGAGATTGAGGATACACCATGCCGATCATCATGGGCACAGCAGGACATATTGATCACGGCAAAACCACGCTGATCAAGGCCTTGAGCGGGATTGACTGTGATCGTCTCAAAGATGAAAAGAAGCGGGGCATTACCATTGAACTCGGTTTTGCCTTTCTCGACCTTCCAGATGGACAACGGATAGGAATTATTGATGTTCCTGGACATGAAAAATTTGTCAAAAACATGGTGGCTGGAGCAGCAGGTATTGATTTTGTACTTCTGACTGTGGCCGCAGATGAAGGGATCATGCCCCAAACCAAAGAACATCTGGAAATCTGCTCCCTGCTGGGCATCACTGAAGGACTGGTGGCCTTGACCAAAATGGACACTGTGGATCCAGAACTCCTGGAACTGGCCCAGGAGGAAGTCCAGGGCTACCTGTCGGCCTCTTTTTTGTCTCAGGCCCCGATCATACCGGTTTCCGCTCATACCGGCCAGGGCATTCCGGAGCTGACCAAGGCCCTGCAGGAGCTGTCGGCCAAAAGCCGGGAGAATACATCCTCAGAGATTTTCCGTCTGCCTATTGACCGGGTCTTTACCATGCGCGGCCACGGAACAGTCATCACCGGTACCCTGATCGACGGCCGTATTTCTGTGGGTGAAAATATTGCGGTTTATCCCCGGGAAAGAAAAACCAAGGTCCGGGGCCTGCAAGTCCACGGTCAGACAGTGGAGACAGCCCATGCCGGACAACGCACAGCCATGAACGTCGCCGGACTGGAAGTGGAAAACCTGCAACGCGGAGAATGCCTGGCCAAGCCCGGAACACTGTTCCCCTCCACTCTCTGGGATGTGGAGATCTCCCTTTTATCCACGGCTCCCAAACCACTCAAGCACAGGCGGGAGATCCACTTCCACCACGGAACCCAGGAGACTTTGGCCCGAGTGTACCTTTTGGACCGGGATCAGCTTGAGCCGGGTGAGACCTGTTTGGCCCAGGTCCGATTTCCTGAGCCTATGGCCGGCATCTTTGGAGACCGATATGTCATCCGGGCCTTTTCCCCCTTGCGGACCATTGCCGGAGGCATGATTTTAAGCCCTATGGGCATCAAGGTTCGACGCCGTTCCCAGGATCTGGACAGCCTGCAGGCCTTGAGGACTGCTGATCACGTTCAGCGTGTGCTCACCCATCTTCACAGGGCGGGCAAAACCGGCCTGACCGGACCTGAACTCCATGTCCTGACCGCCATGCCAGAGAAACATCTTGACCGGACTCTGCAAGACCTGGCCTCCAAACAGCAGATCTTCCTTTTTGACCGCGAAGAACAACGCTATGTATCCCGGCAAATCATAGAGGATTTGACTGGAGATCTTTTGGAACATGTGCGCACATTTCACCGCACCAATCCTATGAAGGCGGGGATCTCCAGAGGCATGCTCAGCACTGGGTGGGGACGCGGCCTCTCTTTTAAACTCCTGCATTTCGTGATTGAGCGGTGTCTGAAAAAAAAGGGCCTGGTCACGGAAAAGGAAGTCCTTCGCCTGCCGGAGCACAGCATTTCCCTGGCCTCAGATCAATCCCAGCTCAAAAAGGAACTCTTGCGTACCTATGACCAGGCCGCAATGCAGCCTCCGAACTTCAACACGGTCCTTGAAACCCTGAACGTATCGAAAAAAGAGGCTTTAGGGGTCATTGACCTCCTCATCGGGGAGGGAAAACTGGTTAAGATAAATGACAGCCTGTACTTCAGCACACAGGCCGTCGACCAGGTCCGGGACCTGATCCTTGAGCACTTTGCCGCCCATGTTGAGCTCAGCCCCACGGACTTCAAGGAACTCACCGGCCTATCCCGCAAATACAGTATTCCCCTTTTGGAGTACCTGGACAAGCAGAAGATCACCATGCGGGTGGGGGATGTGCGCAAGCTGCGGAAGGGGCAGTGATCAGTGGTCAGCTTTGCCTCCGGCAAATCTGACATATTTTTTGCCCCAAAGCGGGCAAAAAAAGAAGTAATTTGCCGGATTGATCAGGTATGAAACGCACGGATGTCCGGTTTCGGTCCCTCCGTCATTGCCCGGCCCAGATCCTTCGAACATACCGGGATGAGGCACTCCGGGCAATCTAGGGGAAAGCCTTTCTATCTGCTCTTGATTCCCGCCTTGCGCGGAAAAGACGGACGAAGTGGTATCTAGTTTCATACGAGTGGTCAGTGAAGATGAGTAAATAAAGACAGTTATGTCAAGCAGAATATCTTGTATTGCATAAAAAAAGGCTTGCGAGAACCTCGCAAGCCTTTGAAATGGGGTGGGTGACGTGACTTGAACACGCGACCACTTGGGCCACAACCAAGTGCTCTACCTCCTGAGCTACACCCACCGCGCTCAAGGACATACTTTTACAAAAGCTTTTTTCCAAGGTCAAGCCTTTATGGACAAATTGATTATTGAAGGTGGTCTTCCCCTGCAGGGAACCATACAGGTCAACGGTTCTAAAAATGCCTCCCTGCCCATCCTGCTGGCCTGCATGCTGGTACCAGAACCAGTCATCTTGCACAGTATCCCAAATTTGCGGGACATAGCCACCACCATGAATCTTTTGCACCTCTTGGGATGCGAGACGGATCAGTCCAACGGGGAGATAACGGTTCGGGCCGGTCGCAAGCTGCATCCCGAGGCTCCGTACGATCTGGTTCGCACCATGCGCGCTTCTGTCCTTTGCCTTGGTCCCTTGCTGGCTCGTTTGGGCCGGGCCAAAGTAGCCCTGCCCGGGGGGTGCGCCATCGGAACACGGCCTGTTGATCTTCACCTCCGGGCCCTGGAACGTATGGGTGCGGTGATTGATATCGATTCCGGATATATCGATGCCCGCTGTCAACGATTGCGCGGCACGCACATCGCCTTTGACTTCCCCACAGTGGGGGGAACCGAAAACCTGCTCATGGCAGCCGTCCTGGCCCAGGGGGAGACCATTCTGGAAAATGCGGCCCGGGAACCTGAGATCCAGGATCTGGCCAATTTCTTATGTGCCTGCGGCGCAAAGATTCAAGGCCAGGGCACCAGTCTGATCCGGGTCCAAGGAGTGGCAAACCTGCACGGATGCACCTATACCGTCATGCCGGACCGCATAGAGGCCGGAACCTACATGCTGGCTGCGGCCATCACCAACGGAACACTTGAGGTCTGCAATTGTCCGGTCCAGGCCACAGAAACAACAATTTATAAACTCCAGGAGATGGGGGGACAGGTCCAGGTGGATACGGACAGAGTCCATGTCGCATCCGGTGCGCTCCAGGGAGTTGATATTGTCACCCAGCCCTACCCGGGATTCCCCACCGACATGCAGGCCCAGTTCATGGCCCTGATGTGCGTAGCCCAGGGATCGGGTACTATCCAGGAGACCATCTTTGAAAACCGCTTCATGCATGCCATGGAGCTCATGCGCCTTGGAGCCCGCATCCGTATCTCCGGAGACACGGCTGTGATTCGAGGAGGAAAAACGCTACGCGGAGCCACCCTTATGGCTTCAGACCTCAGGGCCAGTGCGTCCCTTGTCCTGGCCGGGCTTGCGGCCCAGGGCCGGACTGAAGTCCGGCGCATCTACCATCTGGACCGCGGTTATGAACAAATGGAAGAGAAACTAGCCCACGTAGGGGCCAGAATATGGCGGGAAGCGGAATAATATGAAAAGACCGGGGACAAGCCCCGGTCTTTTCATATTACATAGTCGAACATAGCCCTCCCAATGTCTTGTCGTTCCTTGGACTACGGAAAATCCAGGCTTCACCCTAGTGGCAGGTCATGCCTTGGTTGTCGCAATCTCTACCCCAAAGGAGGATGTTTTCTTGTGCGATAATCGAGACATGCCAAGGCCTTAGACCACACTCTGCTCCCGCATTCCCCGGATCTCGTCCAGGGTGTACCCCAGTTCCAGCAGAATCTGTTCGGTATGCTCTCCGAATCTGGCCGGTCGGGAACGTAAAGCTCCGGGCGTGTCCTCCAAACGTGCCGGAACTCCCAGGGTGGGAACCGGCCGGCCGTCTTGGTCCGGATAATGCGATGCCATACCCCGGGCCTGAAACTGAGGATGGTTCATGGCCTCATCCAGGGTCCGGACTCCCTGGTAGCAGGCATCCAGGGCAGAAAGTTCCGCCTCCCACTCAGCTAATGTTTTCTGACGGAAACAGCGTGCGAATTCGGCCTTGATCTCTCTCCGCCCGCTCTCATCGAATTGCAATGGAATATACTCCTCCAAACCGAGATGAGTACACAAGGCAGACCAGAATTTGGGCTCCAGGGCCCCGACACTCACAGCCCTGCCGTCGGCTGTTTCATAGGTATTGTAACAGGCATAGCCGTGCGATAGAAGTGACTCGCCGCGTTTGGGCACATGGCCCGTCTGATTGTACTGGTTCAAAACCAGGGGCAAAAGGCCCATGGCTGCCTCGCTCATGGATATATCCACATATTGCCCTTTTCCAGTCTGTTCCCTGGCCAAAAGGGCCATTAAGATCCCGATGGCCGCTTGCATCCCCCCGGCCAGATCAGCCAATTGAACACCAGGAATAACCGGTGGGCACTGAACAGGTCCAATACAGTCCAGGACACCGGCGGCAGCAATATAATTCACATCGTGGCCGGCCTTGTCTTTTTCCGGTCCGTTTTGGCCGTATCCGGTAATAGAACAGTAGACCAGTCCGGGATTGATCGTGTGCAGGCAGTTATAATCCACACCCAATCTGGCTGTGACTCCGGGGCGAAATCCCTCGATGAGCACATCTGCTGTCTGGATCAAACGGCAAAAAGCTGCATGGCCGGCCTCGGACTTGATATTTAAGGTCATATGTTCTTTATTTCTGTACATGGAAGAAATAAAAAAGGGATCCTCGGCAAACCGCTTATCTTCAACAGCAATAACCCGAGCTCCATGATCGGCCAGGATCATGGAGCAATAGGGCCCAGGCAATAATCTGGATAAATCAACCACCGTCTTTCCGGTGAGGGCGCCGTGCTCCAACATATCTTCTCCTCTCCTATTAAACCTCATGCCCTATTGGTCACAACGATTTTTTCAAACACACCGGCTGGGCAATGACAGAAAAAGACAAGCGTTTTTACCGCCAACTTGTATATCCAAAGCACATAAGCAGAAATAATGATCATAGGGAAGTGTTTTTTACGAAAATCAGGATATGCCATGACACACGACCTACGAAGCCTCGATTGCCACCTGTTCCGTGTGACGAGTCAGGTCTGGGAGCCAACCAGAACATCTACCTTGTTCTCCCTGCATTTTCGGCCAGAATCCCCTTGGTATAAATGTCCACGATATGCTCCACAATTTCCTGGACCGATAAGGCCTTATCCGAACGGTACCAAAAGTAGAGCCAATGGACGGCGCTAAACAAGGAAAAAGTGAGTACCGTGAGATTGCACTCCCGGAGTTTGCCTTGATGCATCAGCTCGTGCAGATACGCCCGGAGCTGATTAACGTTGGCTTTTTCAATATCCAGGATGACGCGCTTTTTGTTCTCAGGCAGGGACTCGATGTCATGGAGGAGGACTTTGTTGAAGTTTTTATTTTGCAGATAACTGGTGGTGTATTCCAGGAGGATGTCTGTGAGTTGCTCTTTAACCGAGACATTGAGATCCTGATTCCTGCGGATGGCTTTTTGCAGATTCTCATAGACCAAGTTTCCGGCATGCAAGCAAATTGTATACAACATTTCTTCTTTATTTGTGAAATGATGATACATTGCCGCTTTGCTGATACCCACTCGTTCAGCAATTTCTCGCATTGAGGCCTTTTCATAGCCTTTTTCATAAAAAAGCTCATGGGCCTCGCGGAGAATGACTCGGGCAGTATCGTGCAACGCATCGTAATCTTTTGTATTCATCCCTCCCCCTCAGCCTGGCCGAGATCAGCCCTTATCCCAGATAAAACAGCGTTTACCTACTGAACAGTCATTCTAGGAAAAACACAAATAAGTTGTCAAGACAGCAATTTGTGATTAGGAAGACTTCCTATGCTGCATGTAGCAATCAACAGTCGGGATTTTTTTCTCCAAAGACCGTCAGACCTGGAATCCATGTGGGAACGAATGGCTGATCAGGATTTGGATCCCGATGAACATATCCCCTATTGGGTTGAACTCTGGCCGGCCTCCATTGTCTTGGCCCAATGGCTTGTAGCCCAAGAGAAACGTATCGCTGGGCACCGGTGTCTGGACCTCGGGTGCGGTTTAGGCTTATGCACTCAAGCTGCTGCCTCCTGCCAGGCCCGTGTCGTGGGCACAGACTATGAAGTGCAGGCCCTGCATTTTGCTCAGGAAGGTGCCGGAACAAACCAGCCCTGGACCTGGCTGGGTATGGACTGGCGCTGTCCCTGCTTCAAACCGAAAAGCTTTCCCTTTATATTTGGCGCGGATATCCTCTATGAATCCCGCTTTTTCGCTCCCATCATTGATCTGTGGGCGAACTTGCTGACCCCGGGTGGAAAGATATGGATTACTGACCCGGAGCGGGAGGTAAGCCGGCCCTTCTGGTCGGATATCCTGCCTCGCAAAGGCTTGAGAGCCAACTGTGTCCTCCAAGAAAAGGTGAGCTACCAGTCCTATCAAAACATGCAGATATCCTTGTGGGAAGTCAGCTTTGGCTCCGGCAAATCTGCCATATCTTTAGGGCCAAAGCGCCCAGAAAACGTTTTGGAAGAAAGTTCTTCCATCTGGTCCGGATTTCCGCCTGCACGGAAATGACGGCCAAAGCAAGGTTTCTTTTCATGCTAGCTGATGATCTCCGTCCCAATCCCAGCCTGGGTAAAAAGCTCTAAGAGCAAAGAGTTCTCCTGACGTCCGTCGATGATATGGGCCTTTTCCACTCCCCCTTCGACGGCATGCACACAGCACTTCAATTTAGGGATCATGCCTCCATGTACGGTCCCGTTGCCAATAGCCTCCATGACTTCCCTGCGGGTCAAGGTGGAGAGAATCTCACCGCTGATAGCCAATACACCAGCCACATCTGTAAGTAATATCAAACGCTTGGCTCCAAGAGCCACGGCCGTTGCGCCAGCGACTGAATCTGCATTGATGTTATACGTCTCGCCGTCTTCGTCCACACCCACCGGGGCTATGATGGGGATAAACCGGTCTCGATCCAGGGCCTTGATCACCTCTGTCCGGACCTGCACCACCTCCCCGACCCGTCCAAGGTCGATGATTTCCGGGGGGGCATCTTGCTTGGAAATAACCATCTCGAATTTCCGGGCCTGGATCAGGCCCCCGTCTTTTCCGGAAAGACCAACGGCTGATCCCCCGTTCTGATTGATCAAGTTAACTATATTTTTATTTACTCGCCCGACAAGAACCATTTCCACCACATCCATGGTCGCCTGGTCCGTTACCCGCAGCCCTTCTTTAAACTCGCTGGTGATCCCCAGTTGGGACAGCATATGTCCGATTTGTGGTCCTCCGCCGTGGACAATAACCGGATTCAGACCAATATATTTGAGCAGGACGACATTCATGGCAAATTGACGCTGGAGTTGTTCATCCTGCATGGCATGCCCGCCGTATTTTATAACCAGGGTTTGACCATAAAATTGTCGAATGTAGGGAAGAGATTCAAGAAGGATTTTGGCTTTGGCTATTTCATTGTCAATTGTCACTTACCACCTCTCAAGGACATGAAAAAAGGGCTCCCTATAGGGAGCCCTTTTTTCATTTTTGGGATTTCAAGACGCAGAGTATTGCTTTCTCCACGGTCACAAAAGCAACTTGTGTTCATTAAGTAATTGTTCGCCGGCTTCCGGCTAACAATTAGGCGGCAATCTCCCGTCTGGCAGCCATATCGAAGAGCACCCGCTCTCTGGCCTTGTCGATCCCCAGAGCCTTCCGCTTCTTGTCGATATGAGCGACCATTCTTCCGGCCATTTCATACGGATCTGCCGCAAAGTCCCAGGTGCCCATTCCTTGCTCTTCCAAGCCCTTGAACAGGAGATCCTTGAACTTCGTTCCCTCTGTTACCGGGAATGTAGCGCCAAAAATGGTGTATATTCCAGAAGCCACAAAGTATTGACCGATACTGATGGCCTTTTCGCTCATCCACTCTGGTGCCGCACCGGCTGCTGGCAGATCGGCAATGCTTTCCCCGAGTCCGCCTTCATTAACCACCTCGGCTGTGGCAATCAAGATCCGGCTGTTGTCAACGCAGGATCCCATTCCAAGGACTGGAGGACAACCGACGGTTTCACACACTTCTTTCAGTCCGTCGCCGGCCAAATGTGCGGCCTCTGGTGTGAGCAGCCCGGCCTTGGCCAGAGATATCTGTGAACACCCAGTCTGTAGGACCAGAACATCGTTCTTGATAAGTTCTTTGACCAGCTCAACATGTACCCAGTCATGCTTGACCCGAGGATTACAGCAACCGACCACCCCGGCAACACCCCGGATCCGGCCATTTATTATATTGTCGTTGAGAGGCTTGTAAGAGGCCCGGAAACTACCGCCCAGCATGTACTGGATATATTCATGAGAAAAGCCGTGGATTCCGGGATTGGAGATATTGGGGATCTCTACTTTGGCAGTCCGATTCTTGAACCGAGCAATGGCCTTGACCACCACTTCGTCAGTACACTCTCTGGGCTTGTCCTCCATCAATTGGATGTGCTCCGCACCTTCAATGTGACAACGGGGATTGGTGGTAAACAAATATGAGTTGTAGCATTTGGCTACAGAAGCCAAGCCCTGTTTAATGCACTGCACATCCACAGCCATGGCGTCTACTGCTCCGGTGACTAGGACAGCCTCAGTGGACATGAAGTTTCCGGCATGAGGCACCCCATGCCTGGAAAGGACTTCGGCACCTGAGCAGCACATGCCGCACAAATTAATGCCCTTTGCTCCCGCTTCTTTGGCAGCTTGGACCAAAGCCGGGTCATTGACTGAAGCCAACATAGATTCGAACATATTTGGTTCGTGTCCGTGCACGATGACGTTCACGTAATCTTCCTTTAGACACCCCATGTTCACATCAGCCTGGATTGGAGTCGGTGTTCCGAACAGGATGTCCGATATCTCGGTGGCTACCATGGACCCGCCCCAACCGTCGGACAGGGCCGTGCGGCTGCACTGTTTGGTGATATTTTCATAATGCTGGTCCACGCCCATGTGGGTGCGATGCATGATCTCCATAATTTCCCGCATAGCTCCCCTGGGCACAATGCTCAGCTTTCGCCAAGTTTCCAGGGTCTTTTCGGGCACCCGGGATACAAATGGAATCTCACCTTCCACCTGGGTATAGGTCCGCTCCAGCTCCTGGTACAGATCCTTGGCAATATCCTCCACGGATCTGTCTGCGGTCTCGATACCTACGGACTGGGCCACTTGCTCCAGCTTAACCGTATCTTTGATTTTGTAGTCCTTGATTTTGCCGTGAACCACTTCCCGGAACACATCCAGCATGCCCATGCCGTGGTCGGTATGGGCAGCAGCCCCGGAGGCTACCATTCGGGCAAAGTTACGGGCCTGGATAGTATCAATGGTCGCTCCGCACACCCCGACCTTGCTGTACGGATCCTTGGCATTGAGTCGGCATGGTCCCATAGAGCAATGCTTACAGCAGGCGGAATCAGCTCCTATCGGACAGGCCTTCATGCTCGCGGCCCGATCAAAGGCAGTCTCCACTCCGTCCCGTTTGGCCTTTTCCAGCATCTGCTGCGTGGCCTTACAGATGGTCACATCATTCGGATTAATGCCCGAACTCTTTAATTCTGCAGTTTTCTTTTCTTTCTTTTCCACCGCAGCTTTCTTCTTTTCCATATGATCCTCCCTGTCATGGACGGTTGAAGACTCTTCAGAAGGAAGGTGACGCCCAACCTGTCTAAAGCAGACCAGCTAACTTACTGATATTTCTTAAAATTCGAGTTATTGTACGTTGAATGTTTTTTTTTGTCAAGAACAGAAAAGTAAAACCTTCAAACATGTTATCATCAACAGGTATTGCAACACCTGTCATGCAATTTCACGTTGATTTTAGTGCTTACCAACAACCTTTGTCCCCTCGTTCTTCTACCGCATTGTGAGTCCCATCATTCCTCTTTCAAGCTCCGGGTCATCAGTTCACGCACTGCGTGTCTGGGGTCTCGATTTGCATAGAGCATTCCATGTACTTGTTCTGTGATGGGCAATTCTACGAGCATCTTGCGTCCCAATTGGTATACGGCCTTGGTGGTTTTGACCCCTTCGGCCACAGCCCGCATGCTGTGCACTATGGCCTCCAAATCCTCTCCCCGTCCAATGCGCAGACCGACTTGCCGGTTTCGGCTCAGATCCCCGGTGCAGGTCAAGACCAAGTCGCCCAGTCCGGATAGTCCCATGAAGGTCTGGGCCTTGGCCCCCATAGCTACTCCCAGCCGGGACATTTCGGCCAATCCCCTGGTAATCAGGGCGGCCCGGGCATCGGTCCCAAACTCCAGACCATCGGAAATACCGGTGGCAATGGCCATGACATTCTTCAAGGCACCGCCCAGCTCCACGCCCCGGTAATCACGACTCAGATAAACCCGGAAATAATCCGTGGACAAGGCTTCCTGTAATACACCCCCTTGTTCCTTATCCGCACACCCCAAGGTTACGGCTGTCGGCAACCGCTGACTCACTTCCCGCGCAAATGACGGTCCGGACAGGACTGCGTACCTGGGCTGCAGATCACTCAATTCATCCTTGACCACATCGGACATTGGCTGCAAGGAATCGATCTCGATGCCTTTGCTGCAGCAGACAATCGTTGGGAGCCGGGGAAGACTTCCCCGCATCTGTCTGAGAATATGGCGCAAAAACTGACAGGGCACAGCCATGAGCACCGACTGTGCTCCGTCCAGGGCCGTGGACAAGTCAGAGGTGATCTGTAATTCAGAAGGAAGTTTGTTCCCGGGCAAAAACCAGGCATTCTCCGAAGTGTCCCGGATGATGCCGGCAAGTTCCTCTTCCCGGACCCACAGAGAGGTTGGCAGGCCCTTATCGGCCAGTAAACCTGCCAACGTGGTGCCCCATGAGCCGGCCCCAATCACAGCTGTGTTCATGAATAATCCTTATGCACTATAAAAAAAACAGTAAAATTTACGCCAAGTGAGGGCCCCATGTCCTGGTTGCATCCCTCTCTAGTGCCCTGTCATCAATCATTGGTCGCAATGCAAGAAACACCCTCACCCCCCTCAAGGGGGATGAAGAAGAGGGAGCAACAGATGAAGGTTTATTTATCACTAGGGTACGCTGTGTCCCCTCACTATCTGTCTTCAGATACCGGGAAGTTCAGGCCAGGTCAAGAAGACCTTTCTCTTGCCTTGCATAGGACCGCAGAAAAAGGTAAAAATCAGATTCTCACCCAGCAAGGCCCAAAAGAGGAGCGTCCCACGTGAACCTGTTTCCTCCATCTTTACAGGCCATATGTTGAACAGAATGTACCCGGGTGGACCGTGAGCCTGGTACTTTGAACCATATAAATTTCAAAGAGACAGCGAAGTTATATGCATACAGGGTCTCAGCCAGCATTTGATGCGGTAGAGCAAGGCATTCTCCGTTCAGTACAGGGCACACTGCCGGATACTCCCACGCCCTTTGCCCAAATTGCCCAGGATTTAGGCATATCGGAAGACAAGGTCTTGGCCTTATTGCAAGACTTGAAAATTCAGGGAATTATTCGTCGTTTCGGGGCCACACTCCGGCATCAAGAAGCGGGCTATGACTGCAATGTCATGGTCGCCTGGAAAGTCCCTGAGACCAGAAGCATAGATGATGTCAGCCGAATAATGTGCGCCCGTTCGGAAATTACGCACTGCTATCAACGAAAGAGATGTCCTGAATGGCCCTTTGACCTGTATACCATGGTCCACGGCCGCAATGAGGCTGATTGCAGACAGGTTGTCCAGCTGCTCCGGCAGGAAACCGGACTCGAGCACTGTGAGCTGCTTTTCAGCCGTGAGGAACTGAAAAAAACATCGATGCAGTATTTTTAAAGGAGTTAGTCACGCATGAAAACATCAACAGAACTTTTTACCAGAGCCCAGCAACTCATCCCCGGTGGCGTCAACAGCCCGGTCCGGGCCTGTCACAGCGTCCAAACCGATCCTTTGTTCATCCGTCAAGGCCAAGGCAGCCATATTTTTTCCGAAGACGGACAGGAATTTATTGATTATGTCATGTCCTGGGGTCCACTCCTGCTGGGCCACTGCCGGCCTGAAGTGGTCAAAGCCGCTCAGGAGGCCGTCGATTTGGGATCCAGCTTCGGAGCTCCGTCCAGACACGAGATATCCCTGGCCGAATTGGTCGTTGACGCCCTTCCCGGGGTAGACATGGTTCGGATGGTCAACTCCGGCACCGAAGCAACCATGTCTTCTTTGCGCCTGGCCCGAGCAGCAACCGGCAGAAGGAAGATCATAAAATTTGTGGGCTGCTACCATGGTCATGTGGACAGTTTGCTGGCTCAGGCCGGTTCCGGATTGGCCACATTCTCCCTGCCCGGTACCCCGGGAGTTCCGGAACATACGGTTCAGGACACCCTGCTTGCACCCTACAACGATCTCCAGGCTGTACAAGAGCTCTTCTCCCAACATGGATCGGAAATAGCAGCCGTTATTGTAGAACCGGTTGCCGGCAACATGGGACTTGTTCCCCCAAGTGACGATTTTCTGCCCGCCCTGCGCCGGATGACAAAGGACCATGGCAGTTTGCTCATTTTCGATGAAGTCATCACCGGCTTCCGTATGGATTACGGAGGGGCACAGAAACTGTTTGGAGTAACGCCGGATTTGACCTGCCTGGGAAAAATTATTGGTGGCGGATTTCCGGTTGGGGCATTTGGAGGCAAACAAAACATCATGGAACAGTTGGCCCCTTGCGGGCAAACCTATCAGGCCGGCACTCTGGCTGGCAATCCTGTAGCTATGGCTGCCGGAACAGCCACCTTATCCCTGCTTAAACAGAGCGACTACAATGCCCTGGCCGCCAAAACGCAAAAACTGGCTTCTGAACTTGCCGACATCCTGATCAAAAAAGGGGTTCCTGTTTCAGTAAACTGTCTGGGCTCGGCATTTACCCTCTTTTTTACCCAGAGCCAGGTCACGGATTTTGAAACGGCGAAAACCGCCAATCCTGATCTTTTTGCTCATTTTTATCGCCACATGCGTTCTCACGGTATCTACATCGCCCCCTCGGGGTTTGAATGTACCTTCACCTCCTTTGCGCACACCGACCAGGATTATGAGCAGACCCTGGAAGCGGCCGAAAAAATCAGCTTTCACAACCGGGAAGGTACCCGCAGTTGAATGGGATGCCACCTCGATAAAAACAGGTCCGAACAAACTTGCGGTCCCTTTGCCAACTGCGCGGATTGCCACGCTACTCATGAAAAGGGAGACAAACCAGCTATGAGAAAACGTTCCGAACGAAAGGACCCTCAAGACCAGGAAATCATCGATCTGACTGAAGTGGTTGAAGAGCCGTCAGAATCATTTCAGATGAACGGAGCACAACGCAGCAGCACTAATGATTTTGAAGACATAGAGGACCTTTTTGAGGAATTAGATCTTGAATTTCCAGCCCGAAATGATTCTACTTCCGCACCGTTCATCAACGATCGGTCAGGTTCAATAAAAGGTGGACAGCAAAATACAGATCGATCAACAACCAAAGATACAGCATCCGACCTGATCCAGACCATGGAGGCTAGGATACAGGCCCTGGAAGAAAAAATAGTTT
Organism: uncultured Desulfohalobiaceae bacterium; assembly: GCA_964479235.1. Lineage (GTDB taxonomy): Bacteria > Desulfobacterota > Desulfovibrionia > Desulfovibrionales > Desulfothermaceae > Desulfovermiculus. The sequence goes on from CAYZLB010000001.1 coordinate 26,458, forward strand.
CAACAAATCATGAATCATGGAAGGATGTTGAAAACCGGATCATGGCCCGCCTGGACACCATGGTCCAGGAACGTATACATGAAGCCAAGCTGACCATCCAGGAGGAGATTGAAACCGGTCTTCGGCCCCATCAGGAGGGGCAACCAAGCAGCAGCATACGGGAGCTGGCCCAAAAAATTGAAGACATAAAACACTATGCAGTTGGCCCGGAAACACTCAGTGCCCTGAAAAACGAGCTGTGGACCGAATTGAGCCAACGGATTGATGAAACCGTGCCCCAAGCAGCAGCAAAAGTTGTCAGAGAAGAGATTCAGGCCCTGCTGGACGAGGAGGCCGGGGATGGTTTCAATGCCTCTGAAGAAAAGGATAACATGACAGCCAACGACTGAGCCAAGATGTCGCCGGAGTGTGATACATGGAAGAGCAAAAAAAGGGGGGGTGCTTTCAGGTTTCTCCCCATTCCCGTCCGGAGCCTTTTCTCATGGTGGGTCAAGGACATTTCCCCTCCGGACGGGTTTTTTTCTTTTTTTTGTCCCCAAGCGGACAAAAAAGCTAGCTGGTTTTATCGATGATCGAGAACCATGGAGGGGTGAGGTAGTAAACCATGGACAGCAAGCTGGACAAGCAAGCCCTGCAGGTGACTAAGGAAATCATTGTCAAGTTCATTGAAGTAGGGCGGATCTCGCCCAACAACTTCGACCAGTTTTTTGCCCCCATTTATCAGGAAGTACAGCGCACCATCACCTCTTCCTCAGCCTATCAAACAGATGATGAAAAACCAGCAGACTCTTGATCCCTCCCTCCAATCGCAGAAATCCAGGGCAGTAGGAGACATGTTCGGGCGCATTGCCCCGGCCTACGACCTGTTGAACAGGACCTTGAGTATGGGTCTGGATATTTCCTGGCGCAAGGCTTTGGTGCAGGCGGCGGCTCCGCCTGCTGGAGGGGTGGTTCTGGACCTGGCTGCCGGAACCCTGGACGTGGCCGCCATGCTGCAAGCCGACACCCCACGCCTGAGCGTGTATGCTGCAGATATCTCCTTGCCCATGCTCCGGAAGGGCCGGCCGAAGATTAAGAACAAACCCATCATGCCCCTGGGTGCCGACGGTCGCAACCTGCCCCTGCCGGACAGCAGTGTGGACTGTGTCACCATCGCTTTTGGATTGCGCAACATTCGGCCCAGGGAAAAGGCTTACTCTGAAATACAGCGGGTGCTCACCCCCCAGGGCAAGCTGTGTATCCTGGAGTTCGGATCCGGTGGGCAACGTATTCTGGGCGGAGTGTATAACCTGTATTTAACCCGCATCCTCCCGGCCTTGGGGCGAATCATCTCCCGGGACAAGCAGGCCTACCGCTACCTGGCCCAGACTATTTGCCAGTTTCCCTCTGCTCCGGACCTGGAGTCGGAAATGCGCGCCGCCGGATTTTTCCAGGTGACCGGACTCCCCCTAACCGCTGGCATTGTCTGGCTGCACACAGCCTGTATGTGATCTTTTCAAAAAATTTCCTTGCAGAAAGGAAAATGCTATGAAATACTTTCCTTATGAAATGGGCAGAAATTTCATGGGGCAGGCAGGATTTACTGGATCTCCTGGATTATTTTCTGCCCGCATGCCGGAAGCCTGCGGGCAGGGAACCAATCAATACATTAATAAACTTAATTATCGACGTACAGACTTCGTCACTTTTTATCCCAGATACCGGCCCAGATAGACCAGGGCCAGACCAGCCAGCAGGGCGATGATCCCCATCAAGCGAAGGGCGTACGGCGGTTGCTCCAATAAGGAGCGCAAGACCGAGGGCATGCGCTCAGCAAACAGGAAATAGGGCAGGCCCTCCAGGATGAAGGCCAGCCCCAAGGCAGTGAATAAGAAAGGGAAATCAATAGACATCACGAAAGCTCACAGCATTACAATTCATTGGCAACAGCTCTAAAAAACATGTCGGATTTGCCGGAGGCAAAGCTGACCAGTATCACCTGGAAATCATGGACCAGACCTGGACCCCCACCCAGTCCAAAACAAGGGCCGGAGTGACTTGCAGATTCAAGGCCTGCTGTGCTTTTTGCAGGACGAGATCGAGCCTGGACAAAGCATCTGCATTCAGATTTTGAGCCAGAAATCCGGCCATCCCCCCATCGCTGCTTTCGGGCAGCACAGAGTCAGCCCCAACCGACTGACCTTTCATCTTTTTTGCTTCTGCCTTCTGATCTCCGCCCTCTGCTCCCTGATCTCTGATCTCTGACCTCTGATCTCTGTCTTCTGATCTCTGTCTTCTGATCTCTTTCTCCTGGCCTCTGTCTTCAACCGACTCTCCCTGCATGGCAGCCAGCAAACTGTGTTGACAGGCAATGAGCACTTCCTGGACCAGGTTCCGGGACACCTCACCCTTTTTGGCCGTCATTTCAAACAATCCCTGACTCGAACTCCAGAATCGGAGCAAACGCTCCTGCCATTGTTGGACATGTGCTTGCGTCTTTGTCCCAGAGGTGGTCCAACGCAAAGTCAAAACCATGCTCCGGGAAACCAAGGTTGGTAAAAGCCACGTCCGCAAAGGGGCCAGGAGGACGAAGGCATTGCCCGGCATAGGCTCCTCCATTGCCTTGAGCATGCTGTTGGCTGCCGAAGGCGTCAATTCCTGAGCCTGGTGAATAACGATGACCCGCGTGGATCCATGGTCCGGCCGCTGGCCCATACCCGCTCTGACCGCACGGAGCTGATCGATTTTGACCGATTCCTCCATTCCGGAAAAGAGATACAGATCCCGGAAAGACTGTCCTTGTATCTGACGGCAGGTCAGACATTCCATGCAAGGGGGATCATGGCGGGGACAATTGAGCAGGGCGGTCCAATACAGGGCCAAAGTGAGACGGTCTTCGGGCTGCGCTCCCTCCAGTAAAAGAACGTGCGGAGGATGCTGAGCCAGGCGATGCAAAAGGGAAACAACACGTTCCTGCCCTTCTGGGCGGGTCAGAAGGGCAGGCAGCTCTTCGCAGATGACTTCGGTTTGGGCAGCAGGCCTGGGCATTGTGTATTATTCTCCTTTCGCTTTACCGGACCAAGGTCTGTTCCCGGTCTGGACCCACGGAGATAAGACCGACTCTGACTCCCAGCTCCTGCTCAATACACTGAATATAATTTTGGGCTGCTTCCGGCAAATCCGCAAAGGTTCTGACCTCGGATATATCCTCCTCCCATCCCGGCAGAGCCTCATATACTGGCTCCACTTGGCTGAGGCCGTTCTCCATCTGCGGAGGATAAGACAACCGGTCCTTGGAGGAGTCATAGCGGGTACATACCCGTATCTCACGCAATCCGCTAAGGACATCCAGCTTGGTCAATGCAATCTCACGCGGCGCGTTCAATCGGCAGGACTCTCGAAGGACCACCAAGTCCAGCCAACCACAACGGCGAGGCCGGCCGGTCGTAGCCCCAAACTCCGCCCCCTGGGCCTGCAAATGTTTGCCTGTCTCATCGTCCAGTTCCGTAGGGAAGGGTCCGGCCCCGACCCGCGTGGTATATGCTTTGACCACAGCCACCACCTTGTGCAGGGCCTTCGGTCCGCAACCGCTGCCCGCAGAAGCATTCCCGGCCAAGGTATTGGAAGAAGTGACATATGGATATGTTCCATGATCAATATCCAGATGCGTCCCCTGGGCCCCTTCAAAAAGGACCACTCTGTCAGCGGATTGGGCTGCGGCGATCTCTGTTGAAACATCTGCCAGATAGGGCTTCAGGCGTTCAGCCCAAGGCTGCATGGCCTCCCACATGTCTTTGACCTTGACGGGCTGGACATCAAAATAGTGCTGAAAAAGGACGTTTTTCTCTTCTATAGCCTTTTCCATTTTGGCCAGCATAAGCTGAGGATTGAGAACGTCTGCCGCCCGGATGCCGACTCGGGACACCTTGTCCTCATAGGCAGGCCCGATACCCCGACCTGTAGTCCCTATTTTATCCGGCCCTTTTTTCTTCTCTTCCCGAGCGGAGTCCAGCAGCTTGTGATAGGGCATTATCAGATGGGTCTTACGGCTGATTTTCAGGCTGGACGGCCCGATCTGGATACCCAGGGCATTGAGTCCATCCAATTCCTGGCAAAAGACTTCTGGATCCAAGACCACACCATTACCGATCAAGCAGAGTTTACCTGGATGCAATATGCCGGATGGAATCAGGTGCAGGACCACCTTGTGCCCTTTAACCACCAAGGTGTGCCCCGCATTATTCCCTCCTTGAAACCGGACAATGACTTCCGCCTTTTCAGTAAGCAGATCCACAATCTTGCCTTTGCCTTCGTCTCCCCACTGCGCGCCAACTACCACCACATTCTCGGCCATGAATATCTCCTTGTTAACGATCACTCACCGGGTGCCCCGGGACTGAAACTGGATCACCTTACCCCTTTCAGCATTTGGTGCTTCATCGTTTTCCTGCACCTTGACCGGTTCCTCTTCGTGTTTTTGTTCCCCCTGGTCGGACGTACGGCCCGCTTCTTTCTGTTCCGACCACAAATCGTTGAACAGCTGGTTCTTCCAGCGCACAGTTTGAATCAGGCCAAAAACAATGCAAGCCTCCTCCCAGCTGTGCGTCGGTTCAAATTGTTTGACTCGGCTGTGGTATGTATCCCACAAGGCCATCAGCGAGGCCTCGTCCATTGAGGCCAACTGTTTGGCCATTTTTTGCAGCATGGCTTCCAAATCCGCGTCCTCCTTCCCCGTATGCAAATATGTCTCACCAGTACAGCAAGACGTTCCACCCATCATAACCTGCAAAATTGCCACTGTTCAAGGGTTATGCTACAGTTTTTTTCTTACCGGTACGACGGAACCCCGTTTTTTGCCCACTATCAGCCAAAATGGAGACAACTGGTATGACTGACATCAAGACAATGTATCATTCCGTGCAAGAGGACCCCTTCCCCCGGGAACTGCATTTGACCCTTGGAGACCGGGAACTGGTTTTCAAAAAAAAGACCTGGACTATTGGCGGGGAAGAGAAGGGCCTGCGCTACGGTGAAAATCCGGATCAGCCAGCGGCCTTGTATGCCTTGGATCAAGGCACACTGGAGCTTGGAGGGGTAGACTTCCGCTCCCCGCGGCAAGGCCTGGTTTCCGCCCTCCTGGCCGAGCAGATGATTCAATCCGGAAAGCACCCCGGGAAGATCAACTTGACCGATGTGGATAACGGTATCAATATCCTCCAGTACCTCAGTGCCAAGCCCGCGGCAGTCATTCTCAAGCACAACAACCCCTGCGGGGCAGCCTGGTCCGATCAGGGAATCCACAGGGCTGTGGCCAAGGCCTTTTGGTCAGACCGAATCGCCGCCTTTGGTGGGACGGTGGTGGTCAACATGCCCTTAAATACAGAAAGTGCCGAGTTCATCAACAACTCGTATTTTGAGGTTGTGGCTGCTCCGGATTTTGAAGCCGGTACAGTGGAGATCCTCAAAAAACGAAAGAACCTGCGTATATTGCAAATGCCGGGTCTGGCACAACTCAAGACCTTGCTCAACGTTCCCTACCTGGAACTGAAATCCCTGGTCGACGGTGGACTCATAGCCCAGTTTTCTTATCGCAATAGGATCCTCTCTGCACAAGATTGGCTCCCGGCCCAAACCGTGACCAAGGACGGAACAACCATCATGGCCCGCCAACCAACAGACCAGGAAGGCGAAGACCTGCTCTTTGCCTGGGCTGTGGAAGCAGGCGTTTCCTCCAACTCGGTCATCTTCGCCAAAAACGGTGCTACAGCCGCCATCGGCACCGGCGAGCAGGACAGGGTGGGCTGCGTTGACCTGACCATCTACAAGGCCCGAACCAAATACGCCGACGTATTAGCCTTCAAGGAAACAGGGCTTTCTATTTACCAGCTGCGGCAAAAGGCCAAGGCCGATGCTACGGCGGCAAAACAGCTGCAGACCATTGAAGCCAAGACCTCAACCGACCAGGCCGGCCTGAACGGTTCAGTCCTGGTCTCTGACGGATTCTTCCCCTTTCGGGACGGTGTGGACCTGGCCATAGATCAAGGCATCACTGCTATTGCTCAGCCCGGAGGGTCCCTCAACGACGCCGAGGTCATCGAGGCCGTCAATCAGGCAGATCCCCAAGTGGCCATGGTCTTTACCGGACAACGTTCTTTTAAGCACTAGATCCATTCTGGACACCTGTCATGAGTTCATCATTTTCTCCCATTGCCGCCAACTGTGTTGTCGAATACCTCCAGGACAATCAGCCTGTTGTGGGCTGTGTCCTGGAAGAAAGCGGCAAGCATGTACGCATACTCAATGTCAATAAACGGATTATGAAGCTCTCTGTGTCCAGGCTCTTGCCCTGGACCGGTCCGTCACTTCCTTCCGGCAGCTCCCGGCAAGAGGTGCTGGACAATTTGGAAACCAAACACAAAAATCGATTGGAGCTGCAATCCGGAATCAATGCCCTGGAGCTCTGGGAGTTGACCTATCCTGAAGTTGATGCCGGCCGGGTGGAGTGGCTGGCCGGGCTGATCTGGACCGACCCTAGCCATGATCAGATCGCGGCCCTGGGCCGAATACTCCTGCAGTATAAGGCCTATTTCAAATTCCAGCCCCCGAAGTTTTTGATCTATGATCCGGTCAAGGTTGAAGCCAACCTGGCAACCATGGAGGCCAACCGCAGGCGGCAACTGATCGTCACTCAGGGGCAGGAGTTCTTCAAGGCCTTGTGGAAACACGCCACGTCCGGACAGTCCCCGAAACCCAATGAACCGGATCCTGAAGTCGCAAATGAACTCAAAGAGCTTCTCCTGCGCAGTATGGCGGATCCTGAACACAAAGAGATCACCGGCCTATGGACAGAAGTCCGCCGGGGCCTTCCTGAACACGAACACCTCCCATTGCTTCTGGCCCAGGCATGGGGGTTGGTCCCCGCTCATTACAACGTCCTTTTAGATCAGATCGGCTACGCCTGGGGCGACAGCTGGAGCAGAAAACATGCTGCCGAAATCTCCAGGCAAAAAGAACTCTGGACCTCTTTGCGCAGTTTCCCGGAAGGGCTTCCCCTGATCAGTATTGATTCAGCTACAACCAAGGACATGGACGATGCCTTTTGTTTGCAAATGGATGCAAAGGGGCAGTATTGCCTGACTTTGGCTCTGGCCTGGCCCGGTCTGACCTGGGACTTTGACACTGCACTCAACGCCGAAGTTGCCCAACGGATGAGCAGTTTATACCTTCCGGAAGGGACCTCCAATCTCTTGCCAGAAGAGGTAGGTATTGATTTGTACAGCCTGCAGGCCGGTAAGGCCAGGCCAGCCTTTGTGGTTCAAATGACTCTTGATTCTCAGGGAGAAATTCAGGACCTTGACCTGCGCAGTTCATGGGTTCAGCTGGCAGAAAATTTGACCTACACGCAGGCCGAAGAGCTCCTGCAAACCGCACCGGCAACCCACAATCTGGGGAAGGCCCTGACCTTGGCTGAAACACTGCGGACCAAGCGCATCCATCACGGCGCGGTCATCCTGGAACAACAGGACCCTGTCATCCGCCTGGAGAAGGAAAATCAAAGAACAATGGTCCAACTGGAACATCCGGCAGACACACCCGGAGCCCAGCTCATCGTCAGCGAGTTCATGATCCTGGCCAATTCGGCCATTGCCGAATGGGCCAAAACGCACCAAGTGAGCTTGCTTCATCGGACCCAAGATATCCGGTTGCCCAGGGAGCTGGCCGGGATTTGGCAGGATCCTGTGGATATATATCAGGCCATGCGGGCCATGAACAGCTCCAAACTGGATGTGCAGGCTCGCCCCCATGCCAGCCTCGGAATACAAGCCTATGCCCCTATTTCGTCCGCCCTTCGCAGGTATCCGGATCTGATGAACCTTTGTCAAGTGGTCACTTATCTAGAGACCGGGATGCCGAAATGGGACGGGCAAGAACTTATGGCCAAGCTACCGGAACTCACAGCCCGGATGCTAGATGTTTCCAAAATCCAGCGCTACCGGACCAGATACTGGAAGTTGCTTTATTTTCAAAGGTGGTGTAAGGAGAGGACGTGGGCAGGTGTCGCTGTGGCTGAAGAGGGGCAGTATATCGTTGTCTGCCTGCCCGAAGAGCAGCTCTTTGTCCGCGGACCGAAAAAACTTTTTGGGGACAAGGTCTTTCCCGGCTTACGGTATCAGCTTGAACTGGGAAAGATTGATCCCTTGAACAACGACATCAAAATCATCAAGGCGAGGGAGGAAGAATGAACATCGTGATCGCAGGATTGGGCTGGCTCCTTGTGGTCTATCTCATCGGTTCCATACCATTTGGTCTTCTGATCTCCAGACTGGCCAATGGAATAGACCCCAGGCTGACCGGAAGCAAAAGCATCGGGGCCACCAACGTGGCCAGGACGTGCGGTATGGGCTACGGGATCCTTACCTTTGTTCTCGACGCGGCCAAGGGGCTCATTCCCATGCTCCTGGCCATGGGCATCAACAGCTCTGCCGCCTTTTTAACCCTCACCGGCCTGGCTGTGCTTTTAGGGCATCTTTTCTCCGCCTTTCTGGGCGGCCGGGGAGGCAAGGGCGTTGCCACCACCATTGGGATCTTTTTGGCTTTGACCCCCACGCCGTTGTTTTGGGCCGTGGTCGTCTGTTTGCTGCTTATCTGGGTCACCGGCTATGTTTCCATCGGCTCACTGACTATGGTTACCTTGCTCCCGATCTTTATTTTGTTCTCCGGTGCCTTTTCCTACCTCATTCTCAGCCTTTTGGTTCTCGCCCTGGTCTACTCCAAACACCGGGAGAATATCATGCGCATAGCCCGCGGACAGGAGAACCCTTGGCAACGGGACCGATTCGTGCTCAACTAGGAATGTTTCCCGGCCTCTCATCCAGGTCCGGGCTGTGGATTTATGGAATTGCCGGCCACAGCTTTCAAGCTGTGGCCGGCAATTCTTTTGGGGTCTTGATAAAATGCGATTCACCCTGCTTTTCCTAAGGACAATATGGTCTGCACCCTACACCACATCTCGCCATCCTCTGTTCCATCCGGCAGTACCCTCCTGCTCTCATCTCAGCCTCTGCAACCGGGCACTTTGCCCCATATTGCGGGATCAGACCTGCCGGAGAGAGTAGCTGTCGGGTCTTTTTTCTCTCCGCAGGGGCAGGGTACCTGGGTGCAGGTCCAGGGACACTGCTGGTTGCCGGGTCAATCCCGGGCTGTGGGATACTGGGTCACAACCCACCTCCCCCTGGCCCAGGACATGCTTCCTTGTCTGCTGCACATGACCACATCCGGATTCAGCCTGGCCTGGATTACCCTCAGCGATTCGGGAATTCAAAGAAAACGCAAAGACAACAGCGGTCCGCAAATTCCGGAGCTGGTCTCCAACTGTCTTCCCCTTAGCCTGAGCCAGGGCTTTCTGCTCCCTGATGACGCCTCATCGATCCAAAGCCTGCTCACCCATTTGGCTCTGACAGAAAAGTTCGATCTGATCATTACAACCGGAGGTACCGGGGTGGCCCCCCGGGATGTGACTGCCGATGTCACTGCTGCTTTAGTCCAGAAACGACTTGCAGGATTCGAGCAGGCCATGATGAATGCATCACTGGCCGTTACCCCACACGCGATTATTTCTCGAGCCGTTGTCGGCATACTTGGTACCACCCTGATCATCAATCTTCCAGGAAGCCCTAAAGGCGTGCGTGAAAACCTTGCCCCCCTGCTTCCGGCCTTACATCATACCCTGAACAAGATACACGGAGATCCAACAGATTGCGCGTCTTTGAATCCTCATTAGATTCCATGATGACCTATACAGCAGACCTGCACATCCATTCCCGCTATTCCCGAGCCACAAGCAAGACCCTGTCCATCCCCAGCCTGGCTGCCTGGGCCGGGGTGAAAGGTGTAGACATTTTGTCCACCAGCGACTTCACCCACTCTGGCTGGCTGGAAGAAATTAAAACCCATCTGGAAGAAAACGGGGACGGCCTGCTCAGACTGAAAGATCCGGCCTGCATGGCCTCACAAATCCCCTGGCTGGACAAAGGAGTTTTGCCCCAAGCCCCGCTTTTCATCCTGGGGACTGAAATCAGCTCCATCTACAAAAGCCAGGGGCAAGTGCGCAAAATCCACAACCTGGTCTTTTTTTCCTCCCTGGACCGGGTCCGGTCCTTCAACCGGCGTCTTGGCCAGGTGGGCAACCTGGAATCAGACGGTCGGCCTATCTTGGGCCTGGACAGCCGTGACCTCCTGGAAATGGTCCTGGAGGCCGATCCTCTGGGGTTTCTGATCCCGGCCCATATTTGGACCCCCTGGTTTTCCCTGTTCGGATCGAAGTCCGGATTCAACCGTTTGGCAGACTGCTATCGAGACCTGAGCCAGCACATCTTTGCCCTGGAAACCGGACTGTCTTCCGATCCGGAGATGAACTGGCTGTGGAGCGGACTGGACGCGTACACCCTGGTTTCCAACTCCGATGCCCACTCCGGTGAAAAACTGGCCCGAGAGGCCAACGTCTTCTCTGGACAGCCCACCTATGAGCACATCATGCAGGCCCTGCAAAAAACAAGCGAAACACAGCGCTTCCTGGGATCTATCGAATTCTTTCCTGAAGAAGGCAAATATCATCTGGACGGACACCGAAAGTGCGGCATTGTCCTGGATCCCAGAGAAACCACCAAGCTGGGCGGGATATGCCCGGTCTGCGGAGGAAAACTCACTGTCGGTGTTTTAAATCGGGTCCTGGACCTGGCCGACCGGGACACACCCTGCCGGCCTGAACATGCACCCGGATTTGTCTCCCTCATCCCCCTGCCGGAGATGCTGGCTGAAATCCTGGGCAAAGGGCCCAGGACCAAAACTGTGACCTCGGTCTACGCCCAACTGATCCAGGCCCTGGGGTCCGAGTTGGATATCCTGCGCAATACCCCGCCAGAGGAGGTCAAACCCTTTTCTTCAGTCCTGGCCGAGGGCCTGTCCCGCATGCGGCGTCAGGAAGTCCGCCGCAAACCCGGTTTTGATGGAGAATTTGGGCAGATCTCGGTCTTTACTCCAGAGGAAATGGAACGCTGGGGCCAGGGCCGTTTCAGCTGTCTCCGTCCCCAAACCGCATCTTCCTTAACCCCAGACCCGAAAAAAGGATCTGCAAAACAGCACTCCAACAAACCGGCCCAGACAGAGCACGAACCGCTGATTGAAGAGCAAAATGATGAACAAAGGCAGGCTGTGCGCAGCGGCCCCCATCCTGTCCTTATCCTGGCCGGACCAGGCACTGGAAAGACCAAGACCCTTATCGGACGAGTAAAATACCTCCTGGATCAAGGGATCGACCCGGCATCAATTCTGGTGGTCACCTTCACCAGGGCCGCGGCCAGGGAACTTCAAGAACGGCTGCAATCCATGCTGCCGCCCGGCATCCAGCCTCCCCGTGCCGACACCTTGCACGCCCTGGCCTTTGAGCAATGGAAAGCCAGACTGGGTCAACCACCGGTACTCATGTCTGAACAGGAGGCCCGAACAATATTTGCCCGGTCCAACCCGGAGCTTACCGGACCGGATCTCTCCTCGACCTGGGAGCAGTTGAGCAAAGCCAGGGAACAAAGACATATGCCTGCCTTTCTTTGTCCCTATGAACAGGCATTTGCGCAGTACAAAAAAGCCTGGAACCTGGCTGATTACACTGACCTGCTCTCCAATTGGCTGGACATGCTCCAAACCCCGGACACCTCCCCTGCCTTCTCGCATCTGCTGGTGGATGAAATCCAGGACCTTTCCGAACTGCAAGGAGAGCTCATTGGGGCCATGCTCCCGGCAGACGGGACCGGATTTTTCGGCATCGGCGATCCGAACCAGTCCATCTATGGCTTCCGGGGGGCAATAGGCCAGGTACAAGAATACTTTTCCCGGTTTTGGCCCAACCTGGCAACTATCACTTTGCACCGCAACTACCGTTCCAGCCAGGAAATTCTGGACTTCAGTTCCAAACTGTGCCCTTTGTCTGTAGCCCTGCAGTCCCACAACAGGAGGTCATCTGCCCAATTGATGTGGTATCAAGCTGAAAGCGAAGCCCAGGAAGCAATCTGGATTGCCGGGCAGATACACAAGCTGATCGGGGGAACAGGTCATCTCCAGGCTGATCTCTCTGATGCCGAGCATCTTGCTCCGAGCGAGATCGCCGTGCTGGTCAGGCTCAAGGCATTGATGCCTCCCCTGCAAAAGGCCCTGGAAAAGCAGGGCGTACCCTGTGCCGTGCCTGAATCTACGCCGTTCTGGCAGGATGAACGGGTCCAGCGCATCTTGGGCTCAGCCGCCCGCTTTCTTGGAATTCCCTACGATCAATGCAGTAGCCAGTTCGATTGCCCGGAAAAGATCCTGATCCAGGGTCCCCGGGAAATAGCCGTCCAATACGGCCAAAGCACAGATTTCGATCACCCCTTCTGGTCCAGCCAGGCCTATAAAGACCTGTGTGCCGCCTTTGATCACAGTGGGGACTGGATCAACCTTTTGGCCTGGATCCAGTTGGAAGCTGAGGCGGCCGATATCCGCCAAAAGTCTCAAAAAGTCCGCCTGCTGACAATGCATGCGGCCAAGGGTCTGGAATTCAAGGCCGTATTTCTTCCAGCCCTTGAACAGGGTATCCTGCCTTTTGCCGGAACAAGGCTGTATTCCGGAAAATCCAAAATCTCTCAAGATGGACCAGACCTGGAGGAAGAGCGCCGCCTTTTGTACGTGGGATTAACCCGGGCCGAGAGCCAATTGTTTCTAAGTTGTGCAAAACGGCGAAGAGTTGGTCCGGTTCCTGTCCGCCTGTCTCCCAGCAATTTTTTGTCCGAACTTGACTGGACCCATGTTTCCAAAATTCATACGGTGGTTCGAACCAGGAAACGGGAAAAACAGCTTTCTCTTTTGGATGAGCTGGAATAAACAACCAATAGTATGGAGAACGTGGTCCGAGATGACGTTTTCCTGAGCAGGTTATGGACACTTTATTGCCCGGCACGGGCGATAACGATGTGTTCAAGCATCCCGGCCGGGCAATAGTGAACCAACGGACAAGGATACAATTTTTTTAAAACCCCCATACAACCCGAGACAGCCATGACCCCATCTCCAGGCTCTTCAATATTTCCCGCATCCCCCTGGCCCATTGCCGCTCCATCCTTTATTTGGCCGGCCAGTGTGGGCCAGAACTGCAAACAGTTGGAGGGCGTTGTCGATGAAGCCGCTCTGGTCTTCTTCCAAACCCATGGCTGTCTGGAATACGACCAAGAGGATCTGCCCCCCTGGATGGCCGGCCTGAACCTTTCCTACCACATGCATCTGCCTCTGGACCTGCCCTGGGACCAGGGAGGTCAAGCCGCAGCAGAAGCGGCAATAACTGTGGCAGACAAAGCCGCCTTTTGCCGGCTTAAATATTTTGTGCTCCATCCACCGGACAATCATCACCTGTTTTGTGACTTTCACCGCCACTGGTGCGCCCGGGGAATGCCAAGCCACAACCTGCTTCTGGAAAATATTGAGGGCAACGATCTTCTCCCTCTTTTGCCGGCAATAGCTGAAACCGACTGCCGCATATGCCTGGACTACGGGCATTTGAGCGTTTACGGCCAATGGCCGCTGGTCCAGGAAAAACTTGTTCAGTCCCGCCTGGCCATGCTTCACCTCTATGCCCCGGTTGGCGGACATACACACAAGGGCTTGACCTCACTCCCGGATCAGGATCAAGATGCGGTCCTGCAACTTTTGGACATGCTTCCGGCCGGACAAACTGTCGTCCTGGAGGTCTTCTCCTGGCCGGAACTGGACACCTCACTTGACATTTTTTCCTCCTGGATTACGCAGGGGTGATATCCGAATCATTGGGCTGCTCAAAAAAAACACGGCCTGGATAGTGGTATGACATATTTTCGCAAACTCGAGTCCAAAACAGCTGAACTTCTCAGCCTGTGCAAGAAGAATGAGCGATGGCTGATTTTGCTCAATGCAGACCCGGACGCCATGGCTTCGGCCATGGCCTTAAAACGTATTTTGGCCAGACGGGTACAGGGGGTTGGTCTGGCTATGGTCAATGAAATCAGTCGGCCGGATAACCTGGCCATGGTCCGTTATCTGCAGATCCCGGTTCAGCGTTTGACACATCCCTTGGCCGCCCAGTTCGACCGCTTTGCCCTGGTTGACTCCCAGCCGCATCATCATCCGGAATTTGCCGCTTTTCATTTCTCTATTGTCATCGACCACCACCCGGTGAAGCCGGAACTTCCAATCCAGGCCGATTTTGTCGAGGCTCAACCGAATTATGGTTCCAACAGTACCCTGCTCACAGAGTTTTTGTACAATTTGAACCTACGGCCAGGAAAGCATCTGGCCACTGCCCTGCTCTATGGGATCAAGACTGATACCCACAGCTTTGAGCAGCACTTCCACGACGCGGATATCAAGGCCTTTCGTTATTTAAGCAAATATGCCGATCACAGTATCCTGCGCAAGATCGTTCGCAGTGAATTCCGTGTAGAATGGCTGAAGTATTTTTCCCAGGCCTTTCGTAAGATCCGTCTCTGGGGCGACGGGCTGACCGTTTACATGGGTGAGGTGGATTCCACGGATATCCTGGTCATCCTGGCTGACTTTTTTCTTCGCATTCACGATATCTCCTGGGATATTGTCACCGGGATCTCGGACAATACCCTGGTAGCCATCTTCCGCGGAGATGGGGTAAAGGGAGACATGGGTGTTTTGGCCACCCGGCTTTTCGGCAGTGTTGGTTCGGCTGGGGGGCACAAATCCATGGCCCGGGCCCAGATCCCCCTGGAAAATCTGGACCAGGAACATCCTCAGCAGTTTATCTGGGAACGACTGCAGCAATGTAAGATCATCAGTAAAAGCAAGAGCCTCAAGCCCGCAGACGAAGACCTGGAATTAAAAGAAGAAGAGCTCATTGTCTCTGATCATCAGAATCCGGAGGGAGGATAAAATCAGAGGCTTCATACAGGATTTGGGCCAAAACGTACTTGACTTAATCTCCGGTCCAGAAAGCCTTGCCACTGGATTGCCCGGCGACTATCATCCCGATACCGATTGGGAACAGATAAAAAAGGGATTCCCAATCAGCTCCTGATAAACATTAACCAATAACCGTTTTTCATACAACTACTGAACATATTCCCAAAACCCCAACCCCCGAGCAGCCAATGACCCTGCAAGAACAAATGCACTGGAAGAATGCCCCCCTCTACCTCATCGACGGGAGTTCCTTCGTCTACCGGGCCTTTTACGCCTTTCCTGACCTTTCCCGGTCAGACGGGTTTCCCACCAATGCTTTGTTCATTACCTTGCGTATCCTGCTCAAAGTGCTCAAGTCCGAACACCCGCAACAGGCCTGCTTCATCCTGGACGGCAAAGGCCCCAGCTTCCGACAGGAAATCATGCCCTCTTACAAGGCCCAACGGCAAAAGATGCCCGAACCCTTGAGCCAGCAGCTCGACCCCATACTGGAGGGAGTCAAGCTTTTGGGACTCCCGGTCTACGTACCTGACGGGGCCGAGGCCGACGATGTGATCGCCACTTTGACCGTCCGCTATAAGCAAAATTATCCAGTGGTCATTGTAGGTTCGGACAAGGACCTTCGGCAGTGCCTGGACACCACAGTGGTCCTCTGGGATCCGGGACAACGCACAGAAAAATTAACCACCCTGCAAGACTTTACACAAGGCGAAGGCCTCTCGCCGGAGCAGTGGCCCGACTATCAGGCTTTGATCGGAGATTCCAGCGACAACATCCCTGGAGTGCCCGGCGTCGGTCCCAAGACAGCCAAAAAACTCCTTGCCCGCTATCCATCTCTGGAAGCCCTGCAGGCGAACTTCGATCATTTAAGTGCAGCCGAGCAGAAAAAACTTGCGCCGCACATGGACAAGGTCTTTATGTACCGAGAGCTGACCCGGCTCAAGACTGACCTTGAACTCAACATGCAGGACGAGGATCTCCAATACCAGGACCTTCATCACAGCAAACTGAAAGCCTTTTTGCAGACCTATGAATTTGCGACATTGCTCAATGAGCTGGAAAAAGAAAACAAGACCTCCCCAGGGCAAGCTTCTTCCAAGGCCACGAAAAATAACCAGAAGCATATTCGCAGGGTCAAGCTTGATCAACTCCCTGATATCAGTGGACTTCAGGCTGGCCTGGTCTGGTCTTCAGACAGCATACTCCTGGGCTGGAGAGAGCAGGAGGCAGCACTTGATCCTCCAGCAAAGACCATAATTCAGGCCTTGGCAAAGTGTTCACAGATCTTTGTCCCCTCTTTCAAAGAATTGTGCGAGCATGATCCCCAATGGGAAAAACTTCCCTTGGATCAGGTTTTTGATCTCAGTTTGGCCGCCTATCTGCTCAATCCGGAAGAGCGCGACTACAGCTGGAAACGGATTCTGCAGGGCTTCTTGCCTGAAATCAAAGTACATGGCAAAAATCAGGCCCTGGCTGCCCTGCAGATCGGCCAGATACTGTATCAACGCCTGGATCAGGCCGGACTCCTGGATCTTATGCATCAGATAGAGATCCCCTTGATACCGGTTCTGGTCCACATGCAGCGCCGGGGCGTTGGTATTGATTTACAGGCCTTTGAACAATTCCTCACAGAAGTGGAGGCCGATCTGTTGCGTTTGACCCGGTCTGTGTATGCCCAGGCCGGTCAGGAATTTAATCTGCGCTCATCCCAGCAGCTGGGAAATATCTTGTTCGGCCACCTGGGTCTCAAACCCGGACGCAAGACCCCCGGCGGACAACCGTCCACTTCCATCACTGTGCTGGAAGGCCTCCAGCACCAGCATCCGATCATCAAAGATATTGTAGAATATCGAAGCCTGGAAAAACTGCGCTCCACCTACCTGGCCCCCTTGCCTCAACAAGTACACGCCGACGGTCGGGTGCACACAACAATGAATAATTTGGCCACAGCCACCGGCCGACTGTCCAGCAGCAACCCCAACCTCCAGAATATCCCCATTCGGGGTCGTTTCGGTCCCCGGATGCGTTCCTGCTTTGTGGCCAATGCGGGAAATGCCCTAGTAGCTGCCGACTACTCCCAGATCGAACTCCGGGTGCTGGCCCATCTGTCCCAGGAACCACATTTAATTCAGGCCTTTGCCGCCAACGAGGACATCCATACCCGTACTGCGGGTTTACTGCTGGACAAATCCCAGGACCAGGTCACGCCCGATGAGCGGCGCAAAGCCAAGACCATCAATTTCGGTCTTATCTACGGCATGGGTCCGCAAAAGCTGTCCCGGGAGTTGGGCATATCCTTGAACCAAGCCAAAGAATTTATTGAAAAATATTTCAGCAGACTGCAAAATGTCCGGGAATTCTTCTCTCAAATAGAAGAAACGGCCAAGACCAATGGTTCGGTGACCACCATTGCCGGCCGTAGACGCCTTTTGCCGGACATCAATTCCAGAAACGACAATCTGGCCGGCCAGGCCCGACGCATGGCCATCAACACCAAGGTCCAGGGCAGCGCTGCTGATATCATCAAGCTGGCCATGCTTCAGGTGGAAACGGATCCCGACCTCAAGGAACTCGGTGCTGAGCTTATACTGCAGGTCCACGACGAACTCCTCCTGGAAGTCCCCAAGGACAAGGCCAAAGAGAGCGGGGAGCGGGCCGAAGCACTTATGTCCTCGGTTATGGATCTGGATGTGCCCTTAGTGGTGGAATGGGGCACCGGCCGCAGCTGGGCGGATGCGCATTAAGGGTATCAAGATCTTTTGAAGACCGGGATCCCTGAATTTTCAGCACGTACGAGGTATTTCGGTTCCCCGCCCTGGTCAGGGCGGGGACAGGGGCGGGTGGTCATGATGATATTTTCCTTATATGTTCCCGGGTTATAGCAGGATATTGCCACGCTCCTGGCGTCGCTCGCAATGACGGTATGGCTCCACTGTATCGGTTGAAACCACAGCCAGCAAAGGAATTGGAATTAGGGTACCCTCCCCCATCCCTAGAAAGCTGCACAAAGCTCCAGCAGGGAGGGGAAGAGGATCAATAACACATGACAGTTTTTCAAACCAAGGTTTAATCTATGCTCAACAAACCACGCATGCTCACCCCCGGTCCAACTCACCTCCCGGAAGAGGTCAGACTGGCCCTTAGCCGGGATATGATCCATCATCGAAAAGACGGCTTTGTTCAGCTCATGCGCCGGGTACAAACCCAAATGCAGACTTTGTTCGCCACCCGGCAGCCTGTCTTGCCTTTATCCTGCAGCGGAACCGGAGCCATGCAGGCGGCAGTGGACAACCTGTTTGCCCCTGGAGACAAGGTCCTGGTGGTAGACGGAGGAAAATTCGGACAACGCTGGGCTCAGATTGCTGAAACAAATAAGCTCCAGGTTCAGCGCCTGGAAATTCCTCGCGGACAGGCGGTAGACCCAGAAAAGATCCGTTCGGCCCTGGAGAGAGAACCGGATCTGCGCGGGGTGCTCATCCAGTACTCCGAGACCTCTACCGGCGTGCTCCATCCCATACGCGAAGTGGGCCGGATCACCGCCGATACCCCAACCCTGCTGGTTGTGGATGGCATCTCCGGGGTGGGCATCTCCCCCTGCCCGATGGACGACTGGCACATCGATTGCCTGCTGACTGGATCGCAGAAGGGGCTTATGCTCCCCCCGGGCCTGGCATTAATCAGCTTAAGCACCAAGGCCTGGGACCAGGTAGACAGACTGGCCGAAGCCAGTTTTTACTTCCATCTGGGCAAGGAGTGCAGGAAATGGGAGCAGGGACAGACTGCGTATACTTCACCTGTTAACCTGATTGTGGGCCTGGAGGCCAGTCTGGATATCCTGCTCACCCCCGATCTGCATCAGGTTTTCAGCAAACAATGGGCCCTGGCCCAAATGACCAGGTTCGGAATCCAGGCCATGGGCCTCAAGCCCCTGGCTCCAACCCATTACACCTGGGGACTGACCAGTTTTTGGGTCCCGGAAGGTACAGATGCTCAGGCTGTATTGCAGCAAATGGCCGAAGAATTCAATCTTGTCTTGGCCGGCGGACAGGATGAGCTGAAAGGTAAAATCTTTCGCCTGGGGCATATGGGCCATGTGGACTGGGGTGACATCTTAGCCGGTCTGGCCGCCCTGGCCCATTGCCTGGGATCAAGCTTACCAGGGACAGCCCACAAAGATGCCCTGGAGCAGGCCATGGCCGCCTACACTGAGGCTTTAGCTGATACCCGTTCCCCTGTGGATAAGCTCTTGTCAGCCATGTGACCTTGAAGGCGTTCACATATGCCAAATCGAAAGACTCGTCTTGCGATTTGGCATAACCCATTTATCTCTTTGAACAAAACTATAGGAGCACTCTTTATGACCAACCACGATCCCACCCGGCCGGAAACAGAACCCCAGCAAACACCTAAAGAGCGAAAAGAAGCAGCCCAGGCCTACGAAGACAAGGCCAAGGAACAGGCCCGGCAAGACCCTTTGCCCAAAGTGGACATGAACACCTTTATTTTGTCCTTGAGCTCTTCAGCCATGGTTCACCTGGGAGAAGTCAATGACCCGCAATCCGGACAATCTCAGATGGATATCGATTTGGCCCGACACACCATCGACATGCTGGCTATGCTGGAGGAAAAGACCAAAGGAAACTTGACTGCAGATGAAGAAGGCCTGCTCAAAAACGTCCTTTTTGAGCTGCGCATGAAATTCGTCCAAAAAGCGGGATGAAGTATATGTCCAATCAAAAATACACAGTGGGGCTGGTCGGTGTCACCGGATACACCGGGATGGAAATGCTCCGCTGTCTTCAGCACCATACAGCCTTCGAGCTGAGCACAGTGACCTCCAGACAGGAAGCCGGAAAAAGCGTTGCCCAGCTCTTTCCCCAATTGCAAGGCACCGCATTGGGCAAACTGGTTATCAGCGAACCGGATGTGGACCAGCTGGTCCGAGACTGTGATCTGGTCTTTTTGGCCGTTCCCCACGGTACAGCCATGCACATGGCCTCGGCCCTGGTCCAGCAGGGGGTCAAGGTGGTCGACTTAAGTGCGGATTTCCGCCTCAAATCAAGAGAAGTCTTTGAGGCCTGGTACAGCTGTTCCCACCAGGCCCCAGAGCTTTTGGACCAGGCAGTATACGGCCTTCCGGAGCTTTACCAGGCAGATATCGCCCAGGCCCAGCTGGTGGCCAATCCGGGTTGCTATCCGACCTCAGTCCTTTTGGGTCTCTACCCAGCCCTTCAGGCCGGCCTGATTCACAGCCAGGGTATTGTGGCTGACAGCAAATCCGGGGCCAGTGGCGCCGGACGCGGGGCCAAGGTCGGAACCCTGTTCTGCGAAGTATCCGATACCTTCAAAGCTTACGGCCTGGGCACCCACCGGCATACCCCGGAAATCGATCAGGAGGTCAGCCGTATGGCCGGGCAGGCGGTCCAGGTATCATTTAATCCCCATTTGCTTCCAATCAATCGGGGTATCCTGACCACTTTGTACACCGTAGCCGGCACACATACCACCGTGGAAAACCTGCGCCAGGCCTACGAAGCCTTTGATTGCGAGCATCCCTGGATCCGCCTCCAGCCCCAGGGCAACCTGCCGGAGCTGAAGAACGTGCGCGGAACAATGTATTGCGATATCGGCCTGGTCCTGGATGAACGTACCGGGCGGGCGATCTTTGTCTCAGCCATCGACAATCTCTGCCGCGGGGCCTCGGGACAGGCCCTGGCCAATGCCAACCTCATGTGCGGACTGCCATTGACCACCGGCATGGATCTGCCTGCCCTGGTGCCGTAACTCCAAGTCTGTCGATAGGGCTTGTCACCCAGCAACCTCTTTGTTATATTTTTATAAAATATTCAAAGAGAAGTTGCATTATGCATACAATAACTCTTCGCAAAGTTGGCGGATCGATTATGTTGGCTGTTCCCCCGTCTATACTTGACCTATTGAATCTGCAGGCGGGTTCTCCAGTGGGTGTGAGGGTTGACGGCAACATGCTCGTCATTGAGCCTCATCCAAGCCCACGCTATTCGTTGGATGAACTCCTCGCCCAATGCGATGGATCGGCAAACATGACCGAGGAAGATCAAGAATGGCTTGAAACCAAGCCGGTAGGGAATCTTTGAATAAGAAAGGGGTTCCCTCCCCCTATTCGTCCCCGTTGCGCTGATCCAGAACCCGCTTGCTTTTGGCAAAGGTTCGGGGGAGCATGCCTGGATCCACGATGGATACCTCGCTGCGGACCAAAAGGTGCTTGCGCATTGAGGCGGCAATAGTTCTGGACAGGCCGCTGTCCAGGTCGGCTGTGGCATCTATGTGCCGCTCCACCTTGAGCAACATGTTGTCCACCCCGCCTTTGCGGTCTAATACAACCTGGTACTCCGAACTCAGCTCGGCAAAGTCGTGCAGGACATCGGCAATCTGGCCGGGGTAGATATTCACCCCCCGGAAGATGAACATATCGTCTGATCTCCCCAATATCCTGTCATGCCGGGGTAATCCCAGTCCGCAGGGACATTCACCGGGGACAAGCCGGGTCAGATCCCGGGTCCGGTAGCGGATCAAGGGAACCCCCTGCTTGCACAAGGTGGTGACCACCATCTCCCCAACTTCACCTGGAGCCACCGGTTGCAAGGTCTGGGGATCGATGATCTCAAGGATGAAGATATCCGCCCAGTAATGCAGTCCCTGATGTTCTCTGCACTCCAGGCCGGTTCCCGGGCCGTACAGCTCGGTCAGACCCGGGATGTCAAAACAGTCCCTTAACCCAAAAACCTCCTCCACCCGCTGACGCATCTTTGGCGTGTGCGGCTCGGCCCCGAAAATGGCTTTTCGCAGTTTGACCTGATCCTGTAGACCATATTTTTCCACTTCTTCTGCCAGGAGCAGGGCCATGGAAGCGGTTGAACACAGACAGGTGGACTTTACATCAGTCAAAAACTGAAGCTGGATTTCCAGATTTCCCGGTCCCAGAGGCAAGGCCATGGCCCCGAAATGCTCACATCCCAGCTGAAAGCCCACCCCGGCTGTCCACAACCCGTACCCCACGGCAATCTGGACCCGATCCGTCGGCCCCAGGCCGGCCAGTTCGAAACACCTGGCCATCATCAGCTTCCAGGTTTCTACGTCTTTTTGGGTATAGGCCAAAATCTTTCGTTTGCCCGTCGTCCCGGATGATGCATGGATGCGGACCACTTCTTCCTCTGGAACACTGAGCAGGGGCAGAGGATAATCGCTGCACAGATCGTCCACTGTGGTCAGAGGCAGATGGACAAGATGGTCCAGACTGTGTACTCCCAGGGGATCAACTCCGGCTGCTTCCAGCCGCTGCCGGTAATACGGACTTCCGGCGTAGGCGTGCTGCAATGTCCACTGCAACCCGCGCAGTTGTTGCTCTGCCAGGCTGTCTTGCGTATAGTGGGGGAAAAAACGGTAATTTTTTTGAGCACTTTTGTTCATACACTTCTCACCTTATCCCAAAACCATGATCAGTACTTCCTATCTCCTGGATCTTTTTCCCTTTGCGGCCTGTATCCTTGGCCTCATTCTGGGCAGCTTCTCCAATGTCTGCATTCATCGGTATATACAAGGAGAATCCATTGTCCTCCCCGCATCCCATTGTCCTCTCTGCAAACACACACTCGCCTGGTGGGAAAATATCCCTTTACTCAGCTATCTGCTACTCCGGGGCAGATGCCGGATCTGCCGGGAAACGATTCATTGGCGATATCCGGTTGTCGAGGGCATTTCCGGCCTCTGGTCCCTGCTTTTGGCCCTGAAGCTTGGACCTGAAACAGCCTTTGCCGTTTATCTTTTCTTTGGTCAGATCCTGATCATCATCAGCTTTATCGATCTGGAAATCTTCATTCTTCCGGATAGCTATACCCTGCCCGGTTCTGTGGCCGCTTTGGCCGCAGCCGTTCTTTTTTTGGACCTGCCCTGGAGCACTTCCCTCATTGGGGCCTTGACCGGTGGCGGCACCTTTCTTGCTTTGCAGCAGGGATACAAGTGGCTTAAGGGACGGGACGGCCTGGGCACTGGAGACATCAAACTCATGTTTCTTCTGGGTGCCCTCCTCGGGTGGCAGGCCCTGCCCCTGGTTGTCTTCATGGCTGCGGTCAGCGCTTTAACCGTCAGCCTGGTCTATCTGCGTCAAACCAGCGCAAAAGGTCTGCAGACTGCAATTCCCTTTGGCCCCTTCCTTAGCTTAGGGGGCATGCTCTACATCCTCTGCGGCCCCCAGATCTTGCACTGGTATCTCGGATTTTAAAAATCCTGACTATAACGGATTTAGGGGGGTTGGATTTTTACCAAGGAGGTCTCGAACTATATGGGGAAAAGCAGATACAAAATCCACGACCCGGCGAAATAAAACCATATGTTTGCCTTTTTTGCAATCGAACTGTCTTCATCGGTCATCTCTTGAAATCGTTGCCCCTTAAAGAGATCGAGTTCGCCATTGATCATTTTTTCAAAGACTTCACTGTCGTCTGTTCCCTGGGAGTAAGCAAAGGCCAGAGTATGGCTCAGTTTGTCCACAAAACCGAAGTCCTTTAAAGCAAACCCCAGGGTCCAAATCCCATGGGGGATGTATTGGGCCAAGGAATCATCACCGTTCTAAAGCCAAAGTGAGAGTTAAAACCCATAGTATTGGGAAAACCCTTCTCACTCTCAATGGGCGAAAGAAAAATAAAAAAAGCCAGGGCCTTTTGGCCCTGGCTTTATGCTCAGCGAGGCGTCAGCTACTGTGAATGCAATATTTAGAAGTCGTAGGACAGACCGAAGGTGCAACGATAGACGTCGTCGTCCTTATAGTCGTCGCGCCAGACATCTTCGTCCATGTCCAGAGTAGCATAGTCAAGTTCTAAAACTGCCTTCAGATTCTCATAGATCTGATAGTAGTTGTAAAAGGTCATTTCTATTGACTCGTCCTCTGTTGTCAATTTGGTGAACCGGTAATCGCCATCGTCCATTTCGGCAGCTGTTTTACCATTTGACAGGACTTCTGTAAAAGCATCCTCATCATTTGTGCCCTGAGAGTAGGCGATGGCAAAGGTATGGCTCAGCTTGTCGATAAACTGAATATCCTTCAGGGCAAACCCCAGGCTCCACACACCGTGCGGTACGTACTGGGCATAGCAATAGTCGCCGTCGCCGAATCCATACATGGTGTTAAAACCCAGGGCTGCACCAGCCGGCGGATAGTAGTATCCATCGTTCCACAAGATAGGGAAGGTTTCACTGCCGTCATCAGTGTCGTGATCTTCACCTGAGGAATAATAGAAATACAGGGATGGGGTGAACAGATCCATGGCATAATCTACGCTCAGGTCAAAGAAGTATCCTTCTCTATCCAGCATGCTTTGGCCTGCATCCACGGCACCGTAAATGAACTGACCATTGATGGACAAGGGATCCAGAAGATTGATGCCAAAAGGCATGCCGACCCAGTAAGCGTCTACATCGTCCTCATATACACCGCTGCCTATTGCTTCTCCGGCTATGGTTCCCATTTGAGAACACCAATTGTCGAAATATTCGCCGTATTCATTGTTGTTCATAACACTTTCGCCGATACTGGCATACACACCAAAAGGAGTCAGGTTGAAGCCTTCATAGGTGAGGGGCACAGAGGCTACAAAGGCATCGAGTGAGTCGCCGGAAGTGGGAGAATCGTCACTGTCTCCATCATTAATGCGGTATTCGTCATCGGAGCGCACGTAGCCAAAGGTAACACTGACCATATCGTTGATTGGGGCATTGATGAATACGCCAGGCATGTCGCCGCCCAATACCGGGGTGCCCATAGGGCTGCCAGGAGTGGTGTAACCTGCAAGACCGGCTTGGATATACACTTCAGTGTTCGGCCAGTTGAAGTTCAGCTGGGCTCGTTTGATTTCAATGCCGTCAAAGCCGTCATCTTTGCCGGCAGCGGCATCGTTACCAAAATGACCGCCATCCCAACCCCAGCCGTTGTCAATTTCATAAGCTACCTGGGCAGTGAGGTTCTCGTTGGCGCTGTACTCAAAATACTGACGCACACGTTGATAAATCATGTGGTCGTCTGATTTTCTGTCTTCATCAAAACCAAAATTGTTCACAAAGGAAACTGCCGCCCGGTAGTAACCGTATGAGCTGAACTGGGAGAGATTCTGCCGGGCAAAGGAAAATCCGGCAGTTCCCAGGACCATGGCTGCGCTGAGCAGTCCCAAGACCAATTTCTTCATAACCCACCTCCTTGTACAAGACCTGTTGCATGTTGATCTGACGCCTCGTCAAAATATTTATACCAAGCCTTAAAAAATTGCAAGCAAAAAACGGCCAAAAGTACAAAAAATTTTACAGAGCAAAATATTGTACTTTGTCCGCTTTGCCTCCGGAAAATCTGACTTGACAACAATCTTCCCAGTGTTACCCATACAAAGAATACGCGATATGGATAGTCATTGAAAATGGAGGATGCTGTATGCAGGGGAAAAAAATAGTGTGGCTGTCCGTTTGCCTGGCTGGATTTGTTTTTGCAGTTGGTTGCGCTTCGTTGGGTCAGTTGGGAAAGAAAACGCAACTTTACCCGGCAACCCTGGGAATAGATATAAGCATCGATCAGTTGCGCCAAAATGCGCAGTCGTATGATGTGTATTACTCCGGGCCCAAATACAATCCCTCAGCCATTTTATTTGTTCCTCCGGATACCTCTGGATTGGAACTTCGTTTGGACAAGGACTGGAAAGAGGTGGCCCCAGGACCAGACTTAGGTGATCTGTTCTGGAAGATAGAGATGGGGAATCCGAACCAGGTCAAACTTTGGGTCGTGGTCCCTCCAGATGAAGAGATGCAATCAGCTGAAAATGCTATGGCCTTTATTTATACCAAGGTTTATGCATCGTTACAAACAATAAGTGAAAATACGTATAAGCTGCGGTCAATCCCGGAACAATTTAATCCCACCTATCACGATGGAAGTTCGTCATTTGACCGGGGATGGAATTACTAGTTGTCCTGTATCCCTTTGAGTATCCCGGTTCTTCGGACACGGCGTATGAAATTTTGAGGTTTGCCGTATAATTTGTGTGCAATCAGCGAAAAATACGCACATTTTCTAGTGGTCCGGATGAATGTTTTTGATGGGAACGATTCCCTGGATTACCGCAAACTCCTCTCCGTCATTGCCCGGCCGTTATTGGGCGAATACATCGGAATCATTCGTGTCACGCGGGACGCGTGACAATCCAAGGGAAAGGCCAACTGCTCAGCGAGAAACTACTAAAAAATTAGAATGTTGGCTTTTGAACCTGAGTCTGAGAAGCCCTGGAGTCCCTCCTTCGCGACAATGACTGAGGTCAGAATAAGCAAGTTATGTACACTAGATTGCCCGGCACGCTTGGTATCGAAGTGATCAAGCAGCCCGGCCGGGCAATGACGGAAAAGTCAAAAGCCGTGACGTTAACTTGAGCAGCTAAAGAAAATACGCAAGACGAGTCTCGACAGTCAAAAGTTCTTACATAGTTAGTTGTTTTTGTTGACGATTATCGAAGGCCAACCCGGAAATATACAATATCATCCTATCACATTGATTTTATTTTTATAACCGTGAACCTGGAACCATGAACACGCAAGATTATCTTGATTGCAAACGAGAATGAGCATATCCCATACACGGTGACAATTCTGGGTAAAACCAGTCCATAGGCCAGGCATGGAAAATACCTGGCCAAGAGCGTAACACAAATATATACGGCAACGCTCGTGACCAAGATCCCATGCAGTGAGTGATGAAAAGGCCTGTCGCTATAGCGGCAGGCCTTTTCGTTCATTTTTTGAGGGGAAAAGAAAGGATATCGGTTGTCCCTCCGCCTTTGAAGACTCCGCCTTTTTGGGAGGCAACCAGGAAGGCCCGGTCATTGTCCAGGGTGAATCCCTGGATGCTGCCATCGATTATCCCGCCAAGGGTGCCGTGTTCAAAACGTCCGTTTTGGTAATTGATCACCAGCAGCTGACTCTGTTTCGCCCCTGTGTCTCCAGTCAAAGAACCAAACAGGTCTTGGGCAAAGGTGGAAACCAGAACTTCTGGTCTGCCGTCCTGGTCAATGTCCCGGACCAATGGCGGCAATTCAAAGGTAACTCTATCTGAGATCCTGTTTTGGACTGATGTATTTTTATCGTACAGCAGGGCCGATAAACTGCCTCCGACCGGGGCAGATGATTTGTACAGGGCCTGGGTCCCGTCAAAGATAAACAAGATATTGTTTGCAATGCACAGTGTTTCCATTTCCCCGTCACCGGTGACATCGGCAAAGGAACTCCCTGTTACCTGAAACAGTCGGGGCAGGGGGAAGCCGGTTGGGGTCCAATCCAAGGAATCCTGTTCTAATCTCCCTTCCCATACCCTGGTTCCAAAGATTTTATTATGGTCATAGGCTTGGGCCAGAAGCGTTTCCGGTTTTTGATCCCCGGTACGGTCAAAGGACGCCAGCAGTTTGGAGATTCGGTCCTGTACACAGCGGAGATTTTCCCCGGTGTAGGCAAACACAGCACTCTGCATCCGGTCATCAGACCAGATATTGGCCAGGATATAGGTTTGAGCCGTATCCTCAGGTGTCCACCAGGACAAGGAGAGGACCTGGCCTGGATAGTCGGTTTGACCTGAGGCTATGACCTGCATCCCCTCGGAGAGATGGGCAACCTGTAATTTCTTGCCGTCGCTGGAGGCCATCAACAGACCGTCTTCTGTTGTCAAAAAGTCGGCCATAACCGTGGGGTGTTTTAGATTGGCCACTGTCTCCAGCTGGCTGAAGCGTTCCTGATAGGCCACGCCTGCTTCAACTCCGGTTTGGCTGGAAGGAGGAGGGACCAACGGTTGGGTTTGGGGGGTGATTACTTCTCCTGTTCCGGATGATTGCTCCAGATCCTGTACTGCGTAAGTCTCAATGAGCTCAAAAGAAGGTCCCCGGACCAAGAGTTCGCCGGGCTCAAGGATGAAATACAACATGTCTCCAGGCTGGTCCTCAATGGGTTCCGGCCGATTTGGCTGGACTGCTTGAGCCTTTTGGAAGGGCATCCACCGCAAATGCGGCAATGCCTCCCGCAGGTCCTGGAACAACGGTTCATTATTCTCGTCCGTGTAGTCCCAAAAAACAGCTCGTAAATTTTCGAAGCGCTGAACAGGTTGGCCAGGGGTGATCTGCGCCTTTTTGAGCACGGATCGGGTAAAGGAAAAGCCATCGGCGATTTGCCCGACGATGAGGACAGCCTGCAAGCTGTGTGTTGTTCCCAGGACCTTTTTGGTCTTAGGGTGGATGATTTTTTGTCCTGGTTCTGAAATGGTGAACACATCCCCGGGCTCAATTCCATCTGCGGCATCCAGGTCGATGAGGACCTGATCTTGGTTCGTTCCCACCACGGTTCCGGTAATGGGCTGAAAATCTTTGGCCACGAGCTGAATAGGCGCAGCTTGTACCGAAATGGCCAGACAAAAGAAAATGAGGGTCATAAAACCGAGTGTCCACAATGGGATCCACAAGGTGCTGCGCGGGGCAAATGGTTGGGTCATGCGATCAACCTCCAGAATGTGGTGATGGGACTCTGTCTCATAAGGGAATAAAATGGGCTTTCAGGAGCATATACAATACCAAAAGGGACAGGGCAAGCTTGCCCTGTCCCTTTTGGTATTCGGCGATACGGCTTTTTTAAAATGTATACCGGATCCTCATGTCTGAGCGCCAGATGTCCTCATCTGAATCTCCGTCTTGTTCCCTTTCGAAATAGTCCATGGCATCGCCTGCGGCCAGATAGCCGGCGTTCCAAGCCAATTCAACGTTTTCAAACAGCTGGTACTTGATATATGCGTCAGCTTCCACGCCCAGCTCGTCATCGGACGCCTTTTCTCCGGTCAATGCTGTCTCATACTCAACATCTTCGGAGGTCATCATGTACATTCCGGCCAGGCCGACTTGCAATTTTTCGTTCACTTGAAAGTCCCAGGCCAGCTTGTTCATGATAAACCCGCGGTCCAGGATGTAGTGCCGTTCGGTGAAGTAGTTGTCGCTGGCATAGCCGCCTT
Source organism: uncultured Desulfohalobiaceae bacterium (assembly GCA_964479235.1). Lineage (GTDB taxonomy): Bacteria > Desulfobacterota > Desulfovibrionia > Desulfovibrionales > Desulfothermaceae > Desulfovermiculus. The sequence continues at coordinate 55,472 of CAYZLB010000001.1, forward strand.
CCATGAGGACGATGCTGTCTTTGCGGTCGATGTCCGTGGCCATGAAGGCGTCGAAATCGTCGTCATCGGGATCATCATCACCTGATGTGTACCAGAAGGTATAAGTGAAGGTGTGCTTATTCCAGTTCATACCCAGATCCAGGTGAGCAAAGTAAGCGGAGACATCATAGTCTTTGGTATCCAAGTCAAGATCATCAAATTCGACGTCCCTAAAACGCATGTCGTTGAGGTCATTCAAGCTGGCATACTGGAGGCGATCGATGCTTCCGGTCTGATACATAGCATCCCAATTGATGAAGAAAGGATTAAAGCTCATTGAACCGTCCAGACCAAAAGTGGCCAGACTAATGTCAGCGCTCACTCCCTCGGACCCGAAATTTTTGAATTCATAAGAAGTCGGAGTCAGTCCGTAATTCAACTCATCACCAAACTCATCCCATTGGTCATCGTCAGGATCGTCGGTGTCCTGCCATTGGAACAGACCGAACAGGCCGACATTGAAGTTATCGACCCCTTTGTAGTCCAATCGGGCGTAGATTGAATCCTGGTCGTCAAAGAGGTCTTCATCATCATTAGATGCAACATTTGCTTCATAGCCTCGAAGCCAGCCCAGTTGATAGTCGAAGACACCGGCGGCACCTTGTAAGGTGACGCCACCGATGGTTTCCTTCCATAGAAAGGGGTTGATGTTGATCGGCTGCAGCCCCATACGCATTCTGGACTCTTGTTCTACAAAAGGAAGCTGAAAATCGAAATACCCCCAGCGGACTTCCATTTGGACTTCATCTCCAGAATAGTCCATCTTGTCGTCTTCACCAAAGCGCAGTCCCCCAACCTCGGTTGCGAACACACCCTTGTAATCCCCGTCATCGCTGGCCGCCTCAAACCAGAACCTATACTTGATCTCCCCGAAGTTGTCGTAGACGTCGTCATCGTCAAGTCGTCCTGTTTGCCCTCCCCCATCATGAATCCAATCGTTGTGATTCGTTCCCAAAAGAAAACGATGGTCCATGTCTCCATGAAAGTCGAAGTTTACAGCCATGGCCGGTGCTGCGTTGAGCACGAGCAAAATTCCACAGACCAAAAACCCAATCCCTAATAACCTTCCGTGGTGCATACCTTCCTCCTCCTAAAAAATTAAGGTGATAAGAATACCCATGAATAGCAAGAAAAATGCCACGTACAAAAAGTATACTCGAGGTCCGTGGGGCTGAAGCGGTAAAAAAAATTGTACTGCAATATCAAAGCAGTGAAAAAGACTGACTCAGATTCCAGAAACATAAGACAAGGATTGTGTTGCTAAGTATTTAAACAACTGTTGTTAAGGCTTGATAGGTGTGAGGGCTACATGAGCTGTTTTTTTATCAGAGCGCATTGACTTGTAACTCGGCTGTCCACCTACACTGGTCTACGTCTCCAGGGAAATCTTAATTTTACTGCCCGTAGCCAGGGCGTATCTTTTCAGACTCCTAAGGGTTGGCAATGGTTTGCCCGACTCCATCCGGACTACAGCTGATTGGGTAGTGCCCATACGTCTGGCTACTTCTTCCTGGGTAAGGCCGATCCTGGTCCTTGCCTGAATAAGCTCCCTGGCTATATTGAACTCTTCTTCCAGGTCCTGGTAGTGTTTTGCATATTCAGGATCATTCATCAGTTCCAGATGCTTTTGGTGTATGGTTTGAGCCATTGTGTACCTCATGTGCCCTGATTTTAGCTGTCTCCAACTCCTTTTTGGGAAATTTTTGTGACTTTTTGATGAAGCTTTTTTGCCATGAGCGGTCACATACAAACATCGCCCCTGCGTCAATATGGAAAGGAGATTCTATGAGACGTTGTCGTTCCTTGAGTTTGACCTTGATTGTGCTGCTTTTTCCAACCTTACTCCTGGCCGCCCCGAAAGCCGATCTATGGGAGTATTGGGATGAGCACAATCCCAATTCAACTATGACCGTGGACCACAGTGCATGGACCACCTTCTTGCAGAGCTATGTGACCCAAGACCCGAAAGGGATCAACAGGTTCGATTATCAGTGGGTCACAGCCCAGGATCGCAGCAACCTGGACAGCTACCTGGACGAACTGACGGCCACTAAGGTCAGATCAATGTCCAAAGAGACTCAGAAACCGTTTTGGATCAACCTTTACAACGCCCTCACCATTCAGGTTGTCTTAGATCATTATCCTGTGGATTCCATCAAGGATATCGACATCTCCCCGGGATTCTTTTCCTCCGGCCCATGGGACAAGAAACTGGTGACCATCGAGGGCCAGGAGCTGTCCCTCAACGACATAGAGCACCGGATTCTCCGGCCCCTTTGGAAGGATCCCCGGATTCACTACGCTGTCAACTGCGCCTCCATGGGTTGCCACAACCTCCAGAGAAAAGCCTTCACGGCCGAGAACACAGATAACCTCCTGGACAAGGCGGCCAATACGTCCCCGGCACCATGCATGAGATCCTGCTCCGGGTCCGGAAC
>CAYZLB010000002.1:0-48892 GCA_964479235.1 uncultured Desulfohalobiaceae bacterium
CGAAGCGGGCGGTTCAAGATTCTCTTGGTTGGGTTGCGGGCTCAGTCCGCTTTGGTATAAGGACAGCGAGTACAGGGAATAGACTAGCCATGCCCTGTACAGCGTTTTCATCACAGGGAAAGGGTGCCCGCGTGCACCCAGCAAACAGCGGAGTCGGGAAGACCGTCGTCTTCCGGCACTGAATGCGTGCATGCAAGCTTTCAGTGCCGGAAGGAGGAAAGTCCGGGCTCCAGAGGGCAGGACGCTGGGTAACGCCCAGAGGGGGTGACCCCTGGAAAGTGCCACAGAAAGGAAACCGCCCGGCACTCAGTTTTTTCAGGCCAAGCTGACCAAGAGCAAGATATTGGATGAAAGAACTGAGTGCCGGGTAAGGGTGAAAGGGTGGGGTAAGAGCCCACCAGTTGCCGTGGCGACGCGGCAAGCTCGGCAAACCCCGTCCGGAGCAAGACCAAATAGGAGAGTGTTTGAGGCCGGCCCGGCCGAGACTCTCGGGTAGGTCGCTGGAGGCAGGGAGTAATTCCTGTCCTAGATGAATGACGGTCCCTGCACAGAACCCGGCTTACTCCCGGCTCCGCTTTTTGCTGTCCGCAACCGGCCGCATTTTCTCTACACACCGCATATATGCATATCTGGACCATACTGCTGGCTTCCGGCCAGGGATCACGCATCAAGGGGCAAAAAACAAAAAAACAGTTTTTGCCCTGGAAGAACCGGCCGTTGTACTGGCATTGCGCGACGAGCTTTGCCGCAGTTCCCGAGATGAAAGGATTGATTTTCACCCTGCCCCCAGACGAGGAGGAAACCCGCAGGGCAGAGATCGCCGCTCTCTGGACCAGCGACGCATTGGGGCTGGAATACGCAGCCTGTACCGGCGGAGCGACCAGACAGGAATCCGTGCGCAAGGCCTTGGCCGGATTACCGGCCAAGTGCTCACACGTTTTGATCCACGATGCGGCCCGCCCTTTCCTCCGACCTCATTTGATTCAACACATTATTGACTCCCTTGCTTCCGGAGCTGTGGCCGTTATCCCTTCCCTGCCGGTGACAGATACAATAAAAGAACGTATTCAGGATGGCCGACTCCAGACCTTGAACCGTGATCGCCTCTATGCCGTCCAGACCCCGCAGGGGTTTGCGCAAAGCATCATCCGCCAAGCCCATTTTCAGGCTGCTGAGGATGGATGGCAGGGAACGGACGACGCCGCCCTGGTTGAGCGTATGGACTATCCGGTCCAACTGATTTCAGGACAGGATGACAATATCAAGATCACGACTGACCAGGACCTGGACATGCTTCGCGAAGCAACAATATCCGCTGTTCACAACTGCATAGGCTGGGGATATGACGTGCATCGTTTCGGCCCGGGTCGGCCCATGAAGCTGGGAGGAATCCCCATTGTCACCGGCCCGGAAATTGAGGCTCATTCAGACGGAGACGTTTTGCTCCACGCCCTGATTGACGCGCTCCTTGGCTGCCTGGGACGAGGAGACATCGGAGATTTCTTCCCTGACACAGATCCCGGGTATGAAAATGCAAACAGCGGCATGCTCCTGGCTGAAATTCTGGATCTGGCCGGCAGGCTGGGCCTGACAATCGATCATGTGGATATGACTGTTATCTGTCAGATCCCTAAGATCAGTCCCTGGAAAGGCCAGATCAAAAAAAATATCTCTTCGTTGCTTGGCCTGAGCCAAGACCAAGTAAACATGAAAGCCACAACAGAAGAACATTTAGGGTTCACCGGCAGCAAACAAGGAATAAAAGCAGTAGCCCAGGTCATTGGGCACAGGATACCTCCGGAAGAAACGTCACAAACTCATACATAATACGCTGTACACTGATCGGTTCACAACCAGATGCCCATTCTCCAAACCAAGGATCGGATATGAAGATTTATAATTCCATTTCCCGGAGCAAAGAAGAATTCAGGCCCAAGGAGCCGGGCAAGGTTTCTCTCTACGTCTGCGGGATCACTGCCTATGATTATTGCCACATAGGTCACGCCCGGGCGGCAGTGGTCTTTGACGTTCTGGTCCGCTATCTCCGTTTTTCCGGATATCACGTGATTTTTGTCCGCAATTTCACTGATGTAGACGACAAGATCATCAACCGTGCCAGAGAAGAAGGCATCGATTCCCAGGCTGTCGCAGAAAAATACATCCAGGCCTTTTATCAGGATATGGACCGCCTCAATATCCTCCGGCCGGATTATGAGCCCCGGGCCACGGAACATATTCAGGACATGCAGGAAGTGATCAAAACCCTGATCGACAAAGGATATGCCTACGCAACTTTGAATGGAGACGTCTACTTTCGGGTCCGCAATTTTTCCGACTATGGCCGGCTCTCCGGTCGCAATATCGAAGAACTCAAAGCCGGGGCCAGGATTGAGCCTGGACAGGATAAGGAAGACCCTCTGGATTTTGCCTTGTGGAAAAAGGCAAAACCCGATGAACCATCCTGGCCCAGTCCTTGGGGTGACGGCCGCCCAGGCTGGCACATCGAATGCACGGCCATGAGCCAGCGATTCATGAGCCTGCCCCTGGACATCCATGGCGGGGGGCAAGATCTCATCTTTCCCCATCATGAAAATGAACGGGCCCAAAGCATCGCTGCCTCCGGTCGGGATTTTGTCCGTTACTGGATGCACAACGGATTTGTGCAGGTCAAAAGCGAAAAGATGTCAAAATCCTTGGGGAATTTTGTCACCCTTCGGGATATTTTCGCCCATTTCCTGCCCGAAGTCCTTCGTTTCTTCCTTTTGAGCCAGCATTACCGCAGCCCTCTGGATTTCTCCTTCGAGAGTCTGCAGGAAGCGGAGAAAGGTCTCAAAAGGGTATATCAGACCCAAAAAAACCTGGAAGCGGTCACATCCGCTTTGAGTACAAACAAAGGCCCGAATCTGCCTGTGGAAATAGGTCAAGAGATTCAAGCCGCCTCCAGCCAATGGCAAAGCAGCTTGGAAGACGATCTGAACACAGCTGCTGCCTTAGGCTATGCCTTCAGCCTGATCAGGATAGCCAATCGGATTCTGGAAGATAAAAAGCTGCGCAAGGCCAAGGATGCGTGGCAGGCGTGCCAGGAGATCATCGCCGCACTCAAGGAGCTTGGCTCTGTCCTGGGCCTTTTCAGCCAAAAAAGGGACGAGTTCCTGCATGATCTCAGGATGTCCCGGGCTAACCGGGCTGGAGTTGACACCCGGCAGGTTGAGGATCTGGTCGCCAAACGCCAGAAAGCCCGCAAAGCAAAGGACTTCACCCTGGCCGATTCCATTCGGGACCAGCTGGTCCAGCTAGGTGTTGCAGTCCAGGACACCCCTGATGGACCGGTCTGGGACTTTGAATAGATACCTGGTCAACTTTTCCCAATAAAAAATTGGGGCAGAACCTTCCACAAAACGCAAAGGACTGACACAATGCAACCATCCAGCCGCACTCAAAATATCAGCCCCTTTCTGGTCATGGAGGTGCTTGAGGCCGCCAAGAAACTGGAAGCCGACGGGGAGCATATCGTGCACCTGGAGATCGGCGAACCGGACTTTGACACCCCGCAGTGCATCAAAGACGCCGCCTGCAGGGCCATAGAAGCCGGGGAAACACACTATACACACAGCCTGGGCCTGCTGGAGCTCCGGGAGGCTATCTGCGAAGATACCTGGCAGCGCACCGGGCGGCATATTGATCCAGATCAAGTCATTGTCACCTCCGGCACTTCCCCGGCCATGCTCCTCTGCTTTGCCACCCTCTTGGAACAGGGGGAATCGGTCATTCTTTCCGACCCCGGTTATGCCTGCTACGCCAACGTTATTTCTTTTGCCGGCGGGAGGCCCCTGACGGTCCCTGTCTATGAAGACAACGGCTTTCAATACACACAGGAATCAATTTCCAAGGTTCTCCGCCCTGATACCCGGGGGGTTTTAATTAATTCTCCGGCCAATCCCACGGGGACAGTGCTCAGCAGTGAGCGACTACAGGAACTGGCCGGCATAGGACCGCCCATTATCTCAGACGAAATTTATCAAGGCCTGACCTACTCGGGCCGGGCACCGTCCATTTTGGAGATCACCGATCAGGCCTTTGTCTTCAACGGTTTTTCCAAACTCTATGCCATGACCGGATGGCGTCTGGGTTATCTGATCGCACCCAGGCGCTTTATTCGCGAAATCCAGAAACTGGCCCAAAACCTGTACATCTGTGCCGGATCCATCGTCCAATGGGCTGGCCTGGCCGCCCTGAAAGAGGCCCTGTCCGATGTAGAGGTCATGGTCGAGACCTATGACCAACGCCGCAAATTCATGCTCAAACGGCTGCAGGAGATAGGATTTAACATTTCCTCTGAACCAACCGGGGCTTTCTATGTCCTGGCCAATGCAAAACAATTCAGTACCGATTCCTACCAATTGGCCTTTGACATCCTGCGTCAGGCCAAAGTGGGCGTTACCCCGGGAGTAGACTTCGGCCCAAACGGGGAAGGATATCTTCGTTTCTCCTACGCCAACTCCCTGGACAATATCGCCGAAGGACTGGAGCGGATTGACCGCTATCTGAACGGATAATTCAGACCTGGTGGCGTCTTCACAACGCCAGCAGGTTGGTACCTTGGTTCTCATACTGGAAGCCGAACAGCCCTATTACCCCAAAGTGCTCAGCAAGGTCCCGGTTCGGGACCGAGACAATGGAATGAAAGGATACAAATCCCCATGAATGCCTATTCCGAAAGCCTCCTTGTCCATTTCCGCAGGGTGGAACACTTAAAAAATGAACTGACCAATGCATTGACTGTCTCCTTAAACGAGCGGCAGGTCTGCGACCTGGAACTTTTGTGTAACCGGGCGTTTTATCCACTGACTGGTTTTATGCTCAGCACGGAGTACGAATCCGTCCTTGATCAGGGACGTCTGCCGGACAACACCCTGTGGCCCATGCCCATCTGTCTCGATATTCCGGAGAAAACTGCCGCCAAGCTCCATCCCGGGCAGTCGCTGGGCCTGTGCGACCAGGAAGGATTTCTTTTGGCTGTCCTGCACGTGCAGGAAGTCTGGGAACCGGACAAGACCAAAGAAGCACTGCGCATTTTCGGCACTGACGACCAGTTTCGGCATCCCTCGGTCTATTCCTTGTACCATCGGGTTCATCCATTTTACGTGGGCGGAAATATCGAAGGACTGCATCCACCACTTCATTTCGACTTCCCTGAATTGCGCCTTCCCCCCTCGGAAACCCACCGCCGCTTTACTCAAATGGGCTGGCGCAATGTCATCGGGTTTCACACTGAAAAGCCCCTGCATTGTGCGCACAAAGAGATGATCATGCACGCTGCCCGGCAGGCCGGAGCAAGCATTTTCCTCCAGCCTGAGGTTGGCCGTCCATCTCCCCGGGATCTGGAACATTTCACCATGATCCGCTGTTATCAGGCCTTTGTGCAACGATTTCCCCAGACCATGATCATGCTCGGTCTTTTGCCCTACGCCTCGCGTAAGGCCGGACCGAAGGAAGCCTTGTTGCAGGCCATTATCCGCAAGAATTTCGGCTGTACCCACTTCATTGTTGCCCCGGATCAGGCCGATCCCTTTGTCCACGAAAGCAATGACCATCTTTTTTACCCTACGGGCGAGGCCCAGAATCTGGTTGCAGAGCACAGCGAAGAGATCGGCATTCAGTCCGTACCCTTGGTGCCTATGGTGTATGTTGAGGATAAGGCCCAATATCTTCCGGAAACAGAAGTCGCCCCAAACATGGTCACCAAACGCATATCCTCTGCTGAACTGCGGCGCAGACTGGAATTTGAACTCCCGATTCCTGAATGGTTCTCATTTCCGGAAGTCGTGGATGAATTGAAAAAGACCTATCCCCCCAGGCACAAACAGGGATTCACCATCTTTTTGACCGGACTGTCCGGATCCGGCAAATCCACATTGGCCCGCATCCTGTATGTCAAATTCATGGAACTGCGGGACCGGCCGGTAACCCTCTTGGATGGCGATATTGTTCGGACGCACCTTTCCAGCGAGCTTTCCTTTTCCAAGGAGGACCGGGAAATAAATGTCCGCCGTATTGGCTACGTGGCCAGTGAAATCACCAAGAATCGGGGGATTGCCATCTGCGCGCCCATTGCCCCTTATGAAGAATCCCGCCGGTACAACCGGGAACTCATCAGCCAGTATGGTGGATATTTGGAAATTTACATGAACGCACCCCTGGAAATTTGTGAACAACGGGATCGCAAAGGCCTGTACGCCAAAGCCAGGCAAGGCTTGATTCAAGGGGTGACTGGGATCGACGATCCCTATATCCCCCCCAGCAATCCGGAACTAACCATCAATACCAGCCAAGCCACCCCGGCCGAGGCAGCCCAGGAAGTCCTGCTCTATCTCTCGGAGCAGGGGTATGTACAATAAGTGCACGATCGATTGACAGAAACCAGTGAGATTGGCTATCCTGCATTGCTTCCGGAGAGGTGGCCGAGTGGCTAAAGGCGGTAGTCTTGAAAACTACTGAGGGTTAACGCCCTCCGGGGGTTCGAATCCCTCCCTCTCCGCCATTGATGAAAACAGGCCACCGGGTATATACCGTCGTGGCCTTTTTTATGCGTCTTCATTCCACAAACGTCTTGCCTATCTTTTCGAGAATGACATGGTAGACACATCTCCTGGCATGCCCGGCCCGAACCCCCAATGGAGCCATTGCCATGCCATTATCCTGGCCGGAGGATCCGGAACCAGACTCTGGCCCCTGTCCAGGTCCCAACTGCCGAAACAGTTCTTAAGCTTAAATGGCGACTCTTCCCTTCTGCAGCAGACCATAACCCGGGTCATGGGCATCCTCCCTCCGCAACGGATATGGATTGTGACCAATGAAGAGCATGTCTTTGAAGTCAGTCAACAGGTCCAGGACCTGGATCCGAACTTGAATGAACAAATCATCAGTGAGCCCATGGGCCGCAATACCCTTCCAGCCATTGTTCTGGGCCTGGATCGGGTTCAAAAGCTTGACCCTCAGGCCACAGTGGCTATCTTTCCTTCAGACCATCTCATCCACGATCAAGCCATGTGGCAGGAGTCCATGGCCAAAGCCCTGGACCTGGCGGCAAAGGAATGGTTTGTTACTTTCGGCATCACTCCGACAAGTCCGGAAACAGGATATGGGTATATAGCCAGGGGACAGGAGTTGGGCCAGGGCTGTTACCAGGTCCAACGATTTATAGAAAAGCCGGACCTGGTTACTGCCCGCGGTTTTTTGACTGCAGGCGGGTACTTCTGGAACAGCGGGATGTTTGTTTTTTCCCTGCCCGCTTTCCTGGAGGCCCTGCACGATCTGCAGCCCGAATTTTGGGACTGGTGGCTGACGCGCCAGGAACAGCCCCTGACCCATTGCTATTCCGGTCTGCCCAGCCAGTCCGTTGATTATGGGATTATGGAAAAGGTGGCCAAACAGGCAGTGGTTCCCTCCGACTTCGGCTGGGACGATTTGGGCAACTGGGAAGCGGTCTACCGATTGGGGGCCAAGGACGCATCAGGTTGCGTTTGTCAAGGCGATGTCCTGGCCCAGGACTGCCGGGACAGCCTTTTTCTCTCCCAAGGGGGCAAACTGGCGGTCACCGGCATGGACCGAACCATTGTTGTTCAGACCAGGGACGCTACCTTGGTCTGCCCCATCGACCAAGTCCAGTCAGTGAAAAATATCGTTAACAGCTTAAAGCAGGAAGGCAGCCACCTGGTTGAGGCCCATGTCACTGTACACCGCCCCTGGGGCAGCTATACCGTGCTGGAAGAAGGGAGATTCCATAAGATCAAACGCATACAGCTCCACCCTGGAGCATCGCTGAGCATTCAAATGCACCATCACCGTTGTGAGCACTGGGTAGTCATTCAGGGCACTGCCCGGATCAGACTGCGGGATGAGGAATTTTTCTGCTCTGAAAATGAAACAGTTGATATCCCCCAGGCCACGGTGCATCAACTGATCAATCCGGGCAAAATCCCTGTTGAAATCATTGAAATCCAAAGCGGGAGCTATCTGGAAGAAGACGATATTGTCCGTTTTGACCAATGGCCAAAAACTCAACCTTAAAGACTGCAATCTCTTATGATGCCAACAGACCAGCTCCAGAAATACGCCGACGTCCTGCTCTGGGGAATGCAAACCGCGCGAAAGCCCGGATTCAATCCCCAGGATATTGTCCTTGTCCGCTATGACTATCCAGCCCGGAGCCTGGCGGAAATCTTGTTCGAGAAATTGATCATCCAGGGCTTGTATCCAGTCCATCGCCTCACAGGTTCACCAGCCATGGAGCATGCCTTGTTTGTCAAAGGTGACGATGGGCAAATCTCCTTCGTTCCTCCGGGAGAGGAAGAACTTATGCATCATCTCAATGGGTGCATCTCCCTTTTGGCTCCGGAATCCTTAACCCATCTTCAGGACGTCAATCCGGAACGTATTGGCTCTTCTGTCCTGGCCCGCAAAAAACTGCGCGATATCCTGGATCAAAGGGAAAATCAAGGGCTCTTCGGCTGGACCCTGGGGCTTTTGCCCACACCGGAACTGGCCAGAAACGCAGGCATTGATCAAAAATCATACTGGGACCAGATTGTGCGGGCCTGTTACCTGGACCATTCGGATCCTGTGGCCCAATGGCAGGAAATATTTGAGCAGGCAAGTGAAATCAAAAATGCCCTTAACTCCATGAAAATGGATGAGTTGCATGTTGAATCCGCCCGTTGCGACCTGATTGTTACCCCTGGCCAGGCCCGGCAATGGGTGGGCGTCTCCGGACACAATATTCCCAGCTTTGAACTGTTCACTTCTCCAGATTGGCGGGGAACCCGGGGTATCTATTTTATGGATCAGCCCACCTACCGCAACGGAAACCTGGTCACCAATCTACGGCTGGAATTTGCCGAGGGCCGGGTCAGCAAAGCCACGGCAGAGCAGGGAGAGGCTTTTGTTCGCAAACAATTGGAACTGGATCAACATGCAGATAAACTTGGGGAATTTTCTTTAACCGACAAGAGATTCTCACGTATCGATACCTTCATGGCCCACACCCTTTTTGACGAAAACTACGGCGGCGAATACGGCAATTGCCACATCGCCTTAGGTGCATCCTACGCAGAGACGTACGCCCCCGGAGCCGGCCAGCTCACGGACAGTGTCAAATCCAGCCTGGGATTTAACGACTCGGCCCTGCACTGGGATCTGGTCAATATTGAGCCCAAACGGGTTCGGGCCAAATTGTCCGGCGGCCATCAGAAGACCATATATGAAGATGGGGTGTTTACATTATAAAATGCCCCTGTCGAGCGCACTGTTGCAGATGCACTCCTTTTCGCTGTGCTGTGTCATTCCTGCCACTGGTCCCAGCAAAGCCATAAGGATTATCCAATGCATGAGATGTCCCTGGTTCAAAGCCTGCTGGATATTGTCCGCCAGGAAATGGACGTCCATAAATTAACTCGCCTGCAGACAGTTAAGGTCAACTGCGGTCGGTTAAGCGGGGCTGTCCCCGATGCCCTGCACATGGCCTTTGACGCCCTGACCCGGAACACGGATTTACATGGGGCCGAACTGGATTTGGAAGTCATTCCCTTCAGCCTGCACTGCACCCACTGCGGTCAGACCTTCTCCCTTAAAGGAGATGAACAGGGAACCCTGGCCGGGTTTGCTCCGTGTCCGACATGCGGACAGAAGATCGGCCACCGGGTCATTTCCGGTCAGGAGTTGCATATAGAGTATATTGAGGCCGAATAGATTCGTGTTCCGGGGGATCATGGCTTGAGCCCCGATTGCCTTTGGACTCAACACAACGAAGAAACACTGGAAGCAGAGACGATGAAGATACCTGTTGTCCGCAAGATCCTGGAAGCCAATGAACATACTGCCGGAAAAAACAAGGATCTCTTTGACCGGCACCGCATACTGGCCTTAAATCTCATGAGTTCACCCGGAGCAGGAAAGACCGCCCTGCTGGAGCGGACCCTGTCTGATCTGAGCCCGGAAATGGATATGGCTGTCATTGAGGGCGATGTACAGACCACAAACGACGCACAACGCATTGCAGCCACCGGAACTCCGGTGGTCCAGATAAATACCGATCAGGCCTGCCATCTGGACAGTTCCATGATCCATGAGGCCCTGGGCCGGCTGGATTTGCATACCCTGGATATCCTGTTCATAGAAAATGTGGGCAACCTGGTCTGTCCGGCCGCCTTTGACCTGGGGGAGGATAGCAAGATTACCTTGCTCAGCGTACCGGAGGGCGACGACAAGCCTATAAAATATCCAAGCATGTTTCTTCGCTCCCAGCTGATGATCTTTAACAAGCTGGATCTTCTGCCCTATCTGGATTTTGATCTGCACCAGGCCAGCCAAGGGGCCCGGTCGATCAACCCGGATATCGAAATCCTTGCTGTTTCGGCTCGAACCGGGGAAAACCTGGATACCTGGTATCAATGGCTGCGCACCAGGTTGAAAACCAAAGGCAAATAAAAAATCCGGGCCTGCAGGCCCGGATTTTTTATTTGCTCTCTATAAACTTACTGCCCTAAAGTACTTGCCACACATGATCCAGCCTTAACCCGGATTCTTGAGCCTGATCCATGGCTGTTGCAGCCCCCAGGACCACGACATGGCCCTTTGCGGATAACTCCTGAAGCCATTGCCCGAAGGCCTGAAAATCCTTCGCTGTGGTGGATAAGATTGTCTCCCTTCGTTTCTGCCGGGCTTGGTCCGTTTCCCCGCGCAGATGCCATAGCATTGAGGTAAATCCCTTGGCATCCGGCAAACGATAGGAATCCATATCCCCAATGGTTCCGATAATGGCCTTTTCAACCTCCTCCCTGGTCAATGCGGAGCGGGTCAAATAGTCTGCGCTTTGATCATAAGCGTTCAGGGTCTTTAAAATATTTGGGTCCCTGTAGGAAAGAAAAGACAACACCCCTGAATTGCGGTCCAAGAGACAAAACACTCCGTACGCCCCGCCCTGAACCCGAATCGAGTCCCACAGCCAACTCATGCGCAGATACCTGGCCACCACCAAACTGGAGGGATGAAATTCATAGCCCAAGCTGTAGAGGTCCACAGCCTTGCCCACGTAATTGACCTGGGCTGGGATACTGAGCCCCTCGTCTCCGGCTTCGCACTTTGCCAGCCATTTGGCCGTCTGCACCTGGGCGGAAGGAAGCTCATGGATAAAGGCATCCAGGACCGGCTGGGCCTCTTTCCAGGTATGTTCATCGGCAGTGACATTAAAGATCATGGCCTTGCGGTTGATAAGCCTGGAGCGGATATGGATGAGATCGCTTTCCACCCCGTACCAATTGTTTTCCACCTTGTCGGCCAGGAAACGGAGGAACAACAGATAGCTCAAACCGGATATGTGCTCATTGACCCAGTCGGCCAGATTGTACTTGGACCGCAGGCGCATATTGACCATTTGATGTCCGGCCGGGATCAGCATCTGCTCCATATGTGCCTTTTCTTCCAAGACCAACTGTTGAAATCGCTTGGGATTGTCCAGCAAAGGTTTTGTCAGCACATCCCGGAGTATATCAATCAAGTCCTGAACCTTGTCCGCCATGGCCTTTCCACGCAAGAAGAGCCAGGTACACGGGTCCGGGCGCTGTTCATGACTCATGGCCAAAGGTTGGGCATCGATCCCCCCGGTTCTGGACTGAATCCGCTGACTTAAACTGACGTAATCCTCATCCAGGGTGCCCATCTCAGTCAAGGCCCGGCCGAAAAGGCGGGCATATCCCAGATATTTCTGGTCCAGCTGGCTCAAATCAAAGCCAACATCCAGATAAAAAACTGAATTGGTGAACAGATCATGGTGCAGGACCAAACCAGGTTTTTCAGATGCAATACGTAAAGGATAGCTTTGGATCTCTAGAGGCAGATCATGAACGGTCAGTCGAGGTATCTTGGCCAGTTCTTCGGCAGGATCCGGCTTTTGCTGCAAGGCCTGAAGACGCTCGGCCTCGGCCTGAACAGCCTGTTTTTCTTCCGGAGACAAGCGGGCGCTCAGCTCCTGCAAACGCTGCGTTTCCCGCTTTTCAATAACCCGGCCCTTTTCCGGATCCGGCCGAAGAGTCACTGTGCTCTGATGCTTGTTCTCCAGCATATACTCCCGGACCATACGTTCAAAAACCCTTTCCCCGGCTGCGATCTCAGCCTTGATTTCTTCCAAAGGCTGTTCAAAGGCCCAGAGCAGGGTCGGATCTTCGTCATACAGCCAGGTACTTAGCGACCTGATCAAAAGGACCAGCCCCCGGGGCAAAGAGCCGGTATTGTTCTCCCGCAGATCAAATTCCACACTGTTCACTGCGGCTTCGATCGTCTTGGGGTCAAAGCCGCGATCTGCACAGTCCCTGAGGGTGGTTTGGATTATTTCTTCCACTCGTGCCCCGTCTTCGGCCTTTATTCCCTTTAATCCGGTAGAAAAAAACATCTGCCGTAAGTCGCTTTCCAGCCCGACTCCGGCCAGATCCTCGCCCAGCCCGGAATCCAATAACGCTTTGCGCAAAGGGGAGGCCGGCATGCCAATGAGCAGTTCTTCCAGAATGTGTGCTCGCAAGTTGATATCTACATCGGTCGTCGCATCCAGAAGCCAATTGACGGTCAGCATGGATGTGGCCCCGTTCTTGGGATCGGCCGGATAGTAGGCACTCAGATGCTGCGGCTGTTCAAATCGGGGCTGGAGATCGATATGCGAGTCCACATCTAAAGCTGAAAACTGCTGCAGATACTCGTGTATCAAGGCCAAATAAGGCCTTGGATCGTCGTTTCCATAGATAAACAGCCGGGCATTGGAAGGATGGTAGAACCTGCGGTGAAAGTCCAGAAATTGTTCATAGCTCAACTCAGGAATAGCTTCTGGATGCCCCCCGGAATCCAGCCCGTAAATGCTCTCCGGAAACAAGGATTGCTGCGAATATTCAGCCAACAGACTGTCTGGTGAGGAATAGGCCCCTTTCATTTCATTGTATACTACCCCCTGGTAACGAAGCTGGTTTGGATTCTCGCTGTCCTGAACCAGATGCCACCCCTCTTGAGCGAATATTTCCGGCGTAATCCGGGGGAAAAAAACCGCGTCCAGATAGACATCCAGGAGATTGAGCAGATCCTGACTGTTCTGGCTGGCTACGGGATAACAGGTTTTGTCCGGAAAGGTCATGGCATTTAAAAAAGTCTGCAAAGACCCTTTGAGCAATTCCACGAAGGGCTCCTTGACCGGATATTTTCGAGATCCGCAGAGCACAGAGTGTTCCAGAATATGAGCAACCCCGGTTGAATCCTTGGGCGGGGTGCGCAAGGTGATTCCAGCCACCTTGTTTTCGTCGTCGTTTTCCACACAGAGAACTTCAGCCCCGTTGCGGCTGTAGCGATACAATGTGACCAGGCCTTGAATCTCTTTGATCCGGGTCTGCCAGACCCTCTCAAATCCTAACTCCTTCATTTATCCTCCGCATAAAGCAAATGCTTCGCCTCGAGCCCCTTTCTTCTTTCGCCAGCGACCAATCTGATCGAAGAATAAAGGGGGCAGCCATAGGCCGAAAGACGTCTAGGCTGCCCCTACTGTAAGGCCCAGGTCATATTCTAAGAATTGTATTGGATACAGCACATTTCTCCAAGATCCCTTTACCATCATCGAACTATCGGCTACTCCCAAACCTTCTCTCCATCCAGGACTGATCCTTGTGCAACGCGCTGCTGGATAGAGGTCGTATTCTTCAGCACTACTTCTCCTTTGCAGACCACATCTGCCTCAAAAAGCACATCACCTTCGATCATCAGCCGTTCGCAGTCAATCAGGCTCGGTTCTCCCTGCGGAAACCTGCTTTCAAATTGATCCACTTTTTTGAAGTATTCTGAGTCAAGCTCCACTTCAATGGGCGGCAGACTGCGTTTTGAACTTGGCAACAGCTGGTAGGTGGGGCTGAGTTCATAACAGTCTGAACGTACAACAAGCAAGTCATTGGTCTTTTTTACCGGAGCAAAACGCTTCCTGTCCACATGTAATGCCGCGCTGCGCTGAAAGGACGATATGGCCGCCCCCATCGCAGTTTCCAATTGGTACACCTGGGGTGAGGATTCGTCTCTGGGGTCCAAATGCTTTGGATTGACAATGAGCGGCAGCCTGGGCAGGCCCTGGGTGCTGATCGTATCCTGCAAGGCATGCAAATCCAGCCAGATGCTGTTGGTGTTAAAGTATCGATGCCTGTCGATATCCTGAAACGCAGGGACATCTTCTTCCGGACACTGGGCAATCTCCCGTAGAACCAAGCGGCCGTCGGTCTGCCTGGCCAAGTGCCCGCCTTTTTTATCCGCCGGAGATCTTTTGGCCACTTCCATTAAAAATTGCAATTCGTTGCGAATAAAATAGCCAAGGATGGATGGATTGAGCACTGCCCCCAGGTTGTCCGCATTGGAGACAAGGGCATACCGCTTTCCGGCTTTTAAGAGCCTATCGAGCATTCCGGATGTATACAGAGCAGCGTACAGATCTCCATGTCCTGGTGGATTCCATTCCAGATCCGGCTGATCGGGACACTTAGCCGGCTCCAAGCTGTCGGCCAGTACTTTGGGATACATATGCTGCAGAAAAGACCAGGGCTTGAAACCGTCCGCAAGGTGCAGGCCGTCTACATGGGCCTTTGTATCCTGGTGGGTATTGAAGCTGTCCATCAAGACCAGGCCCGGCTCGGTCAATCCGTGGTCTTTGAGGCTTAAAGCCTGATAAAGTATTATATCCAAAAAGGTCATCCCTGATTTTACCGTAAGCAGAGATTTGGCATAAGGCATGCCCATGCTGGTTCCCAATCCCCCGTTGAGTTTGATGGCCACTGCCTGTTCCAGATGTGACCAGCCGAGGTCTTCGTCTTGTGCAGTCAATTGATCTTGTCCCTTCACATCGTCTTCTTGAACCGGATCAATACGTGATTCAGGGAGAAAGCCTACAGACTGGGAGCTGAAAAGCTGCTGCACGTACTCTGAAAAAAGCCCTATAACCGCATCGGACATGCCTGCTTCGTGCATCTTGCGCACAAACGGAGCACTGCTTTGTTCTGGGCCGCTGTTGGGTTGGATGGAAGAGGTACCCTGATTCATAGCTCCTCCTTCTCTATTATACGTTGACAGGTTTGTTCTGTCTTTGTACCACATAAAACACACCATCCATTTCACTGTGCCCTTTCATGATTTTTAGGTAAAACAGCAGGGTTTTAAAAGCAAGGCATGCAGAGAAATCTTTGTTCTCCCAGCTGCTCAGCAGCTGGCCTTGAACAATCCTGTTTTACTGCCGGCAACAACGATCGTTTATGGAGGGAAAATGCCTAAAATCCTGGTTACCGGCGGGGCCGGATATATCGGTTCCCACACCGTGCTCTGCCTGCTGCAGGCCGGATACGATGTGGTCGCCTACGATAATCTGAGCACTGGATTTGCTCAAGCAGTCCTTCCCCCGGCCAAACTGATTACAGGTGATTTGGCCGATATACAGCATGTGCGCAGCGTGCTGCACGGTGAAGACTTCTCAGCCATAATCCACTTTGCAGCCAGCATTGTGGTCCCGGAGTCGGTAACAAATCCGCTCAAATACTACCAGAACAACACCTTCAATACTACCTGGCTCATCCGCTTGGCAACTGAGGCAGGCATTTCCCACTTCATATTTTCATCAACCGCAGCCGTCTATGGTCTGCCCGACCATCTCCCGGTTACTGAAGACGCCCCTTTGGCCCCCATCAATCCGTACGGCCGTTCCAAATTGATGAGCGAGTGGGTCCTTCAGGACGTCTCCAAGGCCAGTCCGGCTTTCGGCCACGTCATCCTCCGCTATTTCAATGTTGCCGGGGCAGATCCTGATGGACGATTGGGGCAAAGCACACCGGATGCAACCCATTTGATCAAAGTCGCCTGTCAAACGGCTTTAGGCCAACGAGAACATCTGTCCATCTTTGGCACAGACTATCCAACCCCGGATGGAACCGGGGTTCGAGACTACATCCACGTCAGCGATTTGGCCGCAACACACGTCTTGGCTTTGCACTGGCTGGAACAGGGAAATCCCTCAGAAATCTTCAACTGTGGCTATGGACATGGCTTTTCTGTTCGCGACATCATTGCCGCGGTTCAAGACGTGAGTCAATCTTCCCTTCAGGTAACGAATACAGACCGCCGGGCTGGCGATCCGGCGGAATTGGTTGCCGATCCGGAAAAAATCACCAAGGCCCTGCAATGGTCACCTCGGTTCGACGATTTAGAAGACATTGTGCGCACGGCCTATGCCTGGGAAAAAAAACAAATGGTTAAACCGTGGGGTATACTTGGATGAGGCAAGAAAAAACAAGGAGGAGGGTTGTGACTGCTCGATACACATCGCTTCTGGCTGGAATGTTGTGCTTGGTTGTATCCTGTCTCGGGCTTTCCAGCCCGACATCCGCCCAGGACTCTGGACCAAATGCCACCGAACAGGAAGTGCACATGGTCAAAAATGTCCAGAATGTGCCTCAGAAAGTGATTGAAGAAGGTAAGATCCCGGTCATGGTGGATTATGAAGACATGGACAGCTTGGGCAGACGGATGGTCTTCAGCTTGCGGGAACGACTGAACAAGTCTGACTTATTCCGCCTTTCAGGATATAAAGAAAAAAAACTCAAGATCTTCATTGCCAGCCAGGAGGAATTTCAGGGACGACCCGGCCTGAGCTCCATCTACAGCCTGGTTTGGACATTTTCCTACGGCCAGGATGTGCTCAGCAACTATCTGGATCATCAGGTGGGCATCATTCGGGGCAATGCTCTGGATGAACTGGTGGAAACTTTAGTAGCCCGTACTGATGAGATTTCCATGGAATATGGATACTTATTTGAGGACTAATAAAAAATTAACCGCAATTTGCTGCTCCCTCTTCTTCGTCCCTTGAGGGGAGTTGGGAGTGTTTCCTGGATTGCCACAGATAAATGATGACAAAGCGCGAATGAGTATTCCCCAGCACATTATTGCCCTGGGGTGAACAAACCCAACCAGGCACTTTATATATTTTATTTGGCTCCTTTATGAAGACTGTATTGTCCGCGACCTTTTGTGCAGCCGGCGGGCAAAATCCTGAAGAAGATCTGATGCAACATCAAGTGCTTGCGTTTTTTCACCTTCTAATAAGCGCCGATGTACCCATTGGGCCACATACATGATTTCATGCGTTGGTAAACCCAACTTTGGAGCCTGGGCCTGGATCTGGCCCAAAATCCTGGCTTTGGTCTGCTCCCTGTGCCGCAGGGCTTGGCGATATCTCTCCACAATCTGGATCTGTTCCTGTCTGTCTCCTTCTTCCTGAGCCTTCATACTGTCGGCCTTTTCTTCCACAGCACCGCGCTGGGCATCATATCGGCGCTGGTTGAGCAGGTATCCCGCATGGATTGCCTCCTGTTCTGCCTGCAAGTATCGCTGAATATCTTCAGTCAGGGACTGGTTATGGCTCAAAACACCCAACAAACGTCCAACATCCTGAAAATACGCTGCATACAGCCCAAACATTTCTGCTACGTGCTGAGAATTTAAAATCACCTCTTTTTCTTTTTTCCCTTTTGGGGCATACACCCTCTTTCTGGCTTGCAGTGCTTGGGCCTGGAAAGCATCCAACACCTCATCGACATAGGTTGTGTATATTCGCTCTAATGTCTCTGGATTCAAGGTATACTGCAGCACCTGGCTCCTGGCCTGCTTGACCCCTTTGTCCGGGGAGTGCAGGTTCAAAAAGTCGATCCAGTACCGGGCATTGATGATCTTGAAGCTTATTTGAATTGATCCTCTGTCATTTCCAGTTGCTGGGCTTTTTGGCGGAAAATAATGCTCCACAAGAAGCCGGGCCACATCCTGCACCAGATAGGGGGTAAAGATATGTTTTTCCACCCATGAAGCATTCCCTGTACTTGAAGATTCAGAGTCGGATGCAGTCTGGTCCTGGCCTGGATCATTTATCAATCCATGCATGGCCAGTGATGCATTGCCTTCAATCCTTTGCCCGGAATTGGAAACAACCTTCTGCCGAACGTGGCCGGAGAGCTCCCTATTCTCCTGATCGTGATTGAGTCTCTTCAGCTTAGTGCTTTGTTCGAACAAGAACCACCCAACACCGCTGCCAGCAAAAATGGCCACAGCGAGTATGCAGATCAGAAGATGTTTATGTGTCATTTTCTTAATTTACCTGTACGTGGTATTTATTTTACGTACCCTCTTATTGTGTCCCGGTTTGATCATACATAGGATCATGTGTAGCAGAGAAACCTTGAAAGTTCAACGCGAATCGTTTACGAGGTGCTTGGTGCAAAGGACGTACAATTATGTCTACGTGTGATTTTTCCTCTGCCCGGCAGGGACCTTTTCGTCCCTGCAAGCCGTTGATTCTGGCTTCAGCTTCTCCCCGGCGTCAGGCCCTGCTCACCCAGCTGGGACTTTATTTTCAGGTTCAACCCAGCACCTTGTCAGAACCTCCTCCTGATCCCGGAGAAACATCCTTAGACTATGTTCAGCGTATGGCCTGGTACAAAGCAAAGGATGTCGCGGCCAAAAAAAAACCGGGGATCATTTTGACCGCAGACACTGTGGTTGCTGTCGGCAAAGAGATTATGGGAAAGCCTGATTCCTTTGACCACGCCATGGCCATGCTCTGTCGACTCAACGGCTGCACGCATTACGTCCATACCGGGTGCTGCCTCTTTGATCAGCAGGGCACACATCCTGATCTGGAGTTTACGGTCAGCACACAGGTGACGTTTTTTCGGCATACGCAAGACATCCTGGCCGCATATGTCCGCACCGGCGAACCTATGGGCAAGGCCGGAAGCTATGCCATTCAAGGCATTGGAGCCTTTCTGATCTCGCACATACAAGGTTCGTATACAAACGTGGTCGGCCTTCCCTTGAGTGAAACCGTCTCCGCCCTGTTGAAGACCCAGGCTATTTGCCTTGAAGATTCACTAAGTGACAACCAACAATAAACACTTTGTATGAAAACAGTTATTAGTTAATAGTTATCAGGATCTGATTGGGTAACCGCTTTTTTGTCTGTTCCCAATCGGTATCGGTAACTGGATCGGTATCGAAATCATTTGTATGCTTTGTTAACGCAAGCGTGCCCGCCAGGGCATGAGGGTTATTATTTAGAGTGACATCTATCCAACGAGGATGCCGATATTTCCGCTTTACATTTTATCAACCGCACTATTGCCACCCTGGGTCCTATCGGGCTTCTTCCCAAGGCCCCCGGGACCTGGGGATCACTGGCCGCTCTGATCTGTGCCCCGTGGCTCTTTCTTCCCTGGGATTTGCCGATCCGAATCGCCCTGCTTACCCTGCTCTTCTTTGCCGGAGCGCAGGCCGCAATGACCTGCGAAGGGCATTATGCATGCAAAGATCCAGGACAGGTCGTCATTGACGAACTTTTGGGCCAGTGGACCAGTCTGCTCTTTCTTAGTTCAGCATCACCCTGGCTCATGTGTGCCGCCTTTTTCCTTTTCCGGATTTTTGATATAATAAAACCTTGGCCGATCCGAAACTCGGAACAATGGCTGCCTGGCGGGTACGGAATCATGATCGATGATCTTCTGGCCGGTTTGCTGGCCGCAGGTATTCTTTTTCTTGTTCAATAAACAAACAGTTCACAAAAGAGATAAAAAAGCGGGGCCAGGTAAAACCTGGCCCCGCTTTTTTATCTTCCCTCTGTTCAATCCAGGATCGGCATTGAACAAAGAGCATGCCGATTTGCTATTACAGACTCTTCTGGACCTCAGCCAAGAGCTTTTGCACCTCAGCCAGTTTCTTTTTGGATGCTTTATCCAAATTCTGACCAAGCATGGCTGCCTGTTGAGCCATTTCATTCACTTGCAAAGCATAGACCATACGCTTTGTTGCTTCAGGCAAGCCCTCCAATTTGTCCAGAGCCTTATTCAGGGACAAAACCTGATTGTCCAGATCCGCAAGCTGGTTATCCAAAGATGCAACCTTGGAGTCCATGCTTGCAACCTTGTTCTGCATGGTTTGGACGGCTTCTTCGGCTTTGCTTGTCTCCTTGATCTGGCTGTCAAGAACAGCAATATTTTGCCGCAGGCTGAAAAAGAAGACCACCATCAAAACCACAGCCAGCAAAGCCACGATGAGTGCGGCCTTGCCCATCCCTTGGCGTGCTTCCTGTGTCAGTTCAGGGCTGGAGCCAGTTGCAGCAGCTGTCATACTCGTACCTCCTGAAAATGTGTTTGACCAAATGTTAACGCCGAAATACAACCCATCATCACCATAGATCGGCAGCCAAAAGCCTGATCGTGCGTGCTTTCACAAAATATGGCGAGCACACGTATGGCCTGAATCTTTTGTTTGTCGTCTCCAGACACAAAGTGTTCAGGCTGGCCTGCCTTCTGCCGTCACAGGACTCTACGTCACATTTGTTTGAAAATCAACGATCAATTGACCAAGCTGTGCAGGGGAGCCGGAATGCGTCCTCCATGGCGGATAAACCCGGACGAGCCTTGCATATGACGCAAAGCAATAATGGGTGCCCGGCCCAAAAGTCCACCAAACTCTACTTCCTGCCCTGCCTCTTTGCCGGGGACTGGAATGATCCTGGCCGCAGTCGTCTTCTTATTGATCACCCCGATGGCCATTTCATCGGCAATAATGGCGGCGATGGTTTCCGTCGATGTTGCGCCGGGTATAGGCACCATGTCCAGACCAACAGAGCAGACGCAGGTCATGGCTTCCAGTTTTTCCAGACACAGACAGCCCTGGGCCACAGCTTGTGCGATATTCACATCTTCACTGACCGGAATAAAGGCTCCGGAAAGACCTCCTACGTGGGAACTGGCAAAGGCACCGCCTTTTTTCACCGCGTCATTGAGCAGGGCCAGCAAGGCTGTGGATCCGGGAACCCCGATTCCTTCCAGGCCCATGCTCTGAAATATCTCCCCCACACTGTCCCCAACATTGGGCGTAGGGGCCAGGGACAGATCGACAATACCGAACGGCACCCCCAGTTCCAGAGCCACTTCCCGGCCGATAAGCTCGCCTACCCGGGTCACTTTATAGGCTGTGCGTTTGATGATTTCCGAGAGGCGATCAAAAGGCAACGTTGGATCATGGGCCAAAGCCCGATCGATGGCCTTCTTGACCACCCCGGGACCACTGACCCCGACATTGATCACTGTATCCGGCTCACCGGTGCCCAGATATGCCCCGGCCATAAAAGGTATATCTTCGGGAATATTGGCAAAGACGCACAGCTTGGCGCATCCCAGCCCGTCCTGATCTGCGGTTAAACGGGCGGTCTCCTTGATCACCTGTCCCATGGTCCAGACAGCGTCCATATTGATTCCGCTTTTGCTGGAAGCCACATTCACCGAGGCGCAAACCCGCTGAGTGCTGTGCAGTGCTTCAGGTATGGCCTGCATCAGGGACGTATCTCCCCTGGCGGCCCCCTTTTCCACCAGGGCGCTGAATCCGCCGATAAAATCAATGCCGACCTCCTGGGCCGCCTGGTCCAGGGTCTGGGCCAGTCTGACAAGATCCTCAGCTGCAAACGGTGCGCCCACAACCGCTATTGGACTAACGGCTATGCGCTTGTTGACCACCGGGATGCCGTACGTGGCCCCAATCCGGTTGCACATGGCCACAAAATCGGAACCAATACGCACAATCTTTTCCCTGATTGCGGCCCTGACCTGGCTCGGATCATGGCTGACACAGTCGAACAGGCTGATCCCCAGGGTCACTGTGCGTACATCCAGGTTCTCGTTCTTGACCATCTCCAGAGTGGAAATGACCTCTCGTTCACTGAGCATGACTCCCCCTTGCGCCTAAAGACGGCAGATATCCTCGAATATCTTTTTATGCTGAACCGTGATCTGTATCTTTCGTTGCTCTTCAATCCGGCACAGGGCTGTGGTCAGGGCCTGCAATTCCAAATCCGCAGGCACATCAACTTCAAATATTGTAATCACCTGGTTGGGAAAAGACGATGATCCGTTGACTGAGCTGATATTGGTGATGTTGACCTGCATCCGCTTCATCTGACAGGTTACAGCGGCAATAAGACCTACCTGATCGTCACCGATGCAGACAACGACAAACGGCTCTACAGCTTGGATTGTATCCGGAGATTCTTTGGGCTCAACCGGTTTGACATAAGGATGAATTCCCAACGGACTCAGGCCATTGCTTAAAGTTTCCATCAATTGATCCGCAGTTACGCATTGGGGCAGACTGACCAAAAAAATACCGGCAAACTCATCCTGAAGCACCGTCTGGGTCAAGTCATCGATCGTACAATCGTTGTCAGCTAACAGTGAAGCTACTTCACAAACGATTCCCGGCCGATCGGTGCCAAGAACAGTCACCGCTACCTGTGCACACATGAAGAGCCCTCCCTTCAGGACTGGACGTCACTGCTCAGAGTGTTATACCACAACGGAAAAAGCTTGTAGCACTCTTTGCTGCAGGGAACAAGCAATTCGTTTCCTGGAGCTTTGGTCAGCCTCGCCAGCGATAAACAGGTCAGCCGCAAGCAATGCGTATTACTTGGTACAGAAAAATTTTCTGTTTAAATTGTTCAATCCACAAGAGGAGGTGTCATGGAAAGAGGATACGTCCAACTCTATACCGGCAACGGCAAAGGAAAGACGACGGCCGCTCTTGGCCAGGCTTTGCGGGCTGCTGGAGCCGGGCTGAAGGTTTTTATCGGCCAATTTGTCAAGGGCATGCATTACAGCGAACTGGACAGCTTCAAAAATTTCTCGGATACGATTGTCATCAAACAATTCGGACGGGACTGCTTTATCTTCAATGATCCGACTCCGGAGGACTGTGCCCTGGCCAAGAATGGGCTGCAGGAAATCAATGATATCATCCACTCTGGAGAATATCAGATGATCATTCTGGACGAGGTAAATATCGCCACCTATTATAAATTGTTTACAGTGGAGGACCTCTTGGAAGTCATCCGCAACAAGCCGCCCCAGGTAGAACTCATCCTCACCGGACGGATGGCCGATCCCAGGATTGTGGAAGCTGCGGATTTGGTCACAGAGATGCAGGAAATAAAGCACTATTATCAGCAAGGAGTCCAGGCCAGGACCGGTATTGAGAAATAGGCTTTTGGTTCGGCCGGGATTCTATCAAGCGAAGTTGAAACACGGCCGTTTTTTCACTATCAAAATCGGTTAAGAATTGTTTTTTTTCTGCGAATACCAAAAAAAAAGGAGGTCAGTCATGGACGCCATGGAAAAAGCCCGTATCCGGATGGAGCATTGGATAGAACATAACGATCAGCATCAGCAAGAATACGAAGCATTTGCCCAGGAATTGGAGCAGGCCGGAAAAGACAAGGCTGCCGCAGAAATCCGGGCAATGAGCGATCTCACGGCCAAGGGAAGCGAACACCTTCGCAAGGCAATCGCCTCTTTGCAGGACAAATAAGAAGAGCCGTTTTCAAAACCTTTCGCTGAAGGCAGGAGGTGGCAGTATGTGTGACGTCCATGTCTTTCTCAAAACCAAGACCGGAAAGGAAAAGATCATGGAAAGCGTGGAATATGTGGAAGTAAAAGGACAAGAAATAACAGCCAAAAACATCTTTGGCCAAGAAAAGACCGTTCGAGCAAAGTTTACCCTTTTTGACAGTTCACAAAACACCATCCTTCTGGAAGCAATAGATCAATGACCACGTCTGCTGCATTCTTCCTTTAAGGCCTGCATCAGCAAAGCAAACCAAGGAGAAACAACCCCAGATCTCCTTTGAACCCAGGAGTTGTTTATGACCAATTGGACGAGAATCTGCTCCTATCTTTTGATCGGCAGTCTCATCTGCCTCTTTGCTTCTATCCCATCTCAGAATGCTGAGGCCAGAATCGTTTGGCGCGGGCAGTCAAGTTATCCGGCCGGCCTGCCCCAGCTGTACGCCCCAGCCGAACACTTTGCCCAAATCGTCGAAGTATTGACAGACGGCGAATTGATAGTCCGCATGCAGCCCGGCGGTTCCATAGTACCTTCCAAACAGGTCTTTGACGCCGTGAGCAGCGGAACATTGGATATCGGCTGTACCTGGGCCGGATGGTGGCTGGGGAAGTTTCCGGCCTCGGTCCTGTTTGCCAATTCCTACCCCAATGGACTACAGATGCGGGAAATGCTCAGCTGGATCTATCACGGGGACGGCCTTGAACTCTGGAACCAGATGTATGAGGGGCAAAATGTGGTCGTCCTTCCTCCCTACGGAATGCTGGGTTCGGAAAATTTTTGCTGGTCCCGCAAACCCATCAACAGTCTGGAAGACTTTAAGGGTTTAAAATTTCGGACTGTCGGCGTTTGGGGCAAATGTCTGGAGCGGCTTGGAGCCCGGGTAGTCAGTCTGGCCGGTGGCGAAGTGTATCCCTCTCTGGAACGGGGTGTCATCGATGCCGCTGAATTCGCCACTCCGGCCATTGACCGCAAGATCGGCTTTGAAGAGATCTGCCCCTACCTGAAGGTCCCTGGCATCCATGAGCCCTGCGCCCCCCTGGAAACCCTGGTCAACGAGAAAACCTGGAACGAACTTCCGGAGCGGCTCAAGCCCAAGGTCAAATATGCACTGAAAGTCTCCTGCTTTGAGGCCATCAACGAAGCTATGAAGCAGGATGCCGAGGCCATGCAGTACTTCATCAGCAACCCGGATGTACAGGTTTCCAGACTGACTCCGGAAATGATCAAAGAAATCAAGCGCATCGGGCAGGAAGAAATGGACAAAATGGCCGCAGACGACGATTTTTTCGCCAAGGTTCTGGATTCCCAGCGCAATTTCCGCAAACTGGTGGAACCTTACGCCGATCTTGTCCGTCTGCCCTATCCCTTTGCCCAAGTGGAAAACAAGTAGGATCAAAGACTTGAGGCGAGTGCAGAGGTTCTGGACTCGCTTCAAGCACAACCGTCAATAAGGACCTGATATGCTCGAGACCATTGACCGCATCAGTGCGTGGGCAGGCAAGGGGGTGTCCTGGCTTGTGCCCATCCTCATCTTGGAACTGGTCTACGATACTGCGGCCCGCTATCTGTTCAACGCCCCTACCACGTGGTCCTACGATATTTCCTATATGCTCTACGGAACTATTTTTCTGGCTGCTGCCGCCTATACCCTGCAACTGGACAAGCATGTGCGGATCGAACTGTTCTATGACCGGTTGTCCACCAGGGGACAGGCGATCATTGACTGTCTGGGCTACCTTGTTTTTTTCTTTCCCGCCCTCCTGGCCCTTATCTTCTACGGAGCTGAATTTGCTATGAAATCCTGGAAGCTCCTGGAAACCGGAGGCGAGAGCATGTGGCAGCCGCCAATCTATCCTTTCAAGACCATTCTGCCTCTGGCCTCGGTTCTCCTCTTCATCCAGGGATTGGCTTTATTCATCCGTTCTGTGCAGATTATCCTTCAAGGAGCACCACGCGATGGCCAGTCCTGAAATCCTTCTCTGCTGCCTGTTCGGAACCCTGATCCTGGGCCTGGCCACTGGATTCCCAGTCCCCTTTGTTATGCTGGGCAGCTCTTTGATCGTCGGGTTCATAGGGGTTGGAGACGCCTTTTTCAACATGCTTGTGCTGCGCTTTTTTGACACCATGCACAACTATATTCTGGTCTCCATCATCCTCTTTGTCTTTATGGGCATTATGCTTGAACGTTCTGGAGCGGCGGAAAGACTGTTCTCCTCCCTGCACCTCCTCCTGGGCGGACTCAGGGGAGGCCTGGGATTGGCCGTGGTCGGGGTCTGCACCATCATGGCCGCGGCCACCGGGATCATGGGCGCTCCAGTGATCATCATGGGGCTGTTCGCCCTGCCCCACATGCTGAGCAGAAACTACGATCCGGCCCTGTCCTGTGGCTCGATCTGCGCCGGCGGCACATTGGGCATCCTCATCCCGCCGTCCATTATGCTCATTGTCTACGGCCCTATGGCCGGACTTTCCGTAGGCCGCCTTTTTATGTCTGCGGTCATTCCCGGACTTCTTTTGGCCACCCTCTACGCCCTGTACATTGTCATCATCTGCTTTTTCAAGCCGGAGCTTGGGCCGGCTTTACCCAAAGAACAACGAGAGGTTCCCTGGGCGCAGAAAATTTTCCTGGTCCTGACCTCCCTGCTCCCCACATTGCTGCTCATCCTTTCCGTTCTGGGCACCATTTTTTTCGGCATCGCCGCCCCTACCGAGGCCGCCGCAGTGGGGGCATTTGTCAGCATCATCCTGGCCTGGACCTATGGCAACCTGAACAGGAAAACACTTTGGGAAGCCTTTGTGCAGACCACAATCGTCTCGTCAATGATTTTACTCATTGTGGCCGCTGCCTTTGTCTTCACCGGTACTTTCATGCTCCTGGGAGGAGGATTCATTGTTGAAGACCTTCTTCTCAGTCTGCCCATAGGGCCATGGGGCATCCTGATCATCATGATGTCCGCATTTTTTGCCTTCGGCCTGTTCATGGAATGGGTAGGAATTGTGCCCATCCTGGTCCCCATCTTCACCCCGGTCCTCCAGCAACTGGGCTTTGACCCCCTGTGGGCGGCCATGCTCTTTTGCGTCACCATGCAAACATCTTTCCTTACCCCGCCCATGGCTCCGGCCCTGTTTTATCTCAAAGGAGTAGCCCCGGCCCAGGTCCGGTTTGGTCCGCACATCATTCGCGGCGTTTTGCCCTTTATCTTTATCCAAATCATCGGCCTGGCTCTGCTTACCGCCTGGCCCGACCTGGTCCTGTGGCTCCCGGAGATGATGTTTTGCTAACTAGCTGCGATGATAAAAGATAACAAAGAGGACCAAGATTCATGCTCAGTTCTTCTGGGGGCTTGTAAAAAGAATGGATCAGGGGTACACCAGAAATATCCAATGATTTCCCAGCCAGACAAGGAGTAGATATCCATGAAAATATGGCCCGGCCAAGCCTTTCCCTTGGGTTCGGTCTACGACGGCTCAGGGACCAATTTTTCCCTGTTTTCCGAGATTGCCGAACAGGTGGAGCTCTGTCTGTTCGACGAGGAAAATCAGGAAACACGCATCGAGATACCGGAAGTGACCGGATTCTGCTGGCACTGCTATCTGCCGGGGATCGAGCCCGGGCAGCGCTACGGATTTCGGGTCCATGGCCCGTGGAATCCGGGTGAGGGACACCGCTGCAATCCAGCCAAACTCCTCCTGGATCCCTATGCCAAGGCCATAGAAGGCCAGGTAGCCTGGGATGAAGCTGCCTTTCCCTACGATTTTGAGCAAGGCCCGGAAGTAATCAATGAAACCGACAGCCAGCCTTTTGTTCCCCGCTGTGTTGTCCACCAGCCATATTTCGACTGGAGCGGGGACCACAGATTGCAACTGCCCTGGCATGAAACCGTGATCTACGAAACCCATGTCAAGGGTTTTACTATTCGGCATCCGGACATCCCGGAAGACATCCGGGGTACGTTCGCCGGATTGGCCCACCCGGCAGCTGTGGAACACCTGAAAAACCTGCACATAACCGCAGTGGAACTGATGCCAGTCCACCAGTTCATCCACGATAAACATCTCATCGACCGGGGGTTGAGCAACTACTGGGGATACAACTCAATCGGCTACTTTGCCCCCCACAATGAGTACGCCTCGGATAAACGCCCCGGCGCGGGAGTCGCCGAATTCAAGCAGATGGTCAAGACACTGCACCAAGCCGGGATCGAGGTCATCCTGGATGTGGTCTACAACCATACCGCAGAAGGCAATCATCTCGGCCCCATGTTTTCCTTCAAGGGCATCGACAATGCCTATTACTACCGTTTGACTGATGATCCCCGGTATTACATGGACTACACCGGCACGGGCAACAGCCTGAACATGCGCCATCCCCATGTGCTCCAGCTGGTCATGGATTCCCTTCGTTACTGGGTTCTGGAGATGCACGTGGATGGATTCCGTTTTGACCTGGCCTCCACCCTGGCCCGGGAACTGCACGACGTAGACCGGCTGTCCGCATTTTTTGACATCATCCAACAAGACCCGGTCATCAGCCAGGTCAAGCTGATTGCAGAACCCTGGGATGTGGGCGAAGGTGGCTACCAGGTAGGAAATTTCCCTCCGGTCTGGTCGGAGTGGAACGGCAAGTACCGGGACTGTGTGCGCGATTCTTGGCGGGGGGAAGACCAAACTCTGGGCGAGTTCGCCTACCGTTTTGCTGGTAGTCCGGATTTGTATGAAAACACCAGTCGCCTGCCCTTTGCCAGCATCAATTTCATCACCGCCCACGACGGATTCACTCTCCACGATCTGGTATCCTACAATGAAAAACACAATGAGGACAACGGAGAGGACAACCAGGACGGAGAGGACTTCAACCGATCCTGGAATTGCGGGGCTGAAGGGCCGACAGACGATCCGGATGTCCAGGCACTGCGCACACGTCAGCAGCGAAACTATCTGACCACCCTTTTTCTCTCCCAGGGTGTTCCCATGCTCCTGGGCGGGGATGAAATGGGCCGCACCCAGCATGGCAACAACAACGCCTACTGCCAGGATAACGAGATTTCCTGGTTTGACTGGGAAAATATAGATCAGGATTTGCTCACGTTCTGCCAAACTTTGATCAGCTTCCGCCTCAGCCATCCTGTGTTCCGGCGTCGCCGCTGGTTTCAAGGCCGCTCCATCCACGGCAGTCAAACCCACGAGATCGCCTGGTTCACCCTGGAGGGCAAACAGATGAGCGAAGAAAACTGGGGCCAAGGATTTGCCAAATCCCTGGCCATCTACTTAAACGGGCGGAACATCCCGAACCCCAATCCCCGCGGTGATGCGGTCAGTGACGACAACTTCTACATCATACTCAACGCTCACTATGAACCGCTGCCTTTCACCTTGCCCTCATCCAAATGGGGCAGATGCTGGATCAAAATCCTGGATACAACCCAAGGCTGGCTGGAAGAGGAAGAATCTGTCCCGGCTGAGTCCGACCTGGAAGTCCAGGCCCGGTCCATCGTCCTTTTACGCCAGGAAGAATGAGGAGAAAAGGGCGGCGGGCTATTATTGTCCGGACAGGCATTGCCAATCCCGGATCTGTAAATCGATGCTGGTCAGGCCGTTGTAGTAGTTCATCCTGGGAGTAAATGCCAGCTGCATACTCTGGCCGGTCACTTCCGGAGATAAGGCATCGGCTTGCCGCCAGGCCTTGCCCAGCATGGTTACCCCGGCCTGCTCGTCCCGCAGTTGCAAAGAGACGTGTTTGGAACCAAAGACCTTGTACTGCTGTACGGTCAGGGGGGTGGAACAAAATACAGGTTGAGGATTTCCCAGGCCAAAGGGCTGTAAAAGATCGATTTCCTGAACCAGACGCAAATCAACCATTCCCAGGCCCAATTTGGCCTCCACTTCCAGACGCGGCGGAGGAATTTCCTCCCCGACCTGATCGCGCACCACGTGGTCAAAGGCTGTGCGCAAGGCCTCCAGATTATCGGCACAAAGCGTGAGCCCTGCTGCCTGCCTGTGACCGCCGAAACGCTGCAACAGATGGGCACAGGAGCACAATCCCTGATGAAGATCAACGGCCGGGATGCTCCGGCCCGAGCCCTTCAATCCATCCCTGTGCCCGGTGAGCAGCAGGGCTGGACGGTGCATCTGCTCTACTACCCTGGAGGCCACAATGCCGATCACCCCTTGGTGCCAATCCTGCCCACACAAGACAAGTCCCATGCAATCCCGGTACTGCTCAGCCTGTTGTAAGGCCTGATCCAGAATATCTTTTTCCGTATTCCGGCGGGCCTGGTTGTACTTCTCCAGTTGTGCAGCCAGCGGTCTGGCTGTACTTAAATCTGGAGCCAGAAGAAGCTCCAGGGCCTCCCGGGCAGAGGCCAGCCGTCCGGCGGCATTGATCCTTGGGGCCAGACCGAAACCCACCTGGCCGCTGCCCATGGGGGCGGTGGGCGGCAGTTTGCTTACTTCTTTTAAGGCAAAAATCCCCGGCCTCTTTCCCTGTCCCAGAACCAGAAGACCGTTTTTGACCAGAATCCGGTTGACCCCGGTCAAAGGGACTACATCGGCAATGGTCCCCAAGGCAACCAGATCCAGGCTGTGCCGCACATCCACCTGTTCACCCGGCAATAAACGGTTCAGGGCGGCCATGAGCAGAAAAGCAACGCCCACACCGGCCACACCGGCATAGGAGCAGGTATCTTCCACAACCGGATCAACGATGACTTCGGCCGCCGGAAGTGTTGGGCCGGGCAAGTGATGGTCGGTAATCACCACCCGCATCCCCAACTCCCTGGCCCGCTGCACCGCATCCACATCGGCTATACCGCAATCAACAGTGAGCAACACGCCCACCCCCTGCTCGGCCATCCGATCCACCCCGCCAACACTTAATCCGTAGCCGTCGTCAAACCGGTCAGGCAGGCAATAACTGACTGGAATGCCTTTCTGACGGAAAAAGTCAACCAGCAGGGCCGTGGCCGTGATCCCATCCACATCGTAATCGCCCCAGACCCCGACCCGTAGCCCCTGACCAATGCATTCAGCCAGGGCTTGCGCCCCCTGTATCACTGCCGGCCAGGTTTCCAGGGCCGGCAAATGCCGCAGGCCAGGACTCAAATAACGGTCCATGTCCGAGAGGGAACACACCCCCCGCCTCCAGAGCAGGCGGGTCAAAAACGAAGATATATTCAGGGAATCGGCCCAGGATGAAAGATCCTTGGGTTCAGGTCCGTTTGTGCTGGATTGAAAAATCCACTCCAATGGCAAAGTGCCTGCTCCTCATGGTAACTATGTTCTCATTCCAATGATCATTGTGCATTAAATTGCCCGGTACGTGTGATAACGACATGTTCAAACGTCCCGGCCGGACAATAGTGAAGCGACAAAAAATACAAAGGTTCAGGATGCATTTCCCCATCCAGCCTGAATCCTGGGCAACATATGGCGGTTGCGCTCCATCCGGCACCCTTCAGCCAGGTAGATACTCCGCAGGCGGTCATACGCCTTGGAGAGCTGATCGTTGACAACCCAGTAATCGAACTCCGGGGCTGCAGCCATTTCCTCCTCAGCCGCGGCCATCCGCCCGGCAATCTGCTCCGGTCCATCAGTTCCCCGCTGTTCCAGTCGCCGCCGGAGCTCGTCCCGGTCCGGGGGGAAGATGAAGATGAGCACACTCCCGGTCATATTCCGACGCAACTGCCTGGCCCCCTGGACATCGATATCAAAGAGGACATCATGACCGGTCTGGAGCAGCTCCAGAGTAGCCCGCAGGGGGGTTCCGTAATAATTTCCGTGCACCCTGGCCCACTCAGCAAAGTGTCCTTTGTCGATCAAATCTTCGAATTCGGCCTTGCTGACGAATCGGTATTCCCTGCCGTCCATCTCCCCGGCTCTTGGCTTTCGGGTCGTGGTGGACAGGGAAAAGACAAAATCCGGAAATTCCTGGATCAGACGTCCAACCAATGTGCTCTTTCCTGCACCGGATGGAGCGGAAAGGACCAGGGCAACCCCCGGGCGTTTATCGTTTTTCATCGTCACTTCCTTTGTCGGAAAATCGTTGGCCGATGGTTTCAGCCTGCAATGCTGATAAAAAAACGTGGTTGGAGTCAGTGACAATAATAGACCGCGTCTTTCTGCCCTGGGTGGCGTCCACCAGTCGGCCGTCCTGACGGGCATCCTCGCGCAGCCGGCGCATGGGAGACGAACCGGGGTTGACAATGCCCACAACCCGGGAGACGACCACATAATTGCCAAAACCGATATTTAGCAGATGCTTCAGGGCCATCCTGTCTACCTCGTTGGGATGTCTCACCAGTTATCGGTTTGCATGGTAAACTGTTATCCGTTCACAGGTATCAGGTTCTGCTCTCGAACCAATACCGGATAACTTTCCATGTGTTGAGATCTCCTACTCCAGATTCTGGACCTGCTCCCGGCATTTTTCCAGCTCAGCCTTG
This sequence comes from uncultured Desulfohalobiaceae bacterium, assembly GCA_964479235.1. Lineage (GTDB taxonomy): Bacteria > Desulfobacterota > Desulfovibrionia > Desulfovibrionales > Desulfothermaceae > Desulfovermiculus. Next base: position 31,938 of record CAYZLB010000002.1, read on the forward strand.
AAATCAACGATCACTTGACTAATATGGGTGTTTTGCACCTTATTGCCCAGAGTATTAATCTCCCGAAAGCATTCCTGGAGTAAAAAATCGAGCTTGCGCCCTCCGGCCTTCTGCTTTTGGATGAGATCCTCCAGGGTCTGGATATGGGTCCTGAGACGGGTGATTTCCTCAGACACATCCAACCGATCAGCGAGAACAGCCAGCTCCTGAAGCAGGCGTTGTTCATCCAGGTCAGCTCCTTCTGAGGACAGCAACTTGGTGACCCGCTCACGCAGGACCTGGAACCTATCGTCGGCCAGGCCTTGCGTCTGACCTCCGAGTTGTTGGACCCAGTGCTCCAATTGTTGGGTCCGCTGTGTAAGATCCAGGGCCAGGGCCTGGCCTTCCCTTTGGCGAAATCCGTCCCATTCCTCCAAAACCCGGTCCAAACCCTGCCGAAAACGCTCACCTTGGGCATCCAGCTTGAAAAGACTTGATTCCTGCCACAGGGAGGGAATACTAAGTAAACTTGCATAGTCCGGTTCCCAGCTGTGGCCCTGCTTCTCAACCAATTCGCCCAGCTGCTGCAACATGGCCAGGGCCAGATTCTGATCAAGATGCACCGGCAGAAGATCTGGCTGTAAAAAGGTGACCTGCAGACTGATATCTATCCTTCCCCGCTCAGCGACCCGGCGCACATGTTGCTCCCACATCGGCTCACAGGAACGTAAAAAAGCAGGCAACCGCCAGCGCAGGCTGAGCTGCTTACCGTTGACACTTTTTATTTCCCACTCCTGAACACAATTTTCGTCCTGAAGCCTATAGGCCCCGTACCCGGTCATACTCTTGAGCACATATCCCCCATCTCAGACCTGCCTTTGGCAAGTCTGACAATTTTTGGATCAAAAAAAAGCGAATTTCCATGTCACCCCTGACGTAGTTTCTGCTTATACCTGGTCCGCATTTGGGTCAGCAAGTCTTGAATATCCACGCCGGCATAGTCTGGAAAAGTCCAGGGCAGGCTCTGCCAGAGTCCTTTCTGAAAAATGAGGGTCAAATCGGCAAAAATCCCCTGACCCAAGTAGATACGGTGAGTAAAGTTCTTGCCTGTCCCCAGGACCAGCCGCTCCAGGCATAGCAAACCAGGGTCCAGATTTACCTGTCGATATCCCTCTTTGCCCCGCCATGCATCTTCCAAGGCGTTCGTGGCCAATTTAATCTCCGGCAATCGGTCCTGGGCCACAAGGTCCTGAAAAGAGATCATCCGCCGCATAATGGGCGTGCCCAATTCCTGATCGTAATACCTTGTCTGGGTAAAGGGAAAGGGGTCAGAGACAAAATCAAGCTCCCCCCATCGTGAGCACAGTTCCCTTTCCACTTCCGGCCAGATTTGTATCAGCCGGCTGCTGAGTACAGAGACGACCAATTGGGCCGGAGGCGGTATCTGCGGCCGGCTCATGTCCACTCCTTGCATGCATTCCTGCTTTTTGCCGAAACATTCCTTCATCCTGCATCAACGCCCTTGGGCCGAACCACGAGCGCCGATCCATCAGCCCGGGCCGGAACTGCGGGGACCAGATCTTTGATCCTGGCTTTGGATCTGAGGGCAAAGATGCAGGGTACATAGTACTCACTGCGGCCTCTGCCGGGATCTGTTCCCTCCAAAACAACACTCAGACTGGGAAGCTCCAGCAGCTGGCGTGCAAATCTTTCGGCCTTGGCTGCAGCCATTTCCCGCAGCCTCTTGCTCCGCTCTTTTTTCGCCTCAGCCTGTACGTGGTTTTTGGCCTCAGCAGCCAAAGTCCCGGGGCGGGGAGAATAGGCAAAGATGTGGGCATTGGTAAAGGGCTGGGCTGCAAACCAATCTTCTGTAACCTGCATATCGTTCTCTGTTTCCCCGGGGAAACCGACCAAAAAATCACCACTTAAGGCAAAACAAGGCCAGATCCCGGACAATTGGCGGAAAAATCCGGCAACCCGGTCTGGATCATAATGAGTCCGGCCCATGGCCTGCAATACACGGTGACTCGCACTCTGCATGGACACATGCAGATGGGGGCAGAGCATACGTGATTCAGCCAGCACAGCCAAGGCCTTGGGACCCAATTGAGATGGATCCAGGGAACTCAGGCGCAGTCGGGCCGCTCCCTGCCACTCCGGAGCCAGTTGCGTATGGAGATAGTGGATCAGATCCCAGAAATCCATTCCTTGATATCTATACTGAGCCAGGTTGATGCCGCTTACAATCAGTTCCCTATAACCGTTGGCCAGCAGGCGTACGGCCTCTTCCACCACGTCCTGTGGATTTCGGCTCCGGGCCGGTCCGCGGGTCAGGGGAACAATACAGTAGGTGCAGGCCTGAGAGCATCCGTCCTGGACCTTGATCCCAGGCCTTGCCCGGGGATATCGGCTGATCCAAAACCCGGGGAATATCTTTGCCGGGTTGGGACCGGACGTCAATCTGGATGCCGGCCATTTTTTTGGAGGCCAAAGAGTCAAGCTGGACTTCTCTTCTTGGGGAATCACCCGGTCCACCCCAATCAATTCCCCCATGTCCCGAATACACATCTGGGCCGCACAACCGGTGACCACCAGTTGGGCCGAAGGATTGTCCCTTTGGCAACGGTGTATCGTCTTGCGCAGGTCCTGCAAGGCCTTGTCCGTCACCGCACAACTGTTCAGGACAATGATGTCGGCCTGCTCCAGGCAAGACGCCTGGCTCCCTCCCTGGGCCAGCCAGCTTTCGGCCAGGGCCTGGCTCTCATATTGGTTAATCTTGCATCCCTGGGTAATGATATGGAATGAGAGCTGATTGGATGGTTGATCAGACATTGGATGGCAATCACGCATTGGGTCTGAGAATCTCCCCCCCACCCAGGACCCTTCCCTGTGGGGAATACAATACGGCGATCTGTCCCGGGGCAGGCGGTACACAGGGCTGTTCAAAATGAATGTTCAATTCCTGATCCTGAAGACGAATTCGTGCAGATCTGGCTGCCTGCCGATAATTGGTCTGGACCCAGACCTCTTCCGGCCACTTGGCACTCTCCACCCAGGAGTTGACCAATCGCACCCGGCAGGAATCAGCCCGCAATTGACTGCGCGGGCCGACAATCAGGCGGTTGGCCCCCAGATCCTTGTCCACAACATACAAGGGTTCGCTGTGGGCAATTCCCACCCCCCGCCGTTGTCCCAGAGTATACCTGTGCAGGCCCTGATGCCGGCCCAGAACTTTTCCGCCGGTATCCACTATATCTCCAGGTCCGGGCAGAGCAACATCCTGGGCGGCCAGAAATTCGCGGTAATCGTTGCCGGGGATGAAGCAGATTTCCTGACTTTCCCTACTCTGTACCGGCCCAAGTTCCCGTCTGGCCAAGGCCCTATGAACCGCTTCCTTGTTCCAAGCGGCCAGAGGAAAAAGTGTATTCTGCAATATGCTTTGGTCCACAAGGGCCAAAAAATAGCTCTGGTCCTTCCCGGCATCCATTCCCCTGAACAGACCGGGAGGATCATCACAATCCCATCTCACCTGTGCGTAGTGTCCGGTTGCTATGTACTGGAGACCCATGGACCGGATTTCTTCAGCCAGGGCCCTGAACTTGATTCGTCGGTTGCACCAGGCGCATGGATTGGGAGTCAGGCCCAGGGCACAGGCCTGGACAAAAGGAAGAATTACCTCTTGGGCAAAGACCTGTTCCATGTTGACACAATGCAAGGGCACATTCAGGTCGTTGCATATTCCGGCCAGTGCCTGCCGCAGGTCTTCTTCCCAAGGGCTTGTCCCCAGAAAAGAGGCATGCACTGCATGGGGTTCGTAGCCCTGTTCCATCAGCAGGCACAAAGCCAACAGGCTGTCTGCTCCACCGCTTAAGGCCACCCCCACAGACACGGTCAATCCAGATCCTCAAGAGCCGCCGGCTGGGGAAGAGCTGTTTGGGCCCGCTCCAGCACATGGCTGGCTTGCAATATGGTTTGTTCATCAAATGCCCGGCCAAAGAACTGAAATCCAATGGGCAGCCCGGTTGTCGATCCCAGGCCCACCGGGAGGCAAAGTCCGGGCAGTCCGGTCAAATTCAAGGGATTGGTGAAAACATCGGTCAAATACATCTGCAGGGGATCGTCACTTTTTTCACCCAAGGCAAAGGCAGCAGTGGGGGCAATGGGTGCGCACAGCAGGTCGCACTGGCCAAGGGCCTGCTCATATTCGTTTTTGATCAGTCTGCGCACCTGGGCCGCCTTCTTGTAGTAGGCATCGTAATATCCAGCGGACAAGACATAGGTGCCCAAAAGGATCCTGCGCTGTACTTCCGGTCCAAAACCCTGGCTTCTGGATTTGATGTACATGTCCTTGAGTTCGTGGGCTGTTTTATCCCGCAGGCCGTAGCGAACGCCGTCGTAGCGGGCCAGATTTGAGCTGGCCTCGGCCATGACAATTATATAATAGGCAGCTATGGCGTATTCGGTATGGGGCAAGGAAACTGGGACAGTTTCTGCCCCAAGGTCGCGAATCAGGTCCAAAGCCTGTTCACAAGTTTGGCGTACCTCTTGGTCCAGCCCTTCTCCCCAATACTCGGCAGGTACCCCGATCCGCAGCCCCGACAGGTCCTGCCGTTCCTTTAAAGCGGCAGCAAAGGCCGGGACCTGAACCGGGGCCGAGGTGGCATCCTTGGGGTCATACCCGGCAATGACCTCCAGAAGCACAGCCAGATCACGGACAGAGCGGGCCATAGGTCCGGCCTGGTCCAGGGAGGAACCATAGGCTATCAGCCCGAACCTGGAAACCCGTCCATATGTTGGTTTCAGTCCGGCCAATCCGCAAAATCCAGCCGGCTGGCGGATGGACCCTCCGGTATCTGTTCCCAGAGAGGCCGGGGTCTGTCCGGCAGCTGTGCTGGCAGCCGATCCTCCGCTTGATCCTCCCGGAACCCGATCCAAATCCCAAGGGTTCCTGGTCACCTGAAAAGCTGAATTCTCCGTAGACGAGCCCATGGCGAACTCATCCATATTGGATTTGGCCACCACAATAGCTCCAGCCTCCTTCAGCCTGCGCACGACTTCAGCATCGTAAAAAGGAACAAAGGACTGAAGCATCCTGGATCCACAGGTAGACGGCATGCCCTTTGTGGTGAACACATCTTTGAGCACCAAAGGGACCCCCCACAACGGCTGATCTGCTTGCGGCCCCTTGCTGTCCATTTCTTTGGCCCTATGTAATGCCTGGGCGGCATCTATGTGCACCAAGCTGGATATTCTGCCTTCTGTAGCCTCAATCCGATCCAGGCTGGCCTGAACTGCCTCTTTTGCTCCGATTTCCCGCCGGGCCAGTTTTTCCCTGAGCCCTGTCACGCTCTGTTTGTGCCAATCGCTCATGCTGTTTCCTTCTTAAAATACCTTCGGAACTATGAAATACTGCCCGTCTTCCTGAGGCGCATTCTCCAGCAATTCCTCCCGGGAATATGACTGGTTTACCTCATCTTGACGAAATACGATCTCATGCCGGACCGGGGAATACATTGGTTGCACCTCGGATGTATCCAGCTGATTCAGCGTGTCCATATAAGTAAGAATTTCATCCAATTGCCGGGCAAAGATGGTTAAGGTTTCTTCGTCGCACTCCAACCGAGCCAGATCGGCTATCGCTGCCACATCCCGGGGATCCATCTTATTCATCGCTGCTCCAAAATCTGAATTAATTGTATTTTTCTCAACCCTGAATTGAGAACGCTGAACCTATGAACCAAGCCCTTATGTTCTCGTCAACGCATCAATTTTGACCAGCCGCTTCCCAAACCCTTTGGAGTTTTTCAATATCCACCGGCCGCATTCCATTGGCACCTGGCTGGACCACAAAAAGGGCCTGCTTTGCGCGGCCCTGTGCATCCCAGGTCAGGGGAGCCATGCTCCAGGAAAAATTTTGTACCGAGCGTAAGCTTTGGAGAATACCGGCGTCCTGCCCAGGTCCTGCCAGGAGTTGTACCTGATGCGCCAAACGAACAAAGTCGTAGCCTAATGCGGTCCAAAAATCGGGTTCCCCCTCATTTCTGGCCTCCAGTTCCTGAGTGAGTTTTTGGGCCGCAGGCTGTGAATTGTCCGCCAGCCAGGGTGAGGCCATGATTGCCAGTTGAAAGTACTTACGGTCCAAAGCGGAGATCTCTTCACCGCTCTGACTCCACAATGTCGGCCCCAGAAAAAAAAGATGATCCTGATCGAAATAATAGAACTCAGGAATCAGCATCTGGACTTGAGAAAAGGAATCCGGGATAAATACCGCTTGAATATCAGCAGCCGGAGACCGCTTCTCTGCATCGATATCTTCTTCGGCTCTTATGAGTTTGGCAACTACATCCTTCCATGAACCCGGCTGATTCGGCTCATACATCATCAAATCCACCACCCGGCCTTGACTGTCTTGAACACAACGGGCAAAAGCAGCCGACATTCTCTGTCCATAGTCACTTCTGGGTGAGAGGACAGCGTATCTTTCTATCCCAAAGGATGATTGCAGAAGTTCCACCAAGGGTTCCAGCTGATCTTCGGTCCCGGGGAAAAAGCGAAAACCGTCTTTTCCTTCTTCGCCCGGCTCCAGGTTGGACCGGAAAGGAAAAAATGTCCGATTTTCAATAAGTGGACTTTGGATCAAAGTTTTCCAATGCTGTCGCTCCAGAGGACCGCCTACCATTTGGCATTTTGGGGGCAAGGATGCCAGCCGATCCAGCCAATCTGGCGAATCTGAATTCAGGATATACAGGGTAAGATTTTTCCCGGACTGTTTGAGCTGCCTTTGGGCAACCGAGGCTCCCAAAGCAATATCCCATCCCATAGGGGCGTAGTCTCCGCTGAGCGGACAAATCAAAGTCACAAAGGTTTCAACCTGACCGTATTTTTTTTCCAGTTTTGTTAGATAGGAAGCGAGTTCATCCTCAAGCGCGAGCTGATTCTGCTCCAAAATCCTACTCAATTGGGCCTGAACTAGAGGCCATGTGCTCCTGTCCTGTCTAAAATCCCGCAAGGTCTTCATCCACCGGACCAGGGCTGTAAGCTTTGAACCTGCCTTCGGCGGGTCCTGGGATATAAATTCCCAGCCTTGATCATCCGTGGTATGCAAAAGGTCCAAAATTTCTTCTTCCAGTTCCTTTTTCTGTCCAAGGCCCTTGGTTTGTTCATACAGGGAGGCAAAAAGGGGCCAGGCCTGTCCTGGCCGCCCTTCCTGTACCGACTTTCGGATCACGGTCTTCACTGTCTGCAGCCGCACAGTCCAGGGCATCGTCGAATCCATAATGATTGATGATGCATGTTCCAGGAAGGCATCCCGGTCTCTGGCCCAGAGCACAGCCAATCGATGAGACTGCCATTCCCAACCCATCTTTGCCTTTGGGTCAAGTCCAGCCCACTGTTCCAGGGCCAATGCAACATCTTCCCAGTGTCCATTTCTCCGGGAGGCACTGGCCAGACCCCGCCAGGCCTGTATTCTCTCCCGTCTGCTTAACCTTTCAGAATGGGCCAACCGGGAATACAATTCTTGGGCCCTGAGAGTCTTCCCCTGTTCCAGGGCCTGGTCAGCCTTATGCAGCAGCTGGGGCCCGGTTTCCGAAACGCTTTGGACCGGTCTCCGGGCGCATCCGGCCAACACAAGATTACAAAGCAAAAGCCCGAGGCCCAGCCCAAAGACATATTTCACAATGGCACTCCATTGAAAACGAATCAAAGTCTTTTCACCACCTAGCCAAACACAAAAAAGGCCTGGCTCAGAAACTGGGCCAGGCCTTTGTATATAGAAAGGCGGGGGGCGTACTGTCAAGCACACCGCCTGGAATTACTTCTGTTCGGTATATTCGGCATCGACCACGTCTTCATCTTCTTGCGTTTTGCCTTCGCCTTGCCCTCCAGCGTCCTGGGCTTCGCCGGCTTGAGCGCCGCCCTGCTGACTCTGCTGCTGATAGAGCTTTTCAGCCAACTTGTGCGAGGCCTGGGACAAGGCATCTGTTGCCGTCTTTATGGCTTCTTCATCCTCGCCTTCCATGACCTTCTTGAGCTCTTCAATTTTGCCTTCAATGTCGCTCTTGGTCTCTGCATCCAATTTGTCACCCAGATCGCGCATGGATTTTTCTGTACTGTAAATCAAGGTATCCGCCTGGTTCCGGGCCTCGATGAGCTTCTTCTTTTTCTCGTCCTCTGCGGCATGGGATTCGGCGTCCTTGACCATCTTCTCAATTTCGTCCTCGCTCAATCCGCTGGACGGCTGAATGCGTATGGACTGCTCCTTGCCTGTGCCCTGATCCTTGGCGTTGACGTTGACGATGCCATTCGCGTCAATGTCGAATGTGACCTCAATTTGCGGCATGCCCCGGGGTGCAGGTGGAATTCCTTCCAGGTCAAACCTGCCCAGACTTTTATTGTCCGCTGCCATAGGCCGCTCGCCCTGGAGAACGTGAATGGACACTGATGGCTGATTGTCTGAGGCAGTGGTAAACACCTGGCTCTTTTTGGTCGGAATTGTGGTGTTCTTTTCTATCAGCTTGGTGAATACCCCCCCCATAGTCTCAATGCCAAGGGACAAGGGGGTCACGTCCAGAAGCAAAACATCCTTTACATCTCCGGCCAGGATGCCGCCCTGGATAGCTGCGCCCATGGCCACCACTTCGTCTGGATTGACGCCCTTGTGCGGCTCGCGTTCAAAGAAGTCCTTCACTTTTTGATGCACAAGGGGCATACGGGTCTGTCCGCCGACAAGAATAACTTCATCGACTTCCTTTACACTAATGCCGGCATCCTCCAGGGCTTGCTTGCATGGTCCAATCGTCCTTTCCACCAGGTCTGCGGTCAGGGATTCCAGTCTGGCCCGGCTGAACTTGATGTTCATGTGCTTGGGCCCGGCCTGATCGGCTGTGATAAAGGGCAGATTGATATCTGTCTGCATAGTTGAAGACAGCTCTTTTTTGGCCTTTTCTGCCGCTTCCTTCAGCCGCTGCATGGCCATCCGATCCTGGCTCAGATCGATGCCGTTTTCTCTTTTGAATTCATCAACCAAGTCGTAGAGAATGGCCTGGTCAAAGTCCTCGCCACCCAGAAAGGTGTCTCCGTTGGTCGCTTTGACCTCGACCACATTGTCCCCGACCTCCAAAATAGAGATATCAAAGGTTCCGCCGCCCAAGTCAAAGACAGCTATCTTTTCGTTGGACTTCTTATCCAGTCCATAGGCCAGGGATGCTGCAGTTGGCTCATTGATGATCCGTTTGACTTCAAGACCAGCAATACGTCCCGCATCCTTGGTAGCCTGGCGTTGGCTGTCATTGAAATAGGCCGGAACTGTGATCACTGCCTCGGTGACCGTCTCACCCAAGTAATCCTCGGCGTCCTTCTTCAGCTTTTGAAGGATCATGGCCGAGATCTCCGGGGGACTGTATTTTTTGCCTTCAACTTCCACAAAGGCATCGTTGTTTGAGCCTTCCACAATCCGGTATGGACTGTGTTTTTTCCATTTCTCGATCTCCGGAGCATTAAAATCCCGGCCCATGAGGCGCTTGATGGAAAACACCGTCCGCTCAGGGTTAGTGACTGCCTGGCGTTTGGCCAACTCGCCGACAAGCCGTTCTTTGTCTGTAAAGGCCACAATGGAAGGCGTGGTCCGCCCCCCTTCTGGATTTGGAACGCACTTTGGTTCTTTGCCTTCCATGACATAGACACAGCTGTTGGTCGTGCCCAAGTCGATTCCAATAATCTTACCCATAGGTATTCCTCCTCAATGCTTATATGCAAATCTTGACTGAGTACAAATGTAAATCGTCAAATCGGGAAGTAAAGGGGCTGGCTTCTATTTTTGACAATTTTTACTGACCATGACCTTGGCCGGACGTATGACCCGGTCTTTGTATTTGTATCCTTTCTGCATGATCTGACAGACTTTGCCCCCTTCCATGTCTTCCCGTTCTTCTTCAGCCAGGGCCTCGTGCCTCGTGGGATCAAAGGCTTCCCCTTCTGAACATTCAATGGGCTCAAGGCCGTGTTTTTTCAAGGTGTCCATGAATATCTGAATCGTCATGTCCACACCCTGGACCAGATCTGAGCAGGCATCCAGCTTTCGTCCATGACCGACGGCAAGTTCCAGGTTATCGATAACCGGCATCAGGTCTTCCAGGATTTCCTGAGCCGCAAACTTGCAGTGCTGTTCTTTTTCCCTGGCCATGCGTTTCCTATAGTTGTCGGCGTCGGCCCGGACCCGAAGGACCTCTTGATCCATCTCCTGTTTTTCCGGACAGGAAGGGCAGACCTTTTCCTTACACAACTGGACAAGCTGTTCGTCGCTTATGTGCGGCTCAGCTTCTCCAGAGGTGTGCTCGTCCTGGGTCTGCTGGCCCTGTTCATTCGTCTGAGCAAAGCCCAGTGCTTCTTCTTGACTAAACCCTTTGTTCTGCTCTGTATCTCCAGCCATTAACTTCCTCCTTGGATGGCAATAAAGACTGCATTCGCCTTGCTGTGCTTGCAAATACTTTTCCCTTTCACCTCACAAACTAGGCGAAACGTGATTCAAGGAGATCACTAAGCATTTTGGCGATGGTGTCAACCATGGGCATCAATCTGGAATAGTCCATATGTATAGGACCAATAGTCCCAACCACCCCCAGGTTTTGTCCATGAACCTGATAAGGAGAGGAAATAAGCCCCCATTGCCCCAGTTCAAGACCGTAGAACTCTGTTCCAAAACTCACTAAAAGACCCTCGCTGTGAGCCAAGGTATCCACAAGCTCCAGGATGGCTGAACGGTGCTCTAAAAATTCCAACAATTCCCGCATGCTGGAGATGTCTTTGCCTTCAATATGATCAAGCACATGCAGGGTCCCTTCCAGGAATACCTCTCGATCATTGGTATTTTGAAAGGCCTCCCGGGCCAAGCCCAAGGCCTTGGCATACAGGGCGTTGAACCGTGTTTCAGCCTGCTCCATCTCTTGCAAGATATGGGTTTTGATCTCTTCTATCGTTTTGCCTTCGAACTTCTCATTCAGATAATTTGCATAGGTGACCAAATCGTCTCCTGTCACCTTTGCATCCACTGATATCAGCTTGTTCTGGACCACGCCGCCACTAAATATGGCTATGGCCATAACCAGCCCTGTTCGAACCAGAATCATATCGATGCGCTGGAGTCGAATCATACTCCGCTTGGGGGCCACAGCCACCCCTACCTGACTGGATTGTGCTGAAATGAGCTTGGATGCGTGCTCTAAAATATCCTTAAATTCCATGCCAGCCTGGACCAAGGCCTTCCGGATGTTCTTCTGGGTCTTCTCCGGGAGCATGGCCGGACTAAGGACTGTATCCACATAGAATCTAAATGCCTTGTCAGTAGGCACCCGGCCGGCGGAAGTGTATGGTTGGTGCAGATACCCTTTCTCTGTTAGATCAGCCATGATATTGCGCATACTGGCCGCGCTCAGCTTCAGCGTTGACCGCTTGGCTACATACCTGGATCCAACGGGCGAAGCGTGTTCGATATAGGCCTGAACAATGATGCGCAATACTTCGATTTCACGCGCTGTGAGTGTCATAAGGCCCTCGTTCTTGGTGCCCTGCAAAGTCCTAAGCCATGACCCGCCAAGCAGAAACAGTGTGCTAGCACTCTCATAAAGAGAGTGCTAAGCTGATAGCAAGGCACGCTGGCCCTGTCAAGGCACAAGGAAAAGAAACATACAGGGGCATGCCCATGAGATGCAAAAACGCCTGCAAGGTGAACCTTGCAGGCGTTTTTGCATTGTGAACCAGAGGAGTAAGGGTTCAATCACCCCACCTGGGGAAACCTTACCATCCAATAGTCAAATACTCATGGATGGAGTCAGAGGCAACTCGTCCGGCTCCGGCAGCAAGGATAACCGTCGCTGCACCGGTCACGATGTCGCCACCCGCCCAGACACCTTTTTTCAACGTTTTTCCTGTCTTGGGATCAGCAATAATATATCCCCGCTGGTTCAATTCCAGGTCCTGCGTGTTGCCGGTCAAGACCGGATTCGCGCCGGATCCAACGGCAATCACTACCAAATCGCAGGGCAACTCAAATTCTGAGCCTGGAACCGGTTCCGGACGCCTGCGGCCGGAATCGTCCGGTTCGCCAAGCTGCATCTGTATGCATTCCATACCCCTGACCCATCCCTGGTCGCCGCCGATAAACTTGGTGGGATTGGCCAAAAGATAAAACTCGATCCCTTCTTCTTCAGCATGGTGAACCTCAGCCTGTCTGGCCGGGAGCTCCTCCCTGGAACGGCGGTACACGATTCGGACCCGATCCGCGCCCATGCGCATAGCAGTCCGGGCCGAGTCCATGGCCACGTTGCCTCCGCCTAACACCACGACATCTTTGCCCTGGGCCAGGGGTGTATCGTATTCCGGAAAGAGATAAGCCTTCATCAGGTTGGCCCGAGTCAGATATTCATTGGCTGAATAAATATTGATCAGGTTCTCACCCGGAACATTCAAAAATCTGGGCAGACCGGCCCCCACACCGATAAACACGGAGTCAAAGCCTTGATCGAACAGTTCATCGACATCCACGGTCTTTCCTACCACAGTATTGCACTGGATGGTCACTCCCAAACGTTCCAGGAAATGGAGCTCAGAGGCAACAATCTCCTTCGGCAGCCGAAACTCCGGAATCCCATAAACCAAGACCCCCCCGCCCTTGTGAAAGGCTTCGAACACAGTCACATCATGGCCCTTGAGGATGAGATCCCCGGCCACGGTCAAACCGGCCGGACCGGACCCGACCACAGCCACTTTCTTTCCTGTGGCGTCTTTTTTGGGCGGCAATTGGCCGCTGCCGTAATTACGTTCATAGTCAGCGGCAAAGCGCTCCAGGTTCCCAATGGCCACGGGCTCATCCTTCTTGGCCAGGATGCACGACCCTTCACATTGATCTTCCTGTGGGCAGACCCGGCCGCATACTGCGGGCAGGCTGTTCTTTTCCCAAATCTTGCGGATGGCCTTGGTAAAGTCTCCTTCCTGAATATGCTTGATAAAACCCGGGATATCGATACTTACCGGGCACCCTTCAACGCAGGACGGCTTTTTACATTGCAGACATCGGGAAGCCTCAGCTTGAGCCACTTCGGGCGTATAGCCTTTGGGCACCTCGTCAAAATTGCGCCTACGGACATTCGGTTCCTGCTCCGGCATGGCCTGGCGGGGAAGTTTCTCTTTTTTATCCTTTGATTGAGCCATATTCGTCCTCTCCCTTGGGGTAGTCATCATACCCTGATTATTTTCGTCAATCTCAACTTTGTACTCCGGAACTTATCGCCGGCACTCACATTTGTATTTTTCCATGGACTGTTGCTCAAACTGGGTATAGGCCTGCAGCCTGGTTGCCAACTCCGCAAAATCTACTTTATGCCCGTCAAACTCAGGACCGTCCACGCAGGCAAACCTGGTTTCACCGCCGATAGTCACCCGGCAACAGCCGCACATCCCAGTCCCGTCCACCATGATTGAGTTCAAGCTGACCAGGGTTTTGACCTTGTACGGCTCAGTCATCTTGCATACAAATTTCATCATAGGTACCGGCCCGATACCGACGACCAGCCCAACGTCCTGGCTGTCCAGCATCTCCTTGAGCTTATCGGTGACAAATCCGTGGTGGCCGTAAGAGCCGTCGTCTGTACACACTTTGAGGTCATGGGACGCGGCTTTCATTTTCTCTTCTAAAATGAGCAGGTCCTTGGTTCTGGACCCGATAATCGCGGTCACGTTGTTTCCGGCCTCTTTCAAGGCCTTGGTGATGGGATGCATGACCGCAACCCCGGTCCCGCCCCCGACGCAGACTACGTTGCCCACCTTTTCGATCTTGGTCGGCTTGCCCAAAGGCCCTATGATATCTAGAAATCGTTCCCCGACCTTCATATCCGCAAAGAGGGCTGTCGATTTTCCCACCACTTGGTAAATGATGGTGATAGTCCCTCGTTCCGGATTGCTGTCCGCCATGGTCAAAGGAATACGCTCTCCGGTTTCATTGGCCCGAAGGATGACAAACTGTCCAGGCTGCGCTTTGGCAGCTATCTGAGGTGCACTGAGTTCATTCAGGATCACCGATCCTTGAGCCATTTCAGTACGTTTCAAAATTTCAAACATCACAACCTCCGTTGCTTGGTGTTATTGGAGTTGGCAGCTAGTTCTGGCCAGAGCCAATGGAGTACTCATCCCAAAGGATACTGCTCCGGGTATTTTGATCTTGGTCGGCCAAATCTGGCCAGGCGTTACAAAGAAATGCCCCCTAAATCAGGAGGGCATTATGGCAATTACTGTATAAGCTGGAGTTTGCCGGCGACATTGTTTGCAATCCAGTTCGCATCCCACCATTCGACTGGATTGACCGGAACCCCGGAAACCAGCATTCCGAAGTGGAGATGGTCCCCACCGGCAAGACCGGTTGTTCCTGTACGTCCAAGAATTTGTCCCTTTGCCACGGTATCACCTTTTTGAACCTGGATTTGGGATAAATGGGCATATAAGCTTTGCAGCCCAAGTCCATGATCGACAATGACTACCTGACCATAAATTCCAAGCCAGTCCGCAAACACGATCCGTCCTGAATTGGCAGCCGGCACCTCAGCCCTGGCTATTGAAGCCAGGTCGATGCCCAAATGGGTCTGCTCGTCAATAACTTTTCCCTTATAGACATATTTGCGTTTGGTTCCAAAATACGCTTCTCTGGATGCATTTGGCTGGCGCAGGAACCGACCTGTCCACAGTGTCCGTGAAACCGTTTCCCGCCCAATTTCTTGAAGTCGCTTTCTGTTGGCGGTCCGCATCTCCCGGTTAACCTTAAAGAATACGTCCAGCAGAGACTGTTGATCAGGAAAGTCGTCCTGAAAATTGACTATTACACTCTGTAAAAAACTATCGCTTACCGACAGACTGGACTGATCAAATCCAGCCCGGTTGACATAATGATGAAACCCGGCCTGATTGGCATTGCCTGCCGTATCGGTGGCGGTGACCAGAAGCTGGGCCTGATTTGGTTCCACACTGTAGGGATAAGAAAAAAAACACAAATACAGATCATCTGACTGGGCATAGGCTGGAAAGTAAAAATCTTTGATCTGCACCCCTGCCCGGCTTACCGGCTCAGAAACCCGGAAAGCCACCACCCCGGAACCTCCTTGGCGCACATTGTGTTGAAAGCTCTCCAAACTGATGCGAGGAGGCCGGGAATCAAGTGCATAGTCCACCGTCTGACTTCGTTCATTTCCTTTCAGCCAATTCCGCCATGACCGGTCCCTGGCCGTCACCTTGAGCTGGAAGGGACCATCTTCCAAATCGGCCTGCGCAAGGGTGAACGCCCCTTGCCATGTTTTCAGGGGCTGTTCAAATGTCTTTTCAACGATACTTTGTGTCTTTCCATCCTGTACTGTCTGGATGTGAACAAGACGAAGCCCGGACTTTATATCGGTGATTTGCAGATCAATCCTGGTCTCTGGAGATATCTTCACCTGGTCGGGAATACCTGCGACCACCGGAGTCTCGCTTTCGGCATGCCATACATAAATCCCGGTCAGACCGGCCAGAACCAGGAGGCACAATAGAATCCCATATTTCTTGACGCTTCTTTTTCTGCTCATACCACTCTCTTTCCCCAAAAAATAGTCTCTACCGGCAACAACAGTTGTTCATCAAACAAACGAAACCCCTTCAAAAATAGTGAGCAGGGCTCAGGAAGGAGGATTGTCCATTGAGGGCATTCCCTTTTTGAAAATCGTGGCCGTCATTTTGGCCAGCCGATAGACATGCTTTTTGTTGGTTTCCGAGCTCTTGTCCGGCGAGTTGCGAAAAGATATGATGATCCCCAACAAGGAGGCAAAAAAGGCCCGGGAAAACAACCGAACATTGTCCGGGTCGCAGCCCATGGACTGCAGGACCTGATCAAACTGTTCCAGGTAGTGGACCTGAATGGCACTGAATTTGTTCCGAGCCTCCTCATCCACTTCTTCCTTGAGTAAAAAATAATTCAGCATCTGCAACGTCGCTTCTTTCTCCATAAAGAAATCAACTATGCCGGCGGCGATATCTTCTAATGATGCCCGGCCGGTTTCCAGCCGCTTTTGCTGCCG
The DNA here is from genome assembly GCA_964479235.1 of uncultured Desulfohalobiaceae bacterium. GTDB lineage: Bacteria > Desulfobacterota > Desulfovibrionia > Desulfovibrionales > Desulfothermaceae > Desulfovermiculus. The sequence continues at coordinate 48,008 of CAYZLB010000002.1, forward strand.
TTGGCTTCCCTCCGAGACTTCGTGGCCAAGTATCTCTGCCAGGATATCATCCCGGCTGGAAAAATAACGATAGATAGATGCAGGTGAAATGCCGGCTTCATTGGCGATATCGCGCATGCCTATTTCGTGAAAAGGGCGTTCGGCAAACAGGCTCATGGCCGCATCCAGGATCAGATCCCGCCGATAGGCCCTTTCACTTTCCTTGAGTTCCAAAAATGTTGATCTCTTGCCCATTGATACAAACCTCTCCCCGCAGATTTCTTTGGTTCCAGCTCATCTGCTCATTACTACTCAATACCAGTTTTCCTGTTTTTCCCCAGGAGAATCCATGCAAGCCTGATGGCCTTTTTCTGACTCCAACCCTCGGCATGTCTGGGACAACTACCGGCTGTAAGGCAAAAACTCTATATGTTTGCCCTGTTTTGTCAATGTTTGGTTGTTTTGATAAACACCGTTTATATCAGATTTTGATCACTGTCCACACAAGATGTGGATAGCACAAGACAGGACAAGAGTAATAATAACTGCACATTTGATCCGGTTACAATCATTTTGGATACCAACCAGAAAAGAATGTTTTTCCTTGCTTGACAGCTCCCCTGCAAGAAAGACATGATGATTCCATAATTGAAGTATCAATATCCCAACCATTGTTTTGGATAAAATTTGAATTGGAACCAGTGAGTTGAAAAGCTCTCCAGACAAGGCAACCCAGCATAGACTCGTGTATTCACCACAACAGGAGGATGATTTATGACATCCATAGGATTGTTTCGCTGTCGAGAAAACGAAACAAAATGTCCCTTGACCAACTGTTTTCGAAGCCTTTCCTCCCGCCAGCAGGGTTTAGCCGGGAATGTGGATGAACTTTGTGCTGCTATAACC
>CAYZLB010000002.1:48992-51224 GCA_964479235.1 uncultured Desulfohalobiaceae bacterium
ACAAAAAATTCCTGACTCACGCTTTCAAAGCGACGGCCGGTCACCTGAGCCAATTCCATGAGCTGATCCAGCCTGGGGAGCCAGATATAGGGGGCAACATAAATCACTGTGCTGTCTTTGTGCCTGATTCCAAAACCCTTATGCACTTGCCGTCCCGCATGGACTCTCTCCACCCAGCATTCAATCCGTTTGTTCTCTCCCAGAAAAAAATCGCCGTGTTTGGGGTTCCATTGGGCCTGTACTTCTTCGGCCTTGGTACAGAGTTGAATATAGCCAGGGCTTTTATCCATAGGCGCTCACACATACTCGGATTCAGGAAAGTACTTCTCCCAGACCTCTATACCGGCTTCCTGCAGGCGGGAATAATCCATTCGCAGCCTGGCATTGGCCACTTGACGATCCACATGCATATCATTGGGGTCAGAGGTCAGATAACTCAGGGAATAGACCTTGGAGACAATATACGTTCTCTGATCCATTGTGCAATGAAAATCAGCTATGAACAAGTATCCGTCCACTCTCCCCTCGTCCCCTCTCTCTTGACCGTTCTGGGTAAGGATTTTTTCTTTGCGCAGCAAAACATCGACCTGAATCTTTTTTCCCTTTTTGGCCTGGACTATACAGTCTTCCAGTCTATTTAAGCGAGCCCTGGGGGCAGTATTTATGTCCATAATGATCTCCTTAATTATGCTCTGAACAAGGCCGTATCATGTGGCAAGACCACGACCTGCCGGTTCGGTTCTCGCCCTGTGCTTTCACTGTGCAGCCCAAAACGCTTGATGATTTGATGCTGCATAGAGCGGACAGCGGCCCTTTGGGCCCGAAGTTTCCGCTTCTGTCCAGTCTTCATAACCAGGTGCACCGCATCTTCCGCCTCCTGCACCCCATCTTCCTCAAGGTCTTCCCCATTCGTTCGGCCGAAGATCTTGTTCATGACCTGTTCAATCTGGGGTATGGTATTGCTTTTGACCACATATAAAGGAATCCTTCCGGACTGCAAGTCACGCAGTCGTCTGGGCTGGCGTCTTTGCTGTCCCTTATGGGACAAAATAAGATCCGCATCCTGCACATCCTTGACCACCTGAGCCGGTATCCTCATTTTGCGGATCACTTTTTCCAAACGATCCCTGTTTACTCCATACGTAAATATTTGCACATCCCTGTGAACCGGCAATCCAGAAAGTGCAAATCCGTCCATCTGCGGGGCTGCCGTATCTTCATTCATGGGTGGGGTATGCTCTTTTTGGATTTCTACCTGACCGCCAGGGCTTCTTTTTCGCAATTCCGGCCTTATGGGCATACCGCTCAGGAAATCGTCCACCACCGCAGCCACATCCCGGTACACAGCCAGTTGCTCCCGGTTTTGGATCTCAACCAAAACATGAAATGTCGGCGGCCCTTTACGCTCAAGGACAGTCTTTTGTGTCCTGCGCCGTTTGGCCTCTTCATCCGACAAGGTCACCGCCTGAATACCCCCGACCAAATCTGCAAGGGTTGGGTTTTGCAACAGATTGTCCAGGCTCTTGCCGTGGGCGGTGGCGATGAGTTGAACGCCCCGTTCGGCAATTGTCCGGGCCGCCTCGGCTTCGGCCTGCGTCCCGATTTCGTCGATCACGACGACTTCCGGCATGTGGTTCTCCACTGCTTCGATCATAACTGCATGCTGCCGATCCGGAGACGGGACCTGCATCCTTCTGGCCCGGCCCACTCCAGGATGGGGGATATCCCCATCCCCGCCGATCTCGTTGGAAGTGTCCACAACAATCACCCGCTTGCCCAGGTTATCGGCCAAGACCCTGGCCGCTTCCCGCAAAAGGGTGGTCTTGCCCACTCCGGGACGACCCAAAAGCAGCAGGGACACCCCGGACTCAATGACATCTTGAACGATATCAACAGTTCCAAAAACCGCCCGGCCCATGCGACAGGTCAGGCCCACAACATCGCCGGTTCGGTTGCGTATTGCTGAGATACGATGCAGGGTACGTTCGATACCGGCCCGGTTGTCCGCGGTAAAGGTTCCGATCTTCCCTACCACGCTCTGAATATCCTCCCGCTGAACAGGAGGAAGATCAAGATCGTAAAACCCGGACGTGGTTCTGATTTCCGGCTTCCGGCCCAGATCCAGAACCACCTCAATCAATTCCGATCCTACGTTCAGTTCATAAATTTTCGCCTGGACACCAGCGGGAAGGACCTGGAGCAGGAGCTGGACGTCGTCCCGTGCCTTTGAGC
>CAYZLB010000003.1:0-48833 GCA_964479235.1 uncultured Desulfohalobiaceae bacterium
GGCTTCATAGTACAGTCCCAAATCTTTTGAGGCAGCCAACTCAAAGAGTTCTGGCCCTCGTTCGGCCAAAAGGGCCTTGTTGGCTGTGACCACAGACTTGCCGGCCAAAAGAGAATTCTTGATCAAATGATAGGCATCATCGTGTCCGCCAATGAGTTCGACAATGATGTCCAGCTCCGGATCATTGATCAGGTCCGCGGCGTGATCAGTGAATCTGGTTTGGGCATCCGGAATGCTGGATCGGGATTTTTGCAGATCTCGAACCAGAATGGTTTTGACATCCAGATCTTTGCCCAGTCGTTTGGCGATCCAGTCTTTATTGTTTTCCAGTATTTGGATCAGACCACTGCCTACAGTCCCAAAGCCGGCCAATCCTATGCGAATACTCGTATCACTCATTCATTACCTCAAAACTTTTTTCAGTCCTCGAATGGCCTGATTGGTTCGATGTCGATTTTCAACCAGTGCGAAGCGGACATACTGGTCTCCGAAATGGCCGAAACCCAAGCCTGGAGAGACAGCTACTTTGGCCTCCCGGAGCAGGAGTTTGGAAAATTCCACTGACCCCATTTCCTGAAATTGCTGGGGAATTTTGGCCCATAAAAACATTGTGGCTTTGGGAGCCTGCACCGGCCATCCAATCCGATTTAAGCCGCTGACCAAGCTGTCCCGTCGCAGTTTATACTCGTGGACGATTTCCTGGACACAGTCTTGCGATTCGTTTAAGGCCACAATGGAGGCTATCTGAATGGGCTGAAAAATGCCGTAGTCCAGATAGCTCTTTATCCGGGTCAGGGCGTGGACAATCTCTGGATTGCCGGAGCAGAATCCAACCCGCCATCCGGCCATGGAATAGCTTTTGGACATGGAAAAGAATTCCACCCCAACCTCCTTGGCCCCTTTGGCCTGCAGGAAACTGGGCGGGGTATAGCCGTCAAAAGCCACATCGGCATAGGCCAAGTCGTGGATGACCCACATCTTATGTTCTTTAGCAAAATCAACAATTTGTTGAAAAAAATCCATGTCAACCACGGCCGTGGTCGGGTTGTGGGGATAGGAAAGGATCAACAGTTTTGGTTGGGGCCAGGTCTGCTGTGTTGCTGTCAGCAGGTCCTGGAAAAAGTCCCGGTCCACGCCGATTGGTATTCGCCGCACGTCGGCACCGGCAATAATGGCGCTGTAGGTGTGGATAGGATAGGTGGGATCGGGGGCAAAAACCACGTCTCCCGGGCTGAGCATGACCAGGGCCAGATGGGCCAAGCCTTCTTTGGCCCCGATGGTGACTACGGTTTCCCTCTCCGGATCCAAGTTCACAGCATATCGCCTTGCATACCAATCGACAATAGCCTTGCGCAAATTGGGTAAACCTCTGGAAGCAGAGTACCGGTGATTGACCGCTTTGGGGGCAGCCTCAACCAGCTTGTCCACAATGTGTTGGGGGGTGGGAATGTCCGGGTTGCCCATTCCCAAATCAACGATATCCTCACCTAGGCGTCTCAGTTCCATTTTCAGTTCATTGACAACTGCAAAGACATAGGGTGGTAGCCGCTCCATGCGGGCGAACTGCTGCATATTCAAATCCCCCTGGAAAAAGTCAGTGTGAAAACCCTGTTTGTTTGTAGCGACCAAGGGCAGGCTGTGTCAATGAACAGTATAGACGAAGACAGGCCTCTTTGGTTTTGCTCAGAACAAAAAGAGCCTGGAACTCGAGAGATTACCGTTGACATTTTATCCATACTGCTTAGAGATGTTTTGATGAATTGGAACCGGCACTTGAGGGGAATGGAGGAGAAATTCTGTTTACTGAGAAATTTGTTTGGGGTGAGCATATGGCCAAACACACGGTGGATCCCTGGTTTGAGATACAGGGGATGAAGGAAAAGATGGATAAACTCATGGACGATGTGCGGGAGCGATTCGATCACCGCCAGCTTGAAAAAGAACGGGCCGCCTTGTGGCAACCTGTTACCGATGCCTTTGAAACTGGGGACAACTATGTTGTTCAGGTTGAGCTGGCGGGCCTGGATCGGGAGCAGATCAACCTGGAAATAAAAGATCATGAGCTGTGGGTCTACGGAGAACGGCGGATGCTCAAGGATGTCCATGGAAGCCGGTATCAGATATTGGAACGCTCTTATGGTCCATTCGCCCGGCGGTTTCTGTTGCCTAAAAAGGCAGACCCGGAGCAGGTTCAGGCCTCCTTTGTCAACGGTCTGTTGACAGTGACTATAGGAAAAGTCCCTGCTCAGGAGACAAGGCAGCGTATTTTTGTTCAGGACGATGAATAGATGAATACAATTTGTCTTAAAACCGTGAACCCAGTGAAATGCCGGTATGCGGTCCTGTCGAAAACAGGATGTTACCGGGTGAACCCGGAACTTTGGAGCAGTAACTAGCAGATATATAAGGAGACAATATATGACCAATCAGTTGAAAACCGGGTTGCTGTTGGGGTTACTTACAGCAATCATCCTTTTGTTCGGCCAGATGCTTGGCGGGCATGGAGGACTGATATTGGCCTTTATTATAGCTATAGCCATGAATGTGGGCAGCTACTGGTATTCAGATCGAATTGTACTTTCCATGTACAAGGCCAAAGAGATCAGTCCATCTGAGGCCCCCAGGCTGCACGAGATTGTGGCTGAACTGGCCCAGAAGGCCGGAGTGCCCAAGCCCAGGGTTTTTGTCATACCGCAAGAAGCCCCCAATGCCTTTGCCACCGGCCGGACACCAAAGCAGGGAGTGGTGGCTGTGACAGAAGGCATCATGCGGCTTTTGACCCTGGATGAACTCAAAGGGGTCTTGGCTCATGAAATGGGCCATATCCGCAATCGGGATATCCTGATCCAGACCGTAGCCGCAACCTTGGCCGGTGTGATCATGTTTGTGGCCAATATGATGCAGTGGGCGGCCATTTTCGGCATGGGCGGCGGTGATGACGAAGGAGGCGGCAATCCATTGGTGGCCATAGTCATGGCCATTGTCGCCCCTATTGCGGCCATGCTTATTCAGATGGCTATCTCCCGCTCTCGGGAGTATCTGGCTGACCAGACCGGAGCTCAGCTGGCCGGTGATCCAAATGCCCTGGCCAGTGCTTTGGAAAAGCTGGAAGCCTTTAGTAAAAGGGTTCCCATGCGGCGTGGCAGCCCGGCTACAGCCCATATGTTTATCGTCAATCCGTTCAGTGGACGGGCTATGGCCAATCTGTTCAGTACCCATCCGCCGGTGCAGGATCGGGTCCAGCGATTGCGATCCATGGCCGGCAGGATGGGATAACTGGATTTACAAAGTCGATTTAAGAGTCTCTGATAGCACAAAGCACGCTCTTGGAAAGAGCGTGCTTTTTTTGTGTATCGGTAAAATGACCGTCTCTTCGGTCCGTGCAAGCGGAGGGAGGCAACTCTGGCTGTGACAGGCCCGTTTAGGGGAAGACTGAAGAAACAGCCCTGAGTGTTTGCCACCCTCTCTTGACATTGGATGAAACCTAGGGGTATGAATTCATCCGTTTTGTATGGGTTGTTTTCCCGGCCGGGAATCACAAACACCATGTCTCTGCACAGGTCCATGGCCTGCGGGTGGCCTTCGTGAAATTTGTAACGTTCAGTATCTCGACGTGCATTGCGCCGAAGATGCCCTGAGAAAGGAAGAATAACGGCAATGGCTGACCATGAGCAAGAATTTATTCAACTCTTGGAAAAGAATAGAAAAAAAATTGTCAAGGCCTGGCTGCAAGGCATAGTGAATACCTACCCTCCCAAGACGTCGGAGTTTTTAACCAACCAAAAGGACCAGTTTGCCAACCCTATCGGGGCCAATTTGGCTCGGAACGTGGACAATATATTTACCGAGCTGTTGCAGGAGCAGAGCACTGAAGCCTTGACCACAGCTGTGGACGGTATCGTTCGGATCAGAGCGATACAAGATTTTCCCCCTTCAGGTGCGGTAGGCTGTTTTTTGCAGCTTAAAACCATTATTCGCCAATCTGTTGGAACCCAGATTCGAGATCGCAGTTTGCTTCATCAATTGGCTGGATTTGACGCCAAAATTGATCAGTTGATGCTGGTCGCCTTTGAGACGTATGTACAATGCCGGGAAAAAATTTGGGAGCTCAAAGCCAAGGAAGCGCAGCATAGAACACGAAACCTGCTGCGCAGAAAAGCAGGCGTTGACTGGACCGTTTCAGATTCGCCGGAACCCAATGAGTAGGGGCTGGTTGATGGAAACGCTAAGGACAAACAGGAAGCGAGGTTAGCCATTATGAACGTTCTCTACTCCCTGCTTTTAGTTCTGGCTCTGGTCGTTATCCCCCTTATCGGGGCCGGAGCCCTGGGTTGGCACACCCTGTTCGGTGTGATCATCCCTGTTTTCGCCGTGTTGGTTTTTGTGGCCGGGTTTATCTACCGGGTCATGGATTGGGGCCGATCGGCGGTCCCCTTTCGGATCCCGACAACAGGCGGTCAACAACAAACGTTATCGTGGATTAAGCCGTCCAAACTGGACAACCCTACAACCACTGCCGGAACCGTTGGCCGGATGGCCTTGGAGATCCTGCTCTTCAGGTCTTTGTTCCGCAATACCCGTACCCAGTTGACCCAAGGTCCAAAGCTTAGCTATGGCTCCTCAAAATGGTTGTGGTTGGGAGCGATTGCCTTTCATTATTCGTTTTTTATTATTTTGGCCCGGCATATGCGTTTTTTTACAGAACCGGTGCCCCTGCCTTTTGAGTGGCTGGACAAACTGGACGGGATCCTTCAAATCGGGGTACCTACCTTGTATATGACCGAGTTTGTCATCCTTGCCGCTTTGGCCTACCTTTTCCTCCGCCGGGTAGTGGTTCCCCAACTGCGCTACATTTCGTTGCCAGCAGATTATTTTCCCCTATTTCTGATTTTAGCCATTGTCATCTCCGGGGTGCTCATGCGCTATTTTATCCGGACGGATATTATGGATATCAAGACGCTGACCATGGGGCTGGCCACTTTAAATTTTACTGTTCCGGAAAATATCGGCGTCATCTTTTACATTCATGTGTTTCTTGTTGCTGCGTTGCTGGTCTATTTTCCCATGAGCAAACTCATGCATTCGGGCGGAGTATTCTTGAGCCCAACCCGGAATTTGGCCAATAATAACCGGATGAAGCGACATATCAATCCCTGGAACCATCCGGTCAAGACGCATCCGTATGAAGAATGGGAAGATGAGTACCGAGAACAGTTGAAAGAAGCAGGCCTTCCAGTGGAAAAGGAGTAGAGTATGTCCAAGTTGCCAGCAGCCGATACACTCGCAGCGAGCATTGAGTACACTCCACCGCGGACTCCGTGGATGGAGGTTCCGGCAGAGTTCCGGCCAGGGGTATATAGCTATCCGGCCAATCCCAAAAACCTCAAGATCTTGGATTTTCCCAATCCCAGGCAATGGGCTCCTGAAGACGACGACTGGAAACTGCCTGAGAATTGGCAGGAAATCATTTATGAAGGCTTTCAGGAACGATTGCACAAATACCGTTCCTTGAAAGTATTCATGGATGTGTGCGTCCGATGCGGGGCGTGTGCAGACAAATGTCATTACTTTATAGGATCCGGTGATCCCAAAAACATGCCTGTGCTCCGGGCGGAACTGCTCCGATCCGTCTACCGCCGGGATTTCACTATGGTCGGGAAGATCTTAAAGTCTTTGAGCGGGTCCAGGGAATTGACTGTTGACGTGATCAAAGAATGGTTCATGTATTTTTACCAGTGCTCGGAATGCCGGCGCTGTTCCTTGTTTTGCCCGTACGGCATCGATACGGCAGAAATTACCATGATGGGCCGGGAATTGCTCAATCTTTTGGGCCTGAATATCAACTGGATCATGGAGCCGGTGGCCAACTGCTTCAAGGTTGGAAACCATTTGGGCATCCCTCCTCATACCTTCAAGGATATCGTCGAGTTCATGTGCGAAGACATCGAGGATATCACCGGGATTAAAATTGATCCGCCCATGAATAAAAAAGGTGCGGAGATCTTGTTTGTCACTCCCTCTGGGGACTATTTTGCAGACCCCGGCACATACACTTTTATGGGCTACCTCATGCTCTTTCATGAGTTGGGGTTGGACTACACAATGAGCGCATATGCCTCGGAGGGCGGGAATTTCGGGCTGTTTACCTCAGCCGAGGCCATGAAACGCTTAAATGCCAAAATCTACGCCGAAGCCAAACGCTTGGGAGTTAAGTGGATATTGGGCGGTGAATGCGGACATATGTGGCGGGTCATCAATCAATATATGGATACCATGAATGGTCCGGCCGACTTTATGGATGTACCCCGCAACCCCCTGACCGGAACCGTGTTTTCCAATGCCCGGTCGACAAAGATGGTCCACATAACTGAATTTACCGCTGATTTGATCAAAAACAAGATCCTCAACCTGGATCCCGGCCGGAACGATCATCTCAAGGTGACATATCATGATTCCTGTAACCCGGCACGGGCCATGGGCCTTTTGGAAGAGCCCCGGTATGTGATACAAAATGTGTGTAACAATTTCTATGAAATGCCGGAACAGACAATTCGGGAACAGACTTTTTGCTGTGGTTCAGGCTCCGGGCTGAACAATGAAGAATTTATGGAAATGCGTTTGCGCGGCGGCATGCCCAGGGCCAACGCAGTGAAGCACGTGCACGAAAAGTACGGCGTGAATATGTTGTCCTGTATTTGTGCTATTGACCGGGCCGCTTTGCCCCCGCTGATGCAATACTGGGTGCCGGGCGTTGATGTGACCGGAGTGCATGAACTGGTGGCCAATGCCCTTGTGATGCGCGGTGAAAAGGAACGCGAAACCGACCTGCGCGGTGAACCCTTGCCGGGAAAGGAGGGGTAAGCGATGTATGACAGCGGCAAGATCCTGACTGGATTGGTAATTTTCCTTTTTTTGATCACTTTCCCTTTCTGGTACAACTTGGGACAGGCTTCCTACGAACCACCAGATTTAGTTCTTCCGGAGGACTCTCAGCAATGTATTGAGCCTACTCAATGGATGCGGACCAATCACATGGAGCTCTTGAATACGTGGCGGGACATGTCTGTCCGAGAAGGCTTGACCACGTTTGTGAGCACCTCCGGAGAAAGTATGGAGATCAGTTTGCAGAAAACCTGCATGGACTGCCATACCGATAAGGTCAATTTTTGCGACGAATGCCACAACAAAGCAGCTGTGAGTCCATACTGCTGGGACTGTCACATAGCGCCTGAGGAGGTCGCCAATGGACAATAACAGGAGAACATTTCTGAAAATTGCCGGGATCAGTGTCGCCTTGGGCCTGGGTGGCGGCATTCCCTTGTCTTTGCAGGCCTACACCCCTGCAGATGTCGAATATGTGCCGACAAACGCTCAGATCACTGGAAAGCGCTGGGGCATGGTCATCGATACCCGGAAGTTCACCAAGCCGGAAGATTTCCAAAGGGTCATCGAAGCTTGCCACCAAACGCACAATGTTCCGGACATCCAAGGGAATGAAGAAATCAAGTGGATATGGACTGATCATTTCGAGCAAGTTTTTCCCAGCAGTTCGAATCCGTATCTGGCAGAGCGTTATGAACAGCAAGATTTTCTTTTGTTATGCAATCATTGCAATACCCCCCCCTGTGTTCGGGTTTGTCCAACGAAGGCGACCTTTCAGCGGCCGGACGGCATTGTCATGATGGACTTTCACCGATGTATCGGCTGCCGTTATTGTATGGCCGGTTGCCCATACGGATCACGCAGCTTCAATTTCAGCGATCCAAAGCCTTATGTGCAAAATTTGAATCCCGATTTTCCCGCCAGGATGCGGGGGGTGGTCGAAAAATGCACTTTTTGCGCCGCTCGACTGGAGCAGGGACAGATGCCAGCCTGCGTCGAGGCCTCGAATGGTGGCCTCATCTTTGGTGATCTCTCTGACCCTGATTCGGAGATCCGCGAGGTCTTGCGGGAGAATTTCACCATCAGGCGCAAAGTTGAGTTGGGGACCAATCCTTGTGTGTTTTATATAGTCTAGGAGGCCGTCATGTTTGAAAAAGCGTTACGAGGCGACAGGCGCTATTGGGCCTGGATTATATTGCTTTTGGCCGTGATGGGGATAGGAAGCATCTTTTATATCCTCCAGTTGGTCCAGGGCTTGACCGTCACCGGTATGTCCAGGGATGTTTCATGGGGATTTTATATTGCCCAATTTACCTATATGGTTGGGGTTGCCGCCTCAGCAGTCATGTTGGTACTGCCTTTTTATCTACACAATGCAAAACAGTTTTCGCGAATGGTCATTCTGGGTGAATTTATGGCCATAGCTGCGGTGATTGTTTGCCTTGGATTCATTGTCGTTGATTTGGGGCAGCCGCAACGTTTATTCAACGTTGTTCTTTATCCCACGCCGAATTCTATTTTATTTTGGGATATGATTGTTCTCAATGGCTACCTGCTGCTCAATATTATCATCGGTTGGTCCAATCTGTCAGCTGAGAATAAACGTCTGCCCCATCCACAATGGGTTAAGCCCTTAGTCTATCTTTCTATAGTTTGGGCCGTGAGTATTCATACTGTGACCGCGTTTTTGTATCAGGGCCTTCCTGGACGGCATTACTGGCTGACCGCCATTTTGGCTGCCAGGTTCCTGTCTTCGGCATTCTGCTCCGGACCGGCGATCCTTTTGATTTTGGCCTTGATTGTCAAAAAAGTGGCCAAGTACGACCCCGGGGAAAAAGCAGTCCAGACTCTGGCCACGATCATTACCTATGCCATGCTGATCAATGTATTCTTTTTCCTTCTTGAGGTCTTCACTGCGTTTTACAGCAACATTCCAGGACATACGCACACGTTGGCCTATCTTTTTACCGGCCTGCACGGGGCGGGTAGTCTGGTCGGCTGGATGTGGGTCATGGCTGTTTGTGCCATCCTTTGCCTGGTTCTTCTTGTACCCCCCAAATTCCGGAAAAAGCCAGAGCTGTTGGTGCCCGGGCTGATCCTGCTCATTGCTGCGACCTGGATCGACAAAGGACTGGGCTTGGTCGTTGGAGGCTTTATTCCCAATCCCTTTGAAAGCATCACTGAATATGCACCAACTATCCCTGAAATTATGATCTCGGTCATGATCTATGCAACCGGTCTGCTGGTGCTCACAGTGCTTTGGAAAGTAGCTATTGGAGTGAAAAAAGAAACAGGTTCAGCCTAATGTCGAGTCATACATCGGTTGTCCTAAGAAACCCCCCCATCCGCTCAAGGGGGGGGACGAAGAAGAGGGAGCGACAGATTGAGGTTGATTGACACGAGGCTTGCCATATGGCCATGAACGTATTATGTACCAAGCTTTTGTTAGGCAGTATTTGTTTGGACCAGGAAAAATTGTTTAACATTATTCCCTTGAGGAGGATCCGGTATGCCTAAGATTACTATTGATGAAGAAAAATGTATTGGATGCGGAGAATGTGTTGATGTCTGTCCTGCCGACGTCTTGGAAATGCAGGACGACAAAGCAGTTGTCGTCAATGAGGACGAATGCCTGGAATGCGAATCCTGTGTTGAGACCTGTGAGCAGGATGCCATTACCTTGGAAACTGACTAGGCGTCTGCTCTGACCTACGGGTCAGAAGCAACACAAGATATAACAAAGCCCCTGATATATTTCATTATCGGGGGCTTTGTTATATCCATAACTTTGACAAACACAAGAGGCTCCTTGGTACTTGACCCTATTGACCATATACGACGACGCTGGGGACGTCGCACGATGTATCCTATTTCTTGCCGCCAGAGCAGTGCGTAATTTCACAGTTGACTGGTCATGACCCTTGAGGCACACTTGGCGCACATAAATTTGGTGGAGAGGTACGTATTATGCGTTTTGATTTGTCGCCTTTTTTTGATGAATATAAGGCCATTGTGGCCAGTGTAGATGAAGCATTTGCTCGAATAAGTAATGAGTATCCCCAGGAAGTTCGTTGTCAGCCTGGATGTAGTGAATGCTGTTATGCTCTTTTTGATCTTACCTTCGTTGAGGCCATGACCATAAACAGAATGTATCATAACGTGTTAGATGAAGCCCAGAAAAAGGAAGTCAAAGAACGAGCGGATCGAGCGGATCGGGAAATCCATAAGATAAAACGACAAGCCTTTAAAGCCCAGCAGCAGGGTGTGGACCCAGAACAAATCTTTCGGGACGTTGGATCACGAAGAGTTCGGTGTCCACTATTGGACGAGGAGAATTCATGTGTTTTGTATGCGTATCGCCCCTTGACCTGCCGGGTGTATGGACTCCCTCTTATCATTCACGGACAGGTCCGTACCTGTGGTTTGACCGGTTTTGTGCCAGGGAAATCCTATCCATCCGTGAATATGGATAAACTCCAGGAAAAGCTCTTGGATATCAGTCAGCGTATGGTTCAGTCCATGCCGACAAAATATGACAAACTGGCTGAAGTCCTTGTCCCGGTATCCATGGCTTTACTGACTGAGTATGACGATGCGTACCTGGGCATTGTCCAGCCCCAGGAAAATATTCCAAGTCAGGCAGAAGAATGGACCTTGGGGCCGGCGGAAGAGGAATGAGAAGATGGATAAAGAAGCCCAGAAGAAGGCCATATATGACAGAATGTCATCCCGGCGCAGACGATTTGTGGATCGGATAGGGTTTGAGAAGTGGGATCCGTTTCAAGAACCGAAGCATCCCATTGAGATACGGACCGAGGCGACAAAGCGAACTGCACAAGAGTTGTACAACGAATATTTTGCCCAAAACGAGGTATCCAAAAGGACAAGTGCGTATAATCGAGGGGTATACGAATTCTGCATGGGAATTTTTGGCCGTGATGATCGGTACAGAGGGATTTTTGAATTTTGTCTCTGGTATGCCCAAGAGCTTCAAAGACGCAATGTCGATCCCGCCAGTATATGGGATGATTGATGAACAGGAGAGAACATGGCTGAACAGTATCAAAGTATTGATGAATATATGAAAACTTTGGAACAGCAACTCAAGGACAACCCTCAGGACGGGGTTGCCCACTACAACCTGGCCTGTGTGTTCATAGGCAAGGCTGAATATGAACGGGCTGAGCAGGAATTGAAGACAGCTATTCAACTGACCCCGGACTTGGCCGAAGCATATGTACAGTTGGGAGGTCTCGCTTTGCGCAGAGGGGATATGATGACCTGTTTGAGCTTTAACAAGAAAGCTGCCGAGCTGCGGCCCAGGTTTGCTGTCCCGCATGGGAATGTGGGCTTTGTTCAACTGCAGCTGGGCAAGGTGGATGAGGCCATTGCAGCCCTGCGCCGGGCCCTGAGTTTTGATCCCAAGTTTGTCCAGGCCCGTTCCACCCTGGGCAGCGCGTACCTTATGCAGGGCGATGTCCAGGGGTGTATTGATCAGTGCCAGCAGGTGATCGAAGAACAGCCGACCTTTGGTCCAGCCTACAACAACTTGTGCTTGGCCTATATGCAGATCGAAGAGTATGACCGGGCTATAGAAAATTGCGATTTAGCAGTCCAGTATGGATATGAAATGCCGGACGATATTTTGCAGGAACTCCAGCCGTATCGTTCATAAAGCCGGATACTTCGGCCAATGCCTGGTACAGAGCGCGTGATGTGGGGGAAAATGAAAACCCGCGCATTTTGGGAGCTCAGAAGAGAGAGGCCTTGACAAAGCCCTTATCTTGTCCCTAATATCACAAACTCCATGGCATGAGGCCGAGTTGAATATAGATAGTGGAATAGTTTTGTACTTCAAAACCTTATGACTACGAGAAGGAGGCTGCGTAATGGCATTCAAGCATGAAACCCCTTTGCTGGACCAGCTTGAGAGCGGGCCATGGCCAAGCTTTGTGTCCGATTTAAAGCGGCAGGCCACGCATCGGAAAGAAAACCCGAACAATGTCGAATATCAGATCGACACGGATTGTGTCGAGGATATCCTTGGCGTTGTTGAGTTGTCCTACAAAGAAAAGGAAGTGCACTGGAAGCACGGCGGCATTGTCGGTGTGTTTGGTTATGGTGGGGGAGTCATTGGCCGGTACTGCGATCAGCCAGACCAGTTCCCGGGTGTTGCCCATTTCCACACCCTTCGGGTCAACCAGCCCAATGGAAAATACTACACCACCGATTATCTGCGCAAAATTTGCGATCTTTGGGATTTTCGGGGCAGCGGCATCATGAACATGCACGGTTCCACCGGGGATATTATTTTTCTGGGTACCAGAACCGAGCAATTGGAAGAAATTTTCTACGAAATGACCCATAAATTGAATCAGGATCTGGGCGGATCTGGATCCAACCTGCGGACTCCTTCTTGTTGTCTGGGTGAGTCCCGCTGCGAATGGGCTTGCTACAACACCCAGGAACTCTGCTACCAGCTGACCCACGAATACCAGGACGAACTTCACCGCCCAGCCTTCCCTTACAAGTTCAAGTTCAAGTTTGACGGATGCCCCAACGGTTGTGTGGCTTCCATTGCCCGGGCTGATATGTCTTTTATCGGCACCTGGAGAGACAATATCCGCATCGATCAGGGAGCAGTCAAGGCATACATGGGCGGGGAATTTCCTCCCAATGGCGGTTCTCATGCCGGTCGGGACTGGGGTCCATTTGACATCCAGAAAGAAGTTATCGACCTCTGCCCCACGCAGTGTATGTGGATGGAAGGCGATCAACTAAAGATCAACGACAAGGAATGTAACCGGTGCATGCATTGCATTAATGTCATGCCTCGTGCTCTGCGCCCTGGGGAAGACAAGGGCCTGTCCATCCTGGTTGGGGCCAAGGCGCCCATCCTGGACGGTGCACAGATGAGTTCCATGCTCGTGCCGTTTATGAAAGTGGAAGAGCCCTACGATGATATTAAGGAAGTAATTGAGAATATCTGGGATTGGTGGATGGAAGAAGGGAAGAACCGGGAACGCCTGGGCGAGCTGATCAAACGTCAGGGCTTCCAGAAGCTTCTGGACGTTACCGGCCTGAAAGCCCTGGCGCAGCATGTGCAAGAGCCACGGCACAATCCTTATATCTTCTGGAGAGAAGATGAAGTGCCGGGTGGGTTCAGCATGGATATTACCGATTTTAGAAAACGCCATCAACGCTAAGGGAGGAATGCTATGGCTTTTGTGTCATCCGGATATAACCCAGATAAGCCGATGGAAGATCGGCTCACGGATATTGGGAACCATCACTACAGTGAGTTTCTGCCTCCAGTGATCAAGAATAACTTTGGCAAATGGCAATGGCACGAGATTCTGGAACCGGGCGTGCTCATGCACAAGTCAGAGACCGGAGACGAGGTATACACGCTTCGCGTGGGCGGCGTCCGCCTGATGAGCGTGGAATTCGTCCGGGAGCTGTGCGAGATTGCAGACAAGCACTGTGATGGATATCTGCGTTTTACCACCCGGAACAACATTGAGTTCATGGTGGACAGCAAAGACAAGCTAGATCCCTTGAAAAAGGATCTGGAAAGCCGCAAATATGAGAGCGGGAGTTATAAGTTTCCCATTGGCGGAACCGGGGCCGGGCTGACCAATATCGTTCATACCCAGGGATGGATTCACTGTCATACCCCGGCAACCGATGCTTCCGGCACGGTGAAAGTGGTCATGGACGAGCTGTTCGAAGAGTTCCAGAACATGCGTCTGCCGGCGCAGTTGCGCATCTCCATGGCCTGTTGCTTGAATATGTGCGGTGCTGTGCATTGCTCAGATATCGCCATCCTGGGCTATCACCGCAAGCCGCCCATGATCGACGACGAATTCCTGGACAATCTGTGCGAAATTCCTCTGGCTATTGCCGCTTGCCCTACGGCGGCCATTAAGCCGAAAAAGAAAGAGATTAGTTCTGAGCGCACAGGAGAGAAAAAGGAAGTCAAGAGCGTTGAGATCAACGTAGAAAAATGCATGTACTGCGGAAACTGCTATACCATGTGCCCCTCCCTGCCTTTGACCAATGCCGAGGGTGATGGGATCGTGCTCATGGCCGGGGGAAAAGTTTCCAACCGGATCAGCGCACCCAAGTTCTCCAAGGTCGTTGTTGCTTATATTCCCAATGAACCGCCCCGCTGGCCGACATTGGGCAAGACCATCAAGCAGATCGTGGAAGCCTATGAGAAGAACGCTCACAAATATGAACGTTTGGGTGAATGGGCTGAGCGGATCGGCTGGGAAAAGTTCTTTGAAGTCACAGGACTGGAATTCTCCCATCATTTGATCGACGACTTCCGTGACCCTGCTTACTACACCTGGCGGCAGACTTCGAACTTTAAGTTCACTGAAGGCATGAACGATTACGCGGCAATCAAAGCCGAGTAAATATCAGAATATGGAAAAGGGGGCGAAGGCCCCCTTTTCCGGCTTACATGGAGGCATGTGCCATGGCCAATGAAGAGCTGAAACAAAAAATTGTTGATGAAATGAAAAAAAAGTCCGGGAGCAAATCCAAGTTTTACTTTAACGACTTGGCCAAGATCATGGATGAAAAGCCTCGGGCGGCCAAGAAAGTGGTCAATGAAATGGTGACCGAAGGACTGCTCACCTATTGGTCCAGTGGGAGCACCACCATGTACTCCCTGCCTGGCATGGGCAAGCAGGCCGGGGCTGAAGGCGAAGGCGGAGAATAAACCGAAGAATCGCAGCTTGTGCATATTGTATTTTTGTGCTGAATATACCGCGCCTGACAGTTGCCGGATTGCGCGGCGGCTCTGGCAAGACCATACTGAGTTTGGGCCTGGCCAAATACTGGAGCCAGGCTGGCTGGAACGTAAGGCCTTTCAAAAAGGGTCCTGATTATATTGATGCTGTCTGGCTGGGAAAAGCCGCCGGTCACACAGCCACCAATTTGGACCCTTTTCTTATGTCTGAAGACCAGATCAGGTCCCTCTTTGCCCACCGGGCCAATGGATATGCCCTTTCCTTAATAGAGGGAAACAGGGGGCTTTTTGACGGGAAGGACCTGGACGGAAGTTGTTCTACAGCCCATGTGGCCAGGCTTTTGGATTGTCCGATCATTCTGATCGTTGATTGTACCAAGATGACCAGGACTGCTGCTGCGCTGGTGCGCGGCTGTCTGGATTTTGAGCCAGATGTGCGCATAGCTGGTGTCGTTTTAAATAATACGGCTGGAGCTAGACACCGCAGTATCCTCCGCCAGTGCATTGAAGCATATTGCGGCCTTCCTGTCCTGGGAACCCTTCCCAGACTGCAAAATAATCCCATTCCTGAACGGCATATGGGCCTGATATCAGATCGGGAATTTGCCTCGGAACAGGCCCTGGAGTCCATAGCCAATACAGTCGGAGACTGGCTGGACACAGAGGCCATACGCGAGATTGCGATTCATGCCCCACAGCTCGCAGTGCCCGGACCAGTGCATTGGCCGGAGCGGCACAAAGGTTTGAGCGGTGTGCGCATAGGGGTAGTGAAGGATGCCTGCATCTGGTTTTACTATCCAGAAAACATTGAAGCTTTGAGCCGGGCAGGGGCTGAGATCAAGGAGATCAGTCTGCTGACAGACGATCCCTGGCCAGAACTGCACGGGCTGTACCTTGGGGGCGGGTTTCCGGAGACACAGGCTGTTGATCTGGCTGCAAATAGGTCTGTCCGGGAGCGGGTTTACCAGTTGTCCGGCCAAGGGCTGCCGATTTATGCCGAATGCGGCGGACTGATGTATTTGTGTTTGTCCCTGCATTCTCTTGGAACCCGACATCCTATGGTCGGCGTATTTCCTTTGCAGGCAGAATTGAGTCGTAAGCCGCAGGGGCATGGGTATACCCTGTCCAGGGTGACCGGGAAAAATCCATTTTATCCTGTTGGATATGAATTTTATGGTCACGAGTTCCATTATTCCAGATGCCTCTCGCCCCATGGCGGTAGCTGCGCCCGGAATCCTTGTCTGCACATGGTCCGGGGCACCGGTTTAGGTCAAGCCCAGGACGGTCTGTTATTTAAAAATACGTTTGCTTGTTACACCCATGTGCACACCTTTAGTGTTCCTGTGTGGGCGGAGAATTTTGTTCAGGCCGCTGCAAGGTACCGCCAGTGTATAGAAAATGGCCTGGATGTGTGTGCGGACATCAGACTTGATTGATTCCCGGCAGTACAAGGTTCTTTCTCTTCACATGTTCTGCATTTTGTATGCACAAATCCATCCTTGAAACTGGACTTCAGATTGCCTACTATCCTCTTTTCGGTTGGTTGGAGCGGGCGAGGTATGTGTACACCCCGCAGGACACTTCAGCGTCCGGTGTGTGTAAACAGTGTTTTGCTTTGTAAGCATAGGGGAATAGTGTACTGCTCTTAATTGAGGTAGGCTTGCCCTTGTGCGCCATTATATATGTGAGCCTATGGAGGTACATGATGGCCTTCCGTATTGTTGTCTTTGTCAAGCAGGTCCCGGACACCCAGAATATTACTGGACAGGCCATGAAAGAAGACGGGACTGTGAATCGTGATGCATTACCGGCAATTTTTAATCCTGAAGACGCCAATGCCCTGGAAGAGGCCTTGCGCGTCAAAGAGATCTTTCCAGATACAATGATAACCGCAATGAGCATGGGACCGCCCAAGGCCAGTGATGTACTCAAAGACTGCTTGTATAGGGGGGTGGATCAGGCGGTTTTGATCTCTGATCGCGCTTTTGCCGGGGCCGATACACTGGCCACGTCCTATGCCTTGGCCTGTGCCGTTCGTCGCTTAGGACCGGTTGATCTCATTTTATGCGGGCGACAAGCCATTGATGGGGATACGGCCCAAGTCGGGCCGCAGGTAGCCCAGAAACTGGGCATGAATCAAATCACCTCTGTTTGTGACATACGAGAAATCAATGAAGACTGGATCACAGTTGTACGCGGAATCGAAACCGGATTTGAGACTGTCCGCAGTGCGTTTCCGGTTTTGCTGACCGTAACCAGCGCAGCCAACGATCCTCGCCCCCCAAAGGCAACCCTGGTCATGGCCTATAAGAATATACTTTGCCATATAGAAGACGCATATGATGAATCCTACATTGAACCTGCATGCGGGCTTGGGGCGGAGCATATTCTGCAATGGAACCTGGCATCCATCCAGGCCGACCCGGATCGGTGCGGATTGTCCGGCTCAGCGACCAAGGTGAAAAAGATTGAAAATGTGGTCCTCACAGCCACAGAAAGCAAACGTATCGAGAATACATATCAGTCTGTATCTGGTTTGATTCACGAATTGATCCACGAACATATTCTGGGATAGATTGACCAAATAACATCCCTGGCATTGAAGAGAAAAAGCCATAGCCGTTCAGGCTTGCCGCAGGCAAAGCTGAACGGATGAGCATACACGGAGGATGCATGCACGAACGTGGGAATGTGATGGTGTTTCTTGAGCACCGCAACGGGGAACCGGCCGATGTCAGCCTTGAACTCGTCTGTAAGGCCCGTGAATTGGCCAGTACTTTGAAAGTGGGAGCGGAGGCTGTGGCTATAGGATCCGGCAATGCATATGACCATGAAGCCTTGGGCCGTTTCGGCTGTAACCGGGTCTTTGCAGTTGAGCACCCCGGCCTGGCCCAGTTCACCTCTGTTCCCTACGCCAAGGTATTGACCCAACTGATTACTGAATATGAACCGCAGATAGTTCTCTTCGGAGCAACAACCACCGGCAGGGATCTTGCCCCCAGGGTGGCCTCGGAACTCCAATGCGGCCTGACTGCGGACTGTACGGATCTCCAGATAGGTGAGCACAAGGTCAAAAGACAGGTGTACGAAAACGTTTTACTCCAAATACGGCCGGCCTTTGGGGGCAATATTGTGGCCACCATTGTTTCACCCGAGAGCAGGCCAAGCATGGCCACGGTTCGGGAAGGGGTCATGTCCAAGCAAATCCTTGATGTCTGGGGACCGGCACAACTGATTGAAAAACAAGTCTCTTTGTCTGAAGTCGATTTTCCTACCCAGGTTTTGGAGGTGGTCCACAAGGAAAAGTCCGTGGACTTAAAAAAGGCCAAAATTATCGTATCTGCCGGCATTGGGGCCGCTGATCCTCAGGCCCTGGAAGCGGTCTATGAATTGGCCAAAACCTTGGGGGGTGATGTCGGTGCATCCCGGCCGGTCGTTGATGCCGGGATTGTTCCAAAGGAGCATCAGGTTGGACAAACCGGGACCACTGTCCGGCCAAACCTGTATATCGCCTGCGGGATCTCGGGCCAAATTCAGCATCGGGCCGGAATGATGGAATCAAAACGAATTATCGCCATAAACAGCGACCCACAGGCCCCTATTTTCGATATTGCCCACTATGGTATTGTTGGAGACGTCAAGCAGGTGATTGCGCATATGATCAAGGCCTACAAGGATAAGGATTAATCCGACAAAATATATTGTGGAGGGAGTGTGAGTAATTTTTACCTGGACAATCCGGATATCCTGTTCCATCTGCAGCATATGGATCTGGATCAGGTTATCCGACTAAAAGAGCAGGATTTTTCCGAACGGGAAGTCTATGCCCATGCCCCTTTGGATGTTCCGGACGCCCTGGACAACTATCACCGGATCCTGGATATTGTGGGCGAAATTGCGGGCGATTTTGTCGCTCCCCGGGCCGAGGCTGTTGACCGGGAGGAAGCTCAGTTTCATTCCGGAGAAGTGGAGTATGCCCAGGGAACCAGGGATGCTTTGAACCGTTTGTCCCAGGCCGATCTGATGGGATTTACCCTGCCCAGGCAATATGGGGGCATCAATATGCCCAAGACCGTATATTCCATGGCCATTGAAATGATTTCCCGGGCTGACGCCTCGCTGATGAATCTCTTCGGACTGCAGGAGATTGCGGATACAATCTGTAAATTCGGCTCCCAAGAACAAAAAGAGCGGTTCTTACCCCGGTTCTGCACAGGCGAGACCTCCGGCGCCATGGCTCTGACAGAGCCGGACGCTGGTTCTGATCTGCAGTCCATTGCTTTGCGGGCGGACCAAAGAGATGATGGCCAGTGGGTACTCAACGGGGTGAAGCGGTTTATCACCAATGGCTGCGCGGATGTCTCCCTGGTCATGGCCAGGTCAGAGCCGGGCATTTCCGGCGGCCGGGGTATATCCTTGTTTATTTATGAACGGGACAAGCACATGCGCATCCGGCGCATCGAAAACAAGCTGGGCATTCATGGTTCGCCGACCTGCGAGCTGCAGTTCCAGGACGCGCCGGCTGAGCTCCTGGGGCAGCGCAAAAAAGGGCTGGTTAAATACACCATGTCCCTGATGAATGGTGCGCGGCTGGGCGTGGCCGCCCAGGCCGTGGGCATTGCCGAAGCAGCATTACGCGAAGCCAGAGAATACGCAAAACAGAGGGTTCAGTTTGGCCAGTCCATCAGTCGATTTCAACCTGTGGCCGAGATGTTGGCCGATATGCAGGTGAGTATCGAAGCCGGCCGGAGTCTGCTGTATGAGACCTCCCGGATGGTGGATATCAAAGAAGGTCTGGAAGAACTTGTTGAACGGGAACCGGTGCAGGCAAAGTCTGAAAAAGAGAAACTGAAACGTTATACGCGATACAGCGCACTGTTTACCCCCCTGGTCAAGGCCTACACCTCGGAAGTGGTCAATGATATCTGCGACATGGCCATTCAGATCCATGGGGGAACCGGATATACCAAGGATTTTCCAGTTGAGCGCTTGTACCGGGATGCCCGGATCACGAACATCTATGAAGGCACGACCCAGTTGCAGGTGGTGGCGGCCATAGGCGGGATAATGACCGGAACTGTTTTTGACTGGATGGATAGTCTGGAGCAGGCCACAGAACTGTCCAGTCTGCCCAAACAGCTTGAATCGGCCAAACATTGCCGAAAGGCCCTGGAGGAGACAGTAGCTTATATTAAAGAGCGGGGTGATTCCAGGTTCCAAGAGTTTCACGCCCGCCGGGTAGTGGATATGGCCGCTGAAAGCAGCATGGCCTATCTGCTGGTCCGGGACGCTGTGCACGCCGATTCCAAGAAAAATCTGGCCGACCTCTTTTTGTCCCGGGCTGTTCGCCGGGTCCATTCCTGGAGGGATACGATTTGCAGTCAGGATCAGGTTTGGTTTGAACAGGCCCAAGAGTTTGTCGGATAATGTTTCATCAATTATGCAACTATATTTGCTGTTGAACTCATAAATATGAATCGAAAAAATATATATGAAATAGTAGAAGTTCTCATATTTTTTGCCCTTACCTTCCTGCTTAATGTTATTGTTCTCTATGTATCTCTTACTGTGTAAGGATTTAGTCATATATGAATATGAGATATGTCTTGCTCATTCACGCCGGGTGTGAAGATATTGTGCCGGAAAAGTTCACTCCAGAAGAAGAGCAAGAGCATCTGGATTCTTTGAGTCAGAGCCTGAAGGCTGGACGGTCTGTTTTGGAAAACGGCGGCCGGGCAGTGGATGCGGTCCAAAAAGCGGTTATGGTTCTGGAGGACTCGCCATTATTTAATGCCGGCCGAGGATCGGTATTTACCCATGAGGGCAAGAACGAGCTGGACGCCTCCATCATGAACGGGCAGAACCTGCAGGCCGGGGCAGTAGCCGGAACCACCAGAATCAAAAATCCGGTATGCGCTGCACGCATGGTTATGGACAGATCAGGACACGTTCTGCTTATAGGACAGGGGGCCGAGGCCTTTGTCCGGGAGCAGGGCCTGGAACTGGTGGATGCAACATATTTTCATACCCGCGGGCGTTGGGAGGAGTATGTTCAGGCCACAGGCAAAAAGAAACAGGAGTCCAATCCTGCTCCTGCGGCCGGATTAGAAAAGTTCGGCACCGTGGGTGCTGTCTGCCTGGACAGGCAGGGGAACCTGGCTGCCGCCAGCTCTACCGGGGGCATTATGAACAAAAAACACGGCCGGGTGGGGGATTCGCCAATTATAGGTTGTGGAGTCTATGCAAACAACTCCACCTGTGCCGTGACCTGCACAGGTGAGGGTGAATTTTTTATCCGCACGGTGGCCGCTCATACAGTGTCGGCCCTCACTGAATTTGGGGGCCTGTCTCTTGAGCAGGCCTGTCAGCGGGTTTTAGATCACATCCAGGATCTAGGTGGTTTAGGAGGCCTGATCGGCGTAGATCACAAGGGACAGACGGCGGTTGTATTCATCACCCAGGGCATGTTCCGGGGAATGGTCCAGGAAGGCGAGGAACCGTGGGTGGCCATGTACGGATAAAAAACCCCTTCGGCTGAAGCCGAAGGGGTTTTTTATGGCCTTTGAGAAGCCAGGGGCTACATCCAAGATGATCTGGTGATTGGACACTTGAAAATGTTATAGCAAACTTCATGCCTTTGATGTTCAAGTGTGGTCAGAGTACACAAATGTACCAACCCACAGCACCTCTGCATAGAGGCAACCTGGACATCTCTGGCCACACCTCTTTTAACTGATAACGGATAACACATTCGCCAGTAGCGGCCCTGAACCCTGAGCAAGCAGTATTATGAATCTTGCGCCGGTACAAACTTTCGTTCAGACAGGATGTACTTGTCTCCGGGAACCATGACGTGGACACATAAGTTTTCAATGGAGATCAGCTCTCCCTCGTTGATGGAGGCCATGTTCGTACTGCGGATGGTTGAGCCGTCGACCACGATAATCAGCCCGGAACCAATGGCTTCCTGGATATCTCCTTTGGTGATCAGGAGGCCGGTGTCCTCGCCCAGACCGATGCCCAGGGACGCAGGGTTGCTGGCTACAGCCTGAAATAAGCGTCCGATCCGGCCCCGTTTTACAAAATGGGTGTCGATGATCATGTTGTCCAATAATCCAAAGCCGCTGCTGAATTTCACTTCACCTTTTTTCAGGGCCTCATGACTGCTGCCTTCGTAGATCATGGTGTCGGACATGCACATAGCCCCAGCGCTGGTACCGGCGATGACTATGGGATCCTCCCGGTAGCGTTCAAGCAGGATTTTCAAGAATTCAGTGCCCCCCAGGATAGTGGTCAATCGCAGCTGATTCCCGCCAGTGAACAAGAACCCTGCAGCTTCTTTGGTCCGTGCTACAAGTTCTCCGTTCTGCGCTTCTTCCCGTTTTCTGATATCCAAGACGCCGACGTTCTCATATCCAATATTGACAAACGCCTGTACATAACGCTGGCTTGATTTCTCCGGGACCTCTGAGGCGGTTGGGATGATCTCGATGTGTTGCGTTTCACCAGGCAGCAATTGGCAAAATTTGTGAATGATTTCAGCCTCAGTTTCATGCATGCTGCTATTGCCTGCTTCTTGCGTGCCGTTGGCTTCTGAGGGCAAAGAAAGGTCTCCGCCGATTATAATCAGATTTCCTTTTGTATTTTTCATAGAAAAAAAGTACTCTTTCTCTAGGAGAAAGCAAGGATTTTTTGGGATGTTAGAGGGAAAATTTTTTTAACACCTCTATGTTCTCTGTGACCACTGTGGTTGGCTCGTACGAGATCCACCCCCGGTCGCTGGCTTGGCCGTCCGGGATCGCCAGTCACGCGCAGACGCGTGGCTGGCTCTTCCGGGGTCGCCAAGCTCCAGCTTGGTCTCAGAAGTGCGAGCGCCGCTCGCCACTTGGCAAACCACAGTTTGATACTCGATCAACCCGGCAAAACGTATCATATATTTCACCACAGAGGCCACAGAGTTAGAGATCATTCAGGGAGAACAAATTTGCTGTGTGAAGGAAGAGGACTGCCCTTGACGATCGGTTCCCAATCTGGTAAAATATCATTATAATAATGCATATCATTACTGGTTGTTGGCCTTGCCGGATATGGTGGCAAGGCACATTTGGCGTGTAATCTTGTAACTCTGGGGAAAGCGTATGGATATTGTCTCCTTATCCAGGCTGCAGTTTGCCATGACCACCTGTGTTCACTTTATCTTTGTTCCTCTCACCCTTGGTCTTTCCCTGCTTGTGGCTTATATGGAAACCAAGTATGTGCGCACGAAGGACGAGATCTACAGGCAGATGACGAAATTTTGGGGTAAACTTTTTTTGATCAATTTTGCCCTTGGGGTTGTGACTGGAATTGCCCTTGAGTTCCAGTTCGGAACCAATTGGTCGGCGTACTCCATGTACGTGGGGGATATATTCGGTTCTTTGCTGGCCATTGAGGCGACCGTGGCCTTCTTTCTGGAGTCCACATTTTTGGGTGTTTGGATTTTTGGCTGGAACAGGCTCTCTCCGCGCATGCACAACGCCAGCATCTGGCTGGTGGCCCTGGCCGCAAATCTTTCGGCATTTTGGATCATTATGGCCAATGGCTGGATGCAGAATCCGGTCGGGTATATTTTCGGCCAGGGCCGGGCTGAGTTGGAGAGCTTTACCGCCCTTATCAGGAACGAGTTTGCCTGGCATCAGTTCATCCATACCTTGAGCGCTTCATTTGTGCTCAGCGGATTTTTCGTCCTGGGCATCTCCGCATATCATTTGCTCCGAAGGCAAAATATGAATTTTTTCCGGAAGTCTTTTCGCCTGGCCGCGCCTTTCACCCTGGTTTTTGCAATCCTGGTTCTAGTTCAGGGACATACCCACGGATCGAATGTTGCCAAGCATCAGCCGGAAAAAATGGCGGCCATGGATTCCCATTGGGAAACCCAGACTTGGGCCCCGCAATACCTGTTTGTGATTCCAGATCCGGCCAATGAACGAAACCGAGTGGAATTTTTGCCCATACCAGGCGGGCTTTCGCTGTTGGCCCATCACTCATTTGATGCCGAGGTAACCGGTCTGCGTGATTTTCCTGAACAAGACCGCCCTCCGGTCATGGTTACCTTTCTTTCCTTTCGAACTATGGTCGGTTTGGGGGTGCTCTTTCCCCTCCTGGCTGCCTGGGCCTGGATCAGGCGTAAAGACCCGTCTCGGTCACCTTGTTTGCTTAAGGTCTTGCCCTGGATAATTCCCCTGCCCTACATTGCCATCCAGCTAGGATGGATTGTGGCCGAACTGGGCCGGCAGCCATGGATCGTTTACGGCATGATGCGCACCTCGGATGCAGTTTCTCCCGGAGTCAGCTCAGGTCAAGTAACCGGTTCTTTAATCGGTTTTACGCTTATCTATGCCCTCTTAGCTGGGTTGTGCATCTTCTTGTTGACCAAGTACGCACGGCAAGGACCAAAGGATCCTGCCCTAAGCCGGGCATAGGCTTGGTATCGATTTTAATTCATTCACAATGGGAGGATAACTCATGCTGGAGACAACCTGGTTTGTTCTGTGGGGGATTTTATGGGCCATCTATTTTGCTTTGGATGGATACGACTTTGGTTTGGGCATGAACATGCCCTTTTTGGCCCGCAGCGAAGACGACAAACGGGTCATATACAATGTCGCCGGGCCGTTTTGGGATGGAAACCAGGTCTGGCTGGTCACGGCCGGCGGAGTGACCTTTGCCGCTTTTCCGGGCACGTATGCCGTTTTGTTCAGCAGTTTGTATACTCCGTTGCTCCTCTTGCTCTTTGCATTGATCTTTCGGGGAGTGTCTTTTGAGTTCCGGCGCAAAGTGGATAGTCAGCGGTGGAGGAATTTTTGGGATGGATGCAATGTACTGGGCAGCTTTTTGCCGGCCCTTCTTTTCGGGGTGGCCTTTGCCAATATTTTTATGGGCATTCCCCTCAATGCAGAGCAGATCAATGAAGGTAACCTGCTCACACTGCTCAACCCATATGGCTTGGCTGGCGGCGTTTTATTTGTCTTTCTTTTTTCCCTGCACGGCGGCCTCTGGCTGGCGGTTAGGGCTCAGGGAGAGATGGAACAACGGGCGGCCACCTGGAGCAACCGGATGTGGTATGCCGTTTTGTTCACAGTGGTGGCCTTTCTCATCCTCAGCTTAATATACACCGATCTTTTGGCCAACTACGTAGCCAATCCCTTGCTGCTGTTTGTCTTGCTCATTATAATACTCGGCCTGGTGCAGACCAAGGCATTTTTGCTCCAGGAAACCTACAGCAAGGCCTGGGCCTGTTCAGCCGTAACTATTCTAAGCTTGACTCTTTTTGGTATTTTGGGAATATTTCCCAGTCTATTGCCCTCGACTATCGATCCGGCCTACAGCATGACAATAGCCAACTCAGCCTCAAGTACATTGACCCTGCAGATTATGCTCGGGGTGGCCGTGATCTTTGTTCCTTTGGTCATTGCCTATCAGAGCTGGGTGTATTTGCGGTTTAGTCATAAGATAACTGCAGAGGATCTGGACTATGAAGAGGCCTATTGAAACCCTTTTTGAAAAAGCGTGAACAGTACCTCTTGGAAGCACATTTTGACCCTTCATGCAAGGAGTGGCTTCGGCATGCCCGGCAGGACGCCGGTTTCCCTCTCGGCCTGGGTGTAGGGCTGGGACTGGGGGCCGGTGTTCTGCTTATATTGCAGTCTTCTCTTCTGGCCTGGACTGTAGATCAAGTTATATTTTGCGGGTATGGTTTGCCCCATGTCCTGTCCGCCCTGTTGCTCATGTTGGCCCTGATAGGGGCCCGGGCCTTGGTGTTAGGGGCAAGCGCTCATGCCTCCGGTCTGGCCGGGATACGGGTCAAGGAAGCAATGCGCGGCAGACTCCTGGGGCAGGTAGAGTCCAGTGTTCCCGCCGATCTCGCTGCTCACTCCTCCGGAACCCTGGTCAACCTGGTCGTTGACGGAGTGGAGGAGGTGGACGGCTATTTTTCCGGCTACCTTCCTCAGTTGGCCCTGGCTGTATGCATCCCCTTGGCTGTCCTGTGCTTTGTCTTTCCCCTGGACTGGATTTCCGGGCTGATCCTGTTGGGGACAGCGCCTTTCCTGCCCCTGTTCATGGCCCTTATCGGACGGCGGGTTGAGCGGCTGAATAAGGATCAATGGGAGATTGTCACTCGCCTGAGCCGCAGATTTCTGGACGCAATCCAGGGTCTTTACACCTTGAAGATGTTTGATGCCTCGGCCAGAGAAGCCCGGGTCGTGCGGCAGATATCAGAGGAGTACGCGGCAAATTCCCTGGCTGTCCTTCGGGTGGCCTTTCTCAGCGCCCTGGTCCTGGAGTTTATGGCCACGGTCAGCATCGCAGTGTTGGCTGTGGTCATCGGCTTTCGTTTGTTGTGGGGATCGATTGATTTTCAATCCGGATTCTTTGTTCTGCTCTTGGCCCCGGAATTTTATCTTCCCCTGCGCAGCCTGGGGACCCACTTTCATTCCCGGATGTCCGCTCTGGCAGCCGGGGAAAAGATGCTCCAGCTGTTCCGGATCCAGACCAGGAGGTGGAGTGGCCAGGGTCATGGAAAGAAGATGGAACGGGTGAGCATTTCTTTTCACCAGGTCTCTTATGCCTATGAACCCGGACGTCCTGGAGTTGGGCCTTTGAGTTTTCAAACCCCCCATTCCGGTCTGGTCTGCTTGACCGGTGTCAGCGGCACCGGCAAGACCACTGTTTTGCGCCTGCTCATGGGCATGCTTGAGCCGGAAGGGGGAAGCATTTGGATAAACGGACATTCGCTCGCTGACCAAAATCATACGGCCTGGCTGGAGCATATAGCCTATGTGCCTCAACGTCCCCATCTTTTCCAGTGCAGTGTGGCCCAGAATATCAGGATGGGCAATCTTTACGCTTCAGCCGAAGAAATCCAGCGGGCAGCCTCCCTGGCCCGGATACAAGAAGAGATTTTGGCCCTGCCACATGGATTTGATACCCTTCTGGGTGAGGACGGGCTGGACCTGTCCGGTGGGCAGCGGCAGCGGCTGGGGCTGGCCCGGGCCTTTGTCCGGGATTGTCCTCTGGTCCTTTTGGATGAGCCAGGGGCTGGTTTAGACACCGCAACCCGAAACATGATCTTTGCTTCGGTTGTCCACCTGGCCCGGACCAAACTGGTCATAGCCGCCACCCACGATCAGGACCTTTTGCCCTGGGCTGTAAAAGCAGTGGACGTGAGTGGAAAGAACTGATGAGCGGAAATAGTGAACATACGAATCAAAGATCAGGAAAAGAATTTTTCCGGCTTGTGTCCTTGATGAAGCCGGAGTGGAAATGGCTGCTCCTGGGTGTGCTCTGTTCAGTACTCACCCTGGCGGCCAATGCCGCCCTCTTGGCTCTGGCCGCGTGGTTTCTGGCCTGCATGGCCCTGGCCGGCGCGAGCGGCATTCCTTTTAATTATCACCTGCCGGCCGGCTGGATTCGAACCCTGGCCTTGGTTCGGACTGGAGGCAGGTACGTGGAACGGCTGATCACCCATCAGGCCACTTTCAAACTGCTCTCCAGCCTGCGGGTCTGGTTTTTTCGTCGGCTGGAGCCCCTGGCTCCAGCCGGCCTCATGTCCATGCACAGCGGGGACGTCTTTTCCCGGATTACTGCGGATATAGATTCTCTGGATACCTTTTACCTGCGTTGTGTTCTGCCTGCGGCCTCTGCCCTGATTGTATTGAGCATGATGTTTATTTTTGTGGCCTCATGCAGTCTGCCCGTGGCCCTGCACATGGCCTGTGTCTGGCTATTAGCCGGGATTGTGCTGCCCCTTTATTTCCAAAACAAAGGATTTCGCCTGAGCAGGGAACAGGTCATATCCTTATCCAGCATGCGGACCAAAGCCCTGGATTTGATCAGCGGTCTGGAAGAACTGGTTGTTTTTGGTCAAAGCAAAGGAGTGCTGGGTGATGTGCACACGGAAAACAGGAATCAATCCAAAATCCAGGCTGGTCTGTCCAGACTCAAGGCACAATCTGTAGCTGGACAGGCTCTTTGTGTGGGTATTGCCGTCTGGGGTGTACTTATTGTGGCCATTCCCCTGGTCCGCTCAGAAGAGCTGGGCAGAGCGGATCTCCCCATGCTGGCCGTCCTGGCCCTGGTCAGCTTCGAGAGCCTGCAGCAGCTGCCCGCATCGCTGAGTGCCTGGGGCGGGATTCAGTCTGCGACCCAAAGGTTGTGGGCATTGATCGATCAGCAGCCACTTGTTCGCGACCCTGCCGGTTGGACAAGAAAAATTGCCCTAGATCCTGGCCCTGGATCAAGAGGCAGCGATCACAGAATCGGCAACTTACAAGAGCAAAAACAGACCCTGTCCGGGCAGTCAGCCCTGAATAAATGTCAGCTGGACTATCAGGAACCACCCGTATGGGATATTACCTTCGCGCAGGTGGGTTTTACCTACCCAGGCCGGACCCAGCCGGTCTTTCAGGGCCTGAGCTTTACGGTCAAGGACAAAGAGAGGCTGGGGATCGTGGGTACCACCGGTTCGGGCAAGACAAGTATCATCAATCTCTTGCTTCGCTTCTATCCCTGGAACCAAGGGAGTATCCTGGTAGGAGGGCGGCCTATTGAAGAGTTTCCGGTCCGGCAGGTGCGCTCCTGGTTCGGGGTGATTGCCCAGGAGCCGTATCTGTTCAATGCCAGCATCGCTGAGAACCTTCTCCTGGCCGATCCCAACGCCCGGGAGGAGGACTTGCACCAGGCCCTGGCCACGGCCGGGCTGGATGGATTTGTCCGGTCTCTTCCCCACACCTTGGATACCCAAGTGGGTCAAGCCGGGTTGAAGCTCTCCGGAGGGCAAGCCAGGCGGATTGGGATTGCCCGGGCTGTGCTCAAACAGGCCCCCATCATCATCCTGGATGAGCCCTCGGAAGGCCTTGATCCAGAGACTGAGGCGGCGTTATGGGCTGCCCTGAAGGATGTTCTGGCCCGAAAGACAGTCATCCTTTTGACCCACCGGGAAATGGGTCTGAAGTGTATGCACAGAGTGATGACATTGCCTCATAACCAATAAGGATTGTGACGACCTTCTAAGGTCGTCACAATCCTTATTGGTTAGAGTGTGTTGCAGAATTCCGTACTAGGTATAAGTTCAGATAATCCAAATCGAAATCGGGATCGCTATCGGGATCGAAGAGATATGGCGCTTGGACACGAGAAACTGGATGTCTATCGTCTTTCGATAGATTACGTTGTTCGAGAGGATCAAGCCGCCTACAGCGTCGATTCCGATCCCGATAGCGATTTCGATCCCGAAAAAAGAAAATCCCAACAAACGGATGCACTGGACGCTCATTCAAATACTCATCCAGAGTGAAGAAAAGCTTGTGGCAGCGTAACATTTATCTACAGCCTGTCTTTTTTCGTCTGGATCGCCAGGCTCCAGCCTGGCTCTTGTTCATGGTTTTGTGCTTGAGTTATTCATTGAATATAAGTCTATGGCCGGAGGCTTTGACAGGATTGCAGTCACAGATTATATTGGAATTATGCATAAGAAATCTTAATACATTGGGATTGACCGGAGTGGGTGTATGCAGTCACTACAGGAGATAAAAAAGGCCATCATGTCCGATCTTCCGCGGATGATGGAAACAGAGCCAGAAATCCGGGATCTTATTCTCCGAGTGACGCGAGAAATGTACGCCGGGAAGCAGGAGACGGATGATCGTTTCGTTCAGTTGCTGGAAGAGCTGAAACGAGACCGGGATGCAAGTGAAAGGAGATGGCAGAACTGGGAGAAGAAATGGGAGGAAGAGCAGAAGGCCCAGAGGCAGCTATGGGCAGCCCAGGAGAGGAAATGGGAGGCTTGGGAAAAGAAACGGGAGGAAAATCAGAAGGCTCAGTGGGAGCAATGGGAGGCTCAGGAGAAGAAGTGGGTGGAAAATCAAAAGGTCATCAACAGCATGTTGCAGCGAATAGAAGAGCAGAACAAAAAGCATGACTCGTCCATCGGGGCATTGGGAGCCAGATGGGGACTGCATTCTGAAGCAGCATTCCGTAACGGCCTGAGGGCCATCCTGGAGGACTCATTCGGGGTCACGGTGCAGCGCTATGAAGACTATGACTACGAAGGACAGGTGTTTGGCCGTCCGGATCAAGTCGAACTTGACGTGATTATTTTCAATGGGACCTTGATTTTGTGTGAGATAAAGTCCTCTTTTGATAAGGCAGGCATGTATGCCTTTTGGCGCAAGAAGAACTTTTACCAGCAAAAGCACGCACGTGAAGTTTCCAGGACTATTGCCATCTCTCCGATGATTGATGATCGGGCCCAGCGTGTGGCGGAGGAGTTGGGGATTGAAACTTACTCCTATCCGGACCGGATGAAATTGACTGGGGAGTAAACGCAAAGCTGTTGCCTGGCGGTCTTTGGAGGAGAAGGCTCGTGGTCTTCCAGGTCCACAGGCTTTCCCCTGGATTGCCCGGCGAGTATGACTGCGGTGTATTTGTCCCGTCCCGGCCGGGCAATGACTGAGGGGCACACCGTACGTTTCATCCCAGGTCAAATTGGCGGCTTTTTACCAAAACTGATAACCGATAACCGATAACCTGATCGCTCTATCCTCAGATCCTATCTTCCGAATGTAGCCACCATATCCGCCAGGGAGTTCGCCAACTCCGAACTCAGTTCCTCTGAACGTACCCGCCAGGACCAGTTGGACAGGGTGGTGCTGGGCAGATTCATGCGTGTGTTTTCAGGCAGAGCCAACGCATCCTGGAGGGGAAAGATGGCCTTGTCGGCCACTGAGGCCATGGCCAGACGGATGAGTTCCCAGGGAATCTGATGGTCCGGCAGCTCCCGGCCCAAGTAGCGGTACAGACGTTGTCTGGTTTTTTCGTCTGTTTCATTTTGCAGCCAGCCCATAACAGTGTTGGTGTCGTGGGTTCCGGTGTAGGCAACGCAGTTGCGCTCATAGGTATGGGGCAGAAAGGGGTGCAAGGGGTTGTCTTCGTAAAAGGCAAAGACCAGGACCTTCATCCCCGGAAAACCAAAGAGGTGCATAGCCTCCCGCACATCTGGTGTGATCTCCCCCAGATCCTCGGCAATAATAGACAGGCAGGGAAAGCGCTTGAGAAGGGTGCGAAAAAACTTTGTTGCCGGGGCCTCGGTCCACCAGCCGTTGACTGCTGTTTTTTCCCCATACGGGACTTCCCAGAAACCGACAAAACCCCTGAAATGGTCAATGCGCACAATGTCGTAGAGTTCAAAAGTGTGCTTCAAGCGCTTGATCCACCAGGCAAATCCGCTCTCCCCCATCTTTTGCCAATCATATACAGGGTTTCCCCATAACTGGCCGGTGGAGCTGAAATAGTCCGGAGGCACGCCGGCCACTGTTATCGGTGAGCCCTTGGCATCAAGCTTGAACTGTTCCGGCTGGGCCCAAACCTCTGCACTGTCGTAGCTGACGTAAATGGGGAGGTCGCCGATAATCTGAATGCATTTTTGATTGGCGTATTCCTTGAGTTTGGCCCATTGTCGAAAAAAGAGGAATTGGCTGAATTGGATTTTTTCTATCTCCCTGGCCTTCTCTTGGGCCAGCCTGGCAAGGGCCAGTGTTTGCCGATCCCTGATTTCCTCCGGCCATTCATTCCAGGGGCGATGCGAAAAAGCTTCCTTGGCCGCGCAAAACAGGGTAAAATCCAGCAGCCAATACCTTTCCTGGGCACAAAAACGGTCAAACTCTTTTTGGAGGTCAGGATTGGCCGGAAGGGCGGTATGGGCTATGTCCAGGATGATCTGGGTGTCTTTTTCCGCTCCCTGGTAGTCAACAAGCGAGGGATCGGTCGCAGGTTCTGGCAGATCGCTTGTGCTGATCAACCCCTCTTCCACCAGGAGTTCCGGGCTGATGAGCAGGGTGTTCCCGGCAAAGGCGGAGATACTGCTGTACGGGGAATGTCCGTTGATCCCTGAGGTCGGGGTCAGGGGCAGGATCTGCCAGAAGGCCTGTCCGGCTTGGTGCATGAAGTCCACGGCCCGGTAAGCGCCAGGGCCCAGATCGCCAATGCCGTAAGGAGATGGTAATGAGGTAATATGCAAAATAAGGCCGCTGCCGCGTCGATTCATGGTGACTCCATTTCAATTTCAGCTTTGCCTCCGGCAAAGCTGAAATTGACATATTATATATTCAT
Organism: uncultured Desulfohalobiaceae bacterium; assembly: GCA_964479235.1. GTDB lineage: Bacteria > Desulfobacterota > Desulfovibrionia > Desulfovibrionales > Desulfothermaceae > Desulfovermiculus. The sequence goes on from CAYZLB010000003.1 coordinate 31,790, forward strand.
GTTATCATTATTTTGTGCAATCATGAAAAGGATGATTTATGAAAAGGATGATTTATGAAAAGGATGATTTATGAGCACAATAAAGACAATCGGTAAAAGCGGTCAAGTCTCCTTAGGCAAAAAATTTGCCGGGCAACAAGTCCTGGTTGATGAAATAGAATCCGGGGTCTGGATCCTCAAAGTTGGTCACTTCATTCCCCAAAATGAAGATTGGCTTTATGATCCAAAAACCAAAGCCGATTTGGATCAGGCTATCAAGTGGGCGGAAAAGAATCCACTCCGAGCCAGCGATGTTGATGACCTTGAGGGGCGAATAGTATAATGTCCGGATCTGACCAGGAGCGGGACTGGATGCGTCTTCTGTCCTTGCATCCAGATCACGATTCGGCCTACAGATGATCAGATATGAAAAAAAAGTGCATAAAATCACTGGGTGTTTCTTTTTGCTGCCTCAGCCCCCGGCATACAGCACAAAACTCCAGGGCATGAGGAAAATTTGGGTTGTATGCTCCAATACTGCCGGGGCCAGGCCGCCGGGACCGGCCCATTTCTCCTGACTGGAATCAATCAGCAGAGACCAGGATCCGTTAAAAGTCCTCGCAGACCAAGACTGCCTGCTGTTGTGAAAATTGCCGACGAACAAAATTTCCTCCCCCCTGTACCAACGGTGAACCGTGAGCACTGTCTCCTCGTTCCAGGTGTCGGCCCGAGTCCGGTCCCTGTCCAGAACCTTTAGGGCGGGCAGGGTGCGACGCAGACGAAGGAGTTCTTGGTAAAGGGCCAGCATTTGGGCATGTCGGCCTGTTGAACGCAGGTTCCAGTTGAGCTTTGAATCCAAAAATGTTTGCTCATCCTGGGGGTCCTGTGGGGTGCCCGCCCACTGAAAGTCCTTGAATTCTTCGGCCCGTCCCTGGCGCACGGCCTCCACGAGGTCCGGATCGCTGTGGTGAACGAAGTAGAGAAAGGGAGCTGTCTCCGCATACTCTTCACCCATAAACACCATAGGCACAAAAGGAGCGCAGAGCATGCTCCCGGCAGCCAGCTTCAGGGCCTCAAAATCCACCAGATGCCCGAGGCGTTCGCCCAGCATGCGGTTGCCTACTTGGTCATGGGTCTGGGTATAGACCACAAACTGCTCCCCGCGGCATCCTCTGCTGGACGTCCCGTGCCGGCGCTTGCGGAACCGTGAATACTGCCAGGTATAGACGTAGCCGCTGTGCAGGCTTTTCTGCAGATCCTGAAGGCGGCCGAAATCATGGTAATAGCCCTGGTTTTCCCCAGTGAGCACAGCGTGCAGGCTGTGGTGAAAGTCGTCAGTCCACTGGGCCTGGTGCCCAAAGCCATCCTGGGATCTGGGCACCAGGACTTTGACGTCGTTGAGATCGCTTTCGGCAATGATATATACCGGTTTGCCCTGACATTGGCCCATTGTCTCCATTTCTCGACCCAGTTCCTGCAAAAACGGGTGCGGACTCTGGTCCATGATGGCGTGGATAGCATCCAGACGCAGACCGTCGATATGGAAGTATTCCGCCCAGTACAGGGCATTGTCCAAGAAGAAGCGCCGGACAGGTTCACAATGGGCCTGATCGAAGTTGACGGCCTCTCCCCAGGGGGTGGCGTATTTGGCGGTGAAGTATGGGCCGAAGTCGCGCAGGTAATTGCCTTCCGGTCCCAGGTGGTTGTAGACTACGTCCAAAATCACGGCCAGCCCGTGGACATGGCAGGCATTGATCAGTTCCTTCAGTCCCTGCACGCCTCCATAAGCCTGGCTGACGGCAAAGGGATACACCCCATCGTAGCCCCAGTTACGCTGGCCCGGGCATTGGGCCACGGGCATCAGGGAGATGGCGGTGATGCCCAGTTCTTTGAGCCGGCTCAGGCGGGGAATTATTGCCCGGCATGTTCCTTCGGATGTAAAGGTTCCAATATGCAGTTCATAGAGGACCAGGGATGATTGGGGGATATTGGTCCAGCCGTTATCCTCCCAGGCAAAAGCCATGTGGTCTACCACTTGAGATGGCCCGTGTACCCCTTGGGGCTGGGAGCTTGAGGCCGGATCAGGACGTTCGATGTCCTTGTCCAGACGGTAGATATACAGACTGCCTGGGGATACATCGGCGACCTCCGCCTGCCAGTATCCATGTCCGGCCGGGTTCAGGGGGGCAGTTCTTTCCTGGTCCAGGAGTTTGACCTCCATCCGGTCCCGGAAAGGGGCCCAGACAGTAAATTTGCATCTGGAATCTCCCAGGTAATGTGCGCCGCAGATCATGTGATACCTACCTTTTATTACGATGCTCGCATGAAACTGGAAGTTAGTTTATGCTGCGCGAGCTTTCATGACCGGGATGGCCAGTCACGCGTCTACGTGTGCCTGGCCAAAAGAAGGCGAATGATCACTCGCTTCTCCCATCATGCCCAATTGAAGGCCGGTGTTTAAAAACTACCATGCCCAAGGGGGGCAGGGTCAGATTGACCGAGTTGGAATGGCCATGATCGGCAATGGGCTCGGACTCCACACGGCCAAAGTTGCCGATCCCGCTCCCTCCGTATTCCTGTGCATCGCTGTTGAGCATCTCATCCCATGTCCCGGCAGCCGGCACGCCCAGCCGGTAGCTGTATCTGGGAACTGGGGTAAAGTTGCAGACTATGAGAAACTGTTCCTTCTTGTCCCGGTCCTGCCGCAAATAGCTGACAATAGAATTTTCCCAATCCGAGAAATCCACCCATTCAAATCCTGAAGAATCCAGGTCAGTAGTGTGCAGGCCAGGCTCACTCCGGTACAGATGGTTTACATCCCGCAGCCAACTCCGCAAGCTCCAGTGGGAATTATGTTCCAGGAGTTCCCAGTGCAAGGGTTCTTCATGGTACCATTCCTGCCTCTGTCCGAACTCGCCGCCCATAAAGACCAGTTTTTTGCCTGGAAAGGTGTACATGAAGCCAAACAAAAGCCGTAGGTTGGCAAAGCGCTGCCAATCATCGCCCGGCATTTTGTGCAGCAGTGATCCCTTGCCGTACACAACTTCATCATGGGAAAGGGGTAGAAGAAAGTTTTCCGTAAATGCATACCAGATGGCAAAGGTCAGTTTGTTGTGGTGGTAGCGACGATATATGGGATCCATGGCCATGTATTGCAGAGAATCGTGCATCCAGCCCATGTTCCATTTCAGACCAAAGCCCAATCCTCCGGCATATGGTGGTCGGGTAACCATGGGCCAGGCTGTGGATTCTTCGGCAATGACCTGGACGTCCGGAAAATTGGTGTACATTTCCTGGTTCAGGGTCCGGAGGAAATCGATGGCCGCCAGGTTCTCCCGACCTCCGTATTCGTTGGGAATCCATTCCCCGTCTTTCCGGCCGTAATCCAAATAGAGCATGGAGGCAACGGCATCCACCCGCAGACCGTCGGCATGAAAGGCCTCCAGCCAATATAGGGCACTGGAGATAAGAAAGGAGCGGATTTCGTTCCGGCTGTAGTTGAAGATACAGCTCTTCCATTCCGGGTGAAAACCCTGCCTGGGATCGGCGTGCTCATAAAGGTGCGTGCCGTCAAAATAAGCCAGCCCGTTGCCGTCATTGGGGAAATGGGATGGAACCCAGTCTAGGATCACACCGATATCCAAGCCGTGTAGAAAGTCGATCAAGGCCATAAAGTCTTCCGGAGTTCCATACCTGGAGGTGGGGGCAAAGAAACCCAGGCACTGATATCCCCAGGATCCGTAAAATGGGTGCTCCATGACCGGCATGAATTCTACGTGGGTGAATCCCAAGTCCTGAACATAGCGGCCCAAGCTCTCAGCCAGCTCCCGGTAGGTGAGAAATGATCCGTCCGGCCGTCGGGCCCAGGAGCCGAGATGGACTTCGTAGACGGACATGGGGGCCTGGAGCTTGTTGTGCTCAAGGCGTTTTTCCATCCAGTCCTGGTCTTGCCAGGTATATTGAGGACTCCAGACCCTGGTGCCGGTTTGAGGAGGTACCTCCCAAAGGCGGGCAAAGGGATCGGCCTTGTCCATGCGGTAATCATCCACAGCCGAAACAATGTGGTACTTATACACTGTTCCGGCATCAACACGGTGCAAAAATCCTTCCCAGATTCCGGAGCTGTCGGAACGGCAGGTCAGGGGGTGACGTGAGACGTCCCAGGCATTGAAGTCTCCGATGACTGAAACCGATGTGGCATTTGGGGCCCAGACAGCAAAATAGGTCCCGGATTTTCCCTCCCGCTGCATTGGGTGAGAGCCTAGCTTGTCGAATAAGCGATAATGGCTGCCTTTTTTGAACAGATAAATGTCCAGTTCGGTAAAACGGCTGATGTCGGTATAGATAGTTTCGGTCATAGTGGGCCCTCGTTTTTTTCGCCAGACTTCAGCGACGTCCCTGACTGCGTTGAAATCTGAAGTGATTGAGTTTTTCTAAGAAAAGCAAAAATTATTTACCGCCAGGCCATGATGTTCTGCAGTCCCTGGAAAGGGATGTACAAGCCTTCCGGATTGGTATTTAGGCGATACAAGATGTCGTGAAATGCCTGTTCCAGGAGGTAGTGGTTGAGCAGGATCTGAATCTGGGTTCGGTCACTGGGAACAAAGGCCTGACCGTCAACTTCCTGGAGATACGCATTGAGAAACGTCCCGGTGAGGACCTTGTGCCAGGTGTCGATCCACAGCTTGAGCTGGGCATCATCTTCCGGGTGCAGGTGGGCAAAGGCCTGCAGTCCGGTATTTGCTGCGTAAAAAAAGGAGCCGATCATGCTAGCCACATCCAAAAGGCTGGATCTCTTGAGACGCCGTTGACTCAGAGGCTTGGATGGATCTCCTTCAAAATTGAGAATGGCAAAATTATTTCCGGTGAACAAGACATGGGTCAGATTGTAGTTTCCGTGAATGCGGATTTTCTGGCCCCGTATCTTGGTCTGGGTGATGCCCCGGGCAAAGGCGATGAGGTTTGGTTCCGCCTCCAGAACAAATTCGGCCAAGTGAAGTGAGTCCGGAGGGATATGGTGGTATCTTCGGCGCATGGTGTGCAGGGTGCGCCGGATCAGGCTACGAATGGCCTGGTATTCAGAGCGCTGATACAGGGTGGAAAAGGGTTCAGGCTGAAAGCCTGGATATTCCTTGGGCCGACCCAGACGGGAATGCAAGCTGCCGGTGGTGGTTCCCAACTGGGCGATCAGGTCTAAATACGGCCCGCCGATACAATCCAGCAAGGTGTCTGGTATGCTCTGGTGGGTGATATCAAAGACCGAAGCCGGCAGGGCAGCGGCGGCATCAAAGGAGGGCCGGGTGGTCAGCACCGTATCAAAGAAACGGTACAAGGCGTCCCGGGTCAGCTTCCAGGCGTCCCCCTGACCATGATTTGGGATGAAGTCCCGGTAAATCCCCAGGCTTATAGGTTCGCCTGGAGGGCTTTGATAGACGAGCTCTCCGGCCAGGGTGGGCACATTGGCCAAGGTGCCATTGTGGCCCAGGAAGGTCAGCATCTCCACTCCTGGATTGGTTCCTTCCTCCAGGCAGCGATACAGTTTGAGGCATAAGCGTTGCTCATAGAGTATGCACAGATTGTTGTGTTTTTCCGACAGGACCCGTGAAGCAAAAGTCTCTGCCTGGGGAGACCAGATGTGTTCAAGACAGGGTGTAGGCAAAAAACGCAGTCTTCCGCTGACTCCAAGCACCGTCTGTTTTTGCTGCAGCTGGTGGAGAAGGGCATGCTGCAGATCGGCATCGTAGAGACCATCGTATAGGACGCCGGCGCTTTGGGGAAAGTTGATATAGGCAAGAACCGAATGTTCCGGGATTGTTTCCGGATGATCGTCTGCCCGGCATTCCTGAAATGAGAGGGCCAAAAGGTGTGTTTCCGGATCTCCCTCGGCAAACATGGCCTGGACTATGAGCAGCCAGTGATGGTCATGGTCAGAGGTGATCGGAATACGGTCTTTGATTTGGACATCCAAGAGTCGTTTGCTTGTCGCCCGGGACCAGTGACTGCTGAACAGATAGGGGGGCAGGATCTCTTTTTCCAAAATCTCCAGTCCATTGCGCTGAAGCAGATTGTCCCATCGTCCATACAGATCCAGGCTTGGCACATCGTGTTCGGCTGGACTCTGGACCGGATCGTGGCTCTGAACCAGTTGAAACCAGAAATAATCGTTTATGCCCATGGTAAACTGATAGGGCTCATCCTTGATCTGAGGAAACTCGTTGCCACTGAACAGATCAATGGGCACGCAGCCGCTGTATGCCGATAAGTCCAGGGACACGGCTTGGGCAAAGCGGGACAAGTTGATAATGACCAGAATAGTTTCATCTGTATAGCTGCGGATAAAGGCCAGAACTTTTGGATTTTCCGGAAACAGGAAATGAATGCCCCCCTGGCCAAAAGCCTTGAACCGTTTGCGCATAGCAATAACCCGGCGCATCCACCAGAGCAAGGAAGATGGGTTTTTATCCTGGTTTTCCACATTCACCACTTCGTAGTGGTATTCCGGGTCCATAATCACCGGCAGGTAGAGCTGTTGGGGGTTTGTTTTAGAAAATCCGGCATTGCGGTCCGGGCTCCATTGCATGGGGGTGCGCACGCCGTTGCGGTCGCCGAGATAATAGTTGTCCCCCATGCCGATCTCGTCCCCGTAATAGATGATCGGAGTTCCAGGCAGGGAGAACAAGAGGAAATTTATGAGTTCCAGCTTGCGACGGTTGTTGTTCAAAAGCGGGGCCAGACGGCGGCGTATGCCCAAGTTGATTCTGGCTCGTGGATCTTTGGCATACATCCGGTACATATAGTCCCGTTCTTCGTCGGTGACCATCTCCAAGGTCAGTTCATCGTGATTGCGCAGAAAGATGGCCCACTGGCTGGACTCGGGAATATCCGGGGTCTGTTCCAAGATGTCGATTATGGGGAAGCGGTCCTCCATCCACAAGGCCATGAACAGCCGGGGCATGATGGGGAAATGAAAGGCCATGTGACACTCGTTGTCCCCGCCGAAATATGCGGCCGCCTCTTCCGGCCATTGATTGGCCTCGGCCAGGAGCATGCGGTTGGGATAGTGCTGGTCTACGTATTGACGCAGGTCTTTGAGAAACTGATGGGTTTCAGGCAGGTTTTCGCAATTGGTTCCTTCCCGTTCGTAGAGGTAAGGCACAGCATCCAGGCGCATGCCGTCAACGCCCATGCCAAACCAGAAATCTATGATTCGGAACATGGCCTCGTGTACTTGGTGATTGTCAAAGTTAAGATCCGGCTGATGGGAATAAAAACGGTGCCAAAAGTAGTCTTTGGCCACAGGATCCCATGTCCAGTTGGACATCTCGAAATCTTTGAAGATGATCCTGGCTTCCTGGTATTTGTCCGGGGTGTGGTTCCAAACATAGAACTCGCGCTCAGGGGAGCCGGGTTCAGCTTTACGGGCCCTTTGAAACCATTGGTGCTGATCCGAGGTGTGATTTAAGACCAGTTCGGTGATGACCCGGATTCCCCGCTCGTGAGCGGCCTTGAGCAGATTGCGGAAGTCCTGGATTGTTCCGTAATTGGGGTGGATGTTTTCGTAATCAGCGATGTCGTATCCGTCGTCCCGCAATGGCGATGGATAAAAAGGCAAGAGCCAGATAGCAGTGCACCCCAGTTCCTGCAAATAATTGAGCTTGGAGAGCAGACCGCGCAGATCTCCGATGCCGTTATTGTCTGCGTCAAAAAAGGTTTTGATATGCAGCTGATAGATCACGGCGTCCTTGTACCACAAAGGATCGTCATGTAAGATGTAGCTGGTGTGATGCATGGTATCAATATTTTTTGTGTTCAGTGCCGCTGTTGACGGGCCTGTTATTGGTTAGCTGCCATTTTATGTTCGGAAGAAGCCATCGGTTCGCTCAAAGATCTCAGTCTCCCGCCGCAGTCGGTCCAAAATCCCGGAGTTGAGCTGCTCAAAACGAAATCGCCACTCCCAGTTGCCTTGAGCCGAGCCCGGCCGGTTCATCCTGGCCTCGGTGCCCAGGCCCAGAACATCCTGGAGGGGAATGATTGCAGTTCGGGCCACAGAGCCAAGAGCCAGACGTATGAGGTCCCAATGGATCTGGTCCCCGCCTGTTCCTAAGTACTCCAAAAGATACTTTCGTTCCTGCTCAATTTCTTCCCGGCTCTGCGTGCTCTGGGAGCCTGGATCAGAGGTGAACCAGCCCACACTCGTATTGTGATCGTGGGTGGCCGTATAGACCACACTGCGCTGCGTATGGTTGTGCGGCCTGTATGCCGATGCCTTGGGGTCGTTTCCAAAAGCCATCTGCAGAATGCGCATGCCGGGAAAGCCAAGGCTGTCCCGTAATACGTCCACTTCCGGGGTGATGACTCCCAGGTCTTCAGCAATAACCTGGATTGGACCAAGGGCGGCCTGAACAGCCTTGAACAGATCCTGGCCCGGACCTTTCACCCACCGCCCGTTGATTGCAGTTTCTTCTGCTGCCGGGACTTCCCAGTAGGCCTCAAAACCCCGAAAATGATCAATGCGCAGGATATCGAAAAGAGTGAGGTTGAGCCGGAAACGTTCTATCCACCACGTATATTCGTTTTCTGCCATGTGTTGCCAACGGTAAATGGGGTTGCCCCATCTCTGGCCGGTAGAGCTGAAATAGTCTGGAGGAACTCCGGCAATGACCGTAGGGCGGCCTGTATGGTCCAGTTGAAACAGATCAGGCCTGCTCCATACTTCTGCGCTGTCATGGGCCACATACAAAGGCAGATCGCCGATAATGGATATGCCCTGTTCGCGGCAATATGCCTTCAACTGGGTCCATTGCTCAAAAAACAGAAACTGTATATACTTATGCAGTCCAATCTCCCATTCCAAATGGGCTTTCCATCTGTCCAGTGTTTGGGGGTCCCTTTGAGCAGCTCCTGGTTCCCACTCTGTCCAGACGAGATTCCCGTGAGCTTCTTTCAAGGCCATGAACAAGGCAAAGGTATCCAGCCAGGATTGATGCCTGTGACAGAAGGCAGCGAATCGTTCATGTTGCCCATGCCCAGGGTTTGAAAGAAAGCGGGAATAGGCCGTCGACAGCAAGGATGTTTTCATCTCCTGGACCCGGCCAAAATCGACTCCATGTGCAGGAAGCTCAGGGTACACGGCAAGTTCTTTCTGGCTTAGCAGTCCTTCCTGAACCAGAAGCTGGATACTGATGAGCAAAGGATTGCCGGCAAATGCTGACAGGCACATATAAGGGGAATTGCCGTATCCCGTCGGTCCCAGGGGTAGCACCTGCCATAGGGTTTGGCCGCCTTGGATCAGGCTTTCCGCAAAACGATAAGCCGTTGGCCCCAAATCTCCGATTCCATGCGCTCCTGGCAAAGATGTTGGGTGGAGAAGTATGCCGCTTCGACGTATGTTCATGGTCATAAAAACTCCATATGGAAGTTGCAATCAGCGCAAAGTGCGGTCATACTACCTGGTATATGCTGAAGATGAAAGTGTAAAGGGTGCAATGTTCTTTCCATACAAAAGGCATACGCGCTTGCTTCTTTGCCTCTTCTAGCTTCAGTGCCGATTACCCCTGAACTTGTTCGAGTATGTTGTACTGGTGTGTTTTTAACCCACAGGAGGATAGGCGATGTTGAAAACAATATTGTTTCCCACTGATTTTTCCGAACAGTCATACAAGGTATTGGAGGTCTTTGAAGACCTGCGGGCCAGGGGCGCAGACAAAGTCATTCTTCTTCATGTCGTTGATGAACGAAGTTTCCAGGCCATGGAGCACTATGCATATGGCCGGGCTGAAGAGGTGGAAAAACATATTTTGGACAGCGCCGGCACAGAGCTGGAAAATATGGCCCAAAAGTTGCATAAACAAGGATTCACAGTCATACCCAAGGTAGTTGTCGGTGTTCCGGTTCGGGAGATTTTAAGGACCGAAAAAGAAGATAATGTTTCCATGATTGTCCTTGGTTCCCATGGCGGAAGTAACCTGCAGGAGATTTTTCTTGGTTCAGTGGCCGAAAAGGTCGTCCGCAAGTGTACCAGGTCGATTTTAGTGGTCAAGCGCTCCTAGGCGGAAGTCCAGAGACTGGGATCGGGCTTTGGAAAAGACGAAAGCCGGATGCCTCATATGAAACGAGATGTCGGCTTTGCCTCCGGCAAAGCTGACTCCAGACCCCTAACCTTGGCTACAGGGCATCATCTCCCATCTCGCCGGTCCTGATCCGGATTGCGTCCTCAGCCGGAAAAATAAAAATTTTTCCGTCTCCGATCTTCCCGGTTCTGGCAGTTTCCTGGGCCGCGGCCACTGCCTGATCTACAAGGGCATTTTCCACCACCACCTCTATTTTGACCTTGGGCACAAAATCAACTTCATATTCAGCACCCCGATAGATCTCAGTATGTCCCTTCTGCCGGCCATACCCCTTGACTTCGGTGACAGTCATGCCTTTGATGCCCAGTTCATTCAGGGTATCTTTGATTTCGTCCACCTTAAAGGGCCGGACTATAATTTCGATTTTTTTCATGGTTTTTCCGCTCCTGCCAACATATGGATATGTATTTGTAAATTCTTTCCCTCCGATGGGGACAAGGTGGTAGCGCCAGGGGTTGGTATGAAAAACTGTTATTAGTTATTAGTTAATAGTTGTCAGGATCTGATTGGGTAACCGCTTTTTTGTCTGTTCCCAATCGGTATCGATTGTATGCTTCGTTAGCGCAAGCGTGCCTGCGCTTTGGCAGGCATGTGGGTTATTGTGAAGAACTCGGGCTTCGAGGTCGCTGATCTTCTTCCAGTTCCCTTTGCCCGCTGGGCAGCTTTTTTTTCTCCGGTGTGACCGCATCGACCATGGCTTGGGTCTTTTGGGTTATCAGTTCCCACTCGGTTTTTACAGAACGTAAAAGCACATCCCATGAAAGAATGTCCTCCGGATCATGGATTTTTTGTCCTCTGCGGCTGGAGAGAAGCGAATGATACAGGGTGCTCAACTTTTGGGCGCTTGATTGGCGGGAAAAAGCGAGTGAAGTATCAAAGGCATTGGCCTTGATCTGATCAAGGGCGGTCCTGTTGGAGAGAAGCTCTTTCAAGGCTTGGGCAAAATCTTGTTCCCTGGTTTCAGAGGGAAGAAGGCGGCCGTTTTTTCCATCTGCAACGACTTCCCGAGTTCCTGATGCATCCAAGGCCACGACTGGCGTGGACGCGGCCATGGCCTCAGCCAGGACCAGACCCTGGGTCTCGGTTTTGGAGGCAAAGGCAAAGACATCCATGGCCGCATATGCGTCGGCAAGGTCCTGCCCGGAACGTTTTCCGGTTAGGAGCAATCGTTCAGCCAGGCCCTGGCGTGCAAAGTGGGTTTTGATATTCTCACGAATCGGTCCGTCTCCTACCAGGAGAAAGACAGCGTCCGGCATGTTTTGCATGACTGTACTTACCGACCAGGCCAGAAAATCCAGGTTTTTTTCCGGAGCCAGCCGTCCTACGTGGCCGATGATCGTCGTGTTTGTATCGAGACCGAATTCCTTGCGTATATGCTCCGCCCGGCCGGAAGCAAAGAGTTTGCGATCAATTCCGGTGGGGATGATCTGAATATCCGTCAAGACGCCACGACCCTGTAATAAACGGGCAATACTTTGGCTGGGGGCGATAACGACCGAGCACATATTGGCGTATTGCGTGGAGAGGTTGATCACAAACCGCTTCATCCCCTTGGAATCAAAGGGGACGTAGTGCGTATACCATTCATACATGGTGTGATGGGTAAAGACCAGGGGGAGTTCCCTTTGCCTGGCCACTCGCATGGCGGTATCTCCCAGCAAAAAGGGGTGATGGCTGTGGATCACTTCTGGATTGAGAAAATCGATACGTTCAGACAAGGCAAAAGGAATAGGCAGACGTACAGAAAAATCACTTCCGTTGAAGTTTTGAATGGCAGGGACGCGAATGACCCGGGCACCTTTTTCTTCCTGCACATCATTTTCCTGCTGGTAATGGGGAGCGACCACGATCACGCTATGTCCCTGATGCACCAGGTCCTGAGCAAAAGCTGAAACAGAGCGGGCGACACCTCCTACATGCGGACGATAGGTATTGGTAAACATCAGGATATTCATGGCGCACTCCAGGAAAAGGCAAAACTTATATTTGGGTCATTGTGTACTGTCGGTCCAATGCATGGATTCGAATTGGTGTATGTCCTGGAATTTGGGCTTGAAGAGGAGTTTGTCCCGGATCTACGTCCCCGTGAACGCTGAAGACAACCCCCTGATGCTCTATCTTTTGGGCCGAGATACTTATCAGGCCGAATGGAGTCAGAGTGGGACCAAACTCCAACGGTTCTTTCGACTCCAACCAGGCCGGATCCAAACCCGATCCCAGGATCAGGCCCTCTTTCTCTTCACGGATAAACAGATTGCGCAGCATCATGACCCATTCACTAGCTGCCCATCCGTGCTGCCCGTCGCCCATGCATCCGCCAAGAGTCAGGGGATGGATTGCTTCCGGCCACTGGCCAGTGGGTGAGGCCAGGTCGGCTACTGTCCGGAGCATTTGAATACATCGCAGATCCTGGTTTCGCAACAGGGTCTGGGCTATGCAAAGGGTCAAATAAGGATTTATCCCGGAATGGATCATGTCCTGAAAAAAGCCGCCTTGATGAAAGCAGTTTTGGACCAGAAAGTCCACTGTGCTCATGATTTTTTTGTCGCCGGCAGGTGTGATTTGCAAAGGATAGTCCGCTACCAGGGAGCCCACTGCACCAGCGTCCAGCCGACGATAGGGGGAGGCGGGAATGCCGCCTGATTTCCTTTGATCCGGTGCGGCTTCCAGGCTGTTCCATAGATATTCTAACAGATCGTCCCCTGCATGATCAGCGGATTGAGCATCCTGGATAAGCCCGTGCCTGCGCAACAGGGAGGCCGCACTGTGCAGTCCGGCAACTGCCCAGAAGTTATCCCAATAATAGTAGTCGTTGGGACCAAGATGTTCAGCGCTGAAGCCGGCCGGCAGAAGCCCGGCATGGAGAGCTTTGGTTCGGGTGGAGGTGCGCTTTTTCCGAATCCATCTGACTGCCGCCTGGATGGAAGGAATCCATTTCGGGTTTAATTGTCGTTTGCTCAACTGCTCGTAGCGATCCAAAAGCCAAAGGACCTGTCCGTTGGAATCCCATTCCCCAGCCTGGGATTGAAAATAGCCTGATCTTTTTTGACGCAGGGGGAAGGCCTCAATAATTCTATCCACAGAGTCGACAAAACCCAGATTGAGCAAAGCATGGAGCATAAAGCAGGCATCTCTAAACCAGAAGCGGCGATAGGTGTAGGGACCTGGTACGACGTCCCTGGCTGAGAGCAGGACCAGGGTATGCACAGCGTTTTCATACAGGGAAGTCAGTTGACCATCCGGAAGGCGTAAACGGCAGGCTTGGTCCAGGGTTTCTGACCAGGAAAGACGAGGAGCAGATTTGGGACATCGTTTATGAGCATGGCCCTCCTCTTCTAAAGGCAAAGAAGTATGAACCGTAAGCTCCTGGTGGTCAGCAGGATCTTGAAATGGAAATACAGCCGCGACTGTGGCCATGCCCACTTTGCAGTTTACATCAAGCTCCTTTTGGCTTTGCCCCAGTTTGTGCAAAACATCTCCGTGTTCATAGTCGGAAAAAATGACTTTGGCCGGTTCCCTGCTGCATTGGACCGGAGTTTCATTATTTATAAGCAATGCTTGGGTGGCTGGATCGTATTTCGCTTTTTCAATAAATTGAATTCCTTCTGGGTTGTAGGGCCGAAGGGCCAGGATCAGGCTGCTTCCTTTCGGGCCTTGCGATTGAATATTCATGCACGCCCAGGGTTTGTCTTCGGCATCAACTTCCAGGGAACATCTGTGGTTCATGCCCCAGAGATCACCCTGTATTCTTGTCCGAACAGATATGTTCGAATCCCTCTCCAGAGCTTGGCAGGCACGTGACTGTCGTGACGGTAAAATAACTTTCCCATCAGGCAGTTGAAGCCAGACATCAAGGGACCATCCGTCGTAGAGGGGAGTAAATAGTCCCCGTGGATCTACGATGGGGTACAAGGCCAGCCCGGGTTGCCCTACAGCCGTCCAGTTACGATGGGTAAGGTTGACGTGACTGAAGGAAAAACCCCGGGGAATAAAGGATACGTCCCTTGGGTTGAATTGGCGTTCGACCCAATACGGCCAGACCCAATCCAGGTTGTGTTGGATGGCCTTCGTATTGATCAGCCCCCGGGCATGAAAGACTATTCCAGCCCGCAAAAGCTCAATAGGTTCTTGGACCTCTGAAGGTTGGGCAAAACGGCGGACCCGGGCCATGACTGAAATCGGGTCGATAATTCCGTATGCCTTGGCCGCTTGCTTGACGATGAGTTTCCATGGAATCCAGCGATGGAACATACGTAGTTCGTGGGTACTCCGTATTTTGGGTAAAACAGGTATTGCATCAAAAAAGGGAGGCCATCTGGCCTCCCTTTTCAGATTCAGAAACAAAGAGGTTTATTTGCTGACCACACCGATGACTCGGCGGTTCTTTTGCCGTCCTTCCTTGGTCTTGTTGTCGGCAATCGGCCGGGTCTCGCCGTAGCCCTTGGTGTATAGGCGATCGGCATCAACGCCGCCCTTGTTCACCAAATAGTCTTTAACGCTTTCAGCTCTGCGTTCAGAAAGTCGCATATTGTATTCAGCCGGACCAACACTGTCGGTATGGCCTTCAATGCTCATTTTTGTTTTAGCATTTCTTTGCAAATAGTCTGCAATTTTCATAAGTTCATGATCATATTTGTCTTTGACCACGGCATTGTTAAAATCAAAGAAGACCTTGATGCTTTTGTATACCGGGAAGGGACATCCTTCATTATCGACATCAACCCCGGCTTCAGTTCCCGGGCATTTGTCCAGATAGTCAGGGACTCCGTCTCCATCGCTGTCCAAGGGGCAGCCGACATCGTCAACCTGTACTCCAGCTGGGGTGCCTGGACATTGGTCGTATTCGTCAAAAACACCGTCATCGTCGCTGTCTAAGGCAGTGCTGTAAAAGATACGCCGGACAAAACCCTGCATTTTGCCTTCGTCCTCCATATCTGCGCCAGACACAAGGACAGTGCAGCCTTTGACCTGAGCCATTTCATTAATGATCTTTTTTTCCTCTTTGGTCTGGGCGTAGCTGACAATATGAAAGCAGGTATTGTACTGGGTGCTCAGTCTGTCTACTACCACGGCCGGTGAGCCACCCAAGTTCGCTCCTCCGTCGGTAAAGAGGATAACTGCTGTTTTTCCGGAAAGATCCTTGAGGATCGGCTCCAATTTGCTCAAGCCCTTGGCCAAAGGGGTAATAAAGCCAAACATTCTTGGTGCAACACTGGTCTTTTCAATGGCCTTAGCCATGGAAGACGAATCATAACTCTCCATACCTTGATAGGTTTGAAATCCGGTCACAGCGGAAAACAGTCCTGCCTGATAGTCCAGTTCCGGAATCATTTCATTCATTTTCAGCATGGCTCGCTTGGCAAAGCCGAATTTGAAGTATTCTGCTTCACCTGTGGACGATATTGTACCGACGACGTTTTCAAAAGTTCCCTGGCCCATGTAGTTGTCCCGCATGGACCCTGAGTCATCAAAAACAAAAAGGAAATTGTCAACCTGAGGCCGGTATTCTTCTGTTGCGGCGAGGGCCGAGGTACAAAAGGCTACTACAAGGGCAGCAGCCAAGCCAATGAAAATGTGTCTGAACAGGTACATGTCTTCCTCCTTGGTTTGTGAGAAACGTTGGAAATGAGCAATAAAAAATAAGTTGCCAAATTAAGGTAAGTGCCTACTTGTTGGGCTGGTACAAAATCTCTGGATATTTTCAAACGTTGATAAGTATAGATTTTAATGCACTGGGCACAAATGTCAACACACGATCGCAGGATAATCGTAAACCCCCACCCAACTGCAAAAGCAAAGCAAAGCCTAGCCCGAGTTTCCTACTTATAGCGAGGCAAGCCGATATCATCAGTATAATCAAGAAGATATGGCATGCCACGCCTTACCCTAAATTCTCGATTTTTTCTTTGCTCAGCCCCAAAATCGCCAGGATTCGGTCTTGTAGCTCCGAGGTCTTTGTTAATACCGATTGCTGGGATATAGCCTTCTTTCCTCGTTTTTTGGGATACGTGTTGATCACCTCTCGTGAAATTTCCCCTGTTATTGGAGATCAATGCTAGCCGGTTGAAAACAGGTCTTCATAGTTGTGGATAGGTAAAAAAGTTACTTCATAAAATACGAGTGAATACAAGGACGTATTTTTTTCCAGCGCTTTTTACCTTTGGTCTTACCGGTTTTGGCTTTGCATAAGCCTCCACTCATTACTTACGTTGGTGATGCCAGTGCAAAAAGCGGGAACACTTCAACGCCTGTTCAAAGTATTGAATACATATTATAACTTAAATAAATTAGGATTGATACAATGCTTTTTTATTTTATATTGAAGAGTAGTCCTTGGTACATTTAGTAAAGCAGCGGCGCCTTTTGATCCACCAATTTTTCCATTTGTCATTTTCAGAGTGTTTTCAATGTGATTACGTTCAACATCTGAGAGGTCAAATGATTTGTTTTGTGAATTATTATCATTGAGTTTTCGCTGTTCATCATTCTTAATGAGGTCTTGAACATCATGTCTTAAAATTCTTTCACCAGCTTTTAAAATGATTAATCTCTTTATAAAGTTTTTTAGCTCACGCACATTTCCAGGCCAGGAATATTTGGTTAATATATCAATCGCTACAGATGTATAACATGGTGGAGTTTTGTTCATTTTTAAACTTTCAGTTTCATTGATCCTTTGTATCAAATGAGGAATATCATCCATTCTCTCCCTCAAAGGAGGAACATTTATGCGCAAAGTCTCCAATCTATAAAATAAATCTGATCTAAATTCATTGTTGGAAATACATGTAGTTAGATCTTTATTTGTGGCAGCAATTATACGAAAATTAACAGAAACAGGCTTATTTTCACCAACTCTTTCAAATGAATATTCCTGTAATACTTGAAGCAACTTCGCTTGAAGAGTAACGGGAAGCTCGCCGATCTCATCTAAA
>CAYZLB010000004.1:0-11510 GCA_964479235.1 uncultured Desulfohalobiaceae bacterium
ACACCAGCGGGAAGGACCTGGAGCAGGAGCTGGACGTCGTCCCGTGCCTTTGAGCCTGTATCTTTGTATTTTGTATTCATCTGTTCATCGATATACCCAGAAGGTGGTATATAAGCTCACTTTGCGTTGCATCCGAGGTGTTCTGCCTTTACCATCACCCCTCTTCCCCTGGGTCGTCAAGGATCACAGACAAATCCACCCTCATGAGAAAGCCGGCCAGGATGCTGGCCCTGGTCAATCCCTCATCACCCAGGGTGTAGAAGCAGACCGCCAGAAACACACAAAGAAGAATTCCGGCCAAAACTGCAAAAATCCGGATCAGGCTTTTCTTCAGGGTCTTGCGGTGTGCGCGCTGGGCAGTGTCCTGCACCATTTCGCGCAGTTCGAGTATCTCTTCTTTTTTTTTCCTGCTCCAACAGATCAGCAACAATGAAGGCCCAGCAGCACTTGCAAAAAAGCAAACATAGTATATCTCCGTTTTGAACACAGCCAAATATCAGGGCCAATGTTTGCAGCATAAAAAAAGCGTCTTGCTGTGACTGGCACTGACAAGACGCTTTTGGGTCCATAATTTTTCTGGCCCGCCCTGCACGATTCGAACGCGCGACCCCTGGATCCGAAGTCCAGTGCTCTCTCCAGCTGAGCTAAGGGCGGGTGGCAACTACTTGTAGCTTTGACCGGCGCGTTCCGTCAAGCTACTCCATGCACTGCTGATATCATTATGTCGTATTCCACCCTGTGTTTTTACGGTGAACTCATTGAGCTTCTCTCAGTACCCAACAGCTACGGGGTTATTACCTATAGCCTGACCAGAAAAGCCTCCATCAAGGACATCATTGAGTCCCTGGGACCGCCGCACACTGAAATCGGACACATTCAGGTGAATAATCGACCTGTCAGTTTCGGCCACATCCCCCGATCCGGTCAGATCATCGGCCTGTATCCCTGTATTCCTCCGGTGGACCCCTGTCAGGCTTCACTGCTACGGCCCACTCCCCTGCCACACATCCAGTTCCTGGTGGACGTCAACGTGGGCAAGCTGGCCCGACTTTTGCGCATGCTGGGCATAAACGCCGCCTTTGACTGGTCGTGGTCGGACGCATACATTGCCCGGCTCGCAGCCAGGGAAGGGCGTATCGTCCTGAGTAAAGACCACGGACTGCTCAAACGAAGCAGTATTCAATGGGGACGGCTGATACGAGCCCAATCTCCGCAAGCGCAATTGCTGGAGGTTATCCACTTTTTCGGACTCAAGCCGCCTTTTGCCCTTTTCTCCCGCTGTCTGACCTGCAATACCATTTTGCAGTCTGTGAGAAAAGAAGACATCGAACATCGATTAGAGCCAAAGACCAAGCGTTATTATCAGCGCTTTTCCATCTGCCCCTCTTGTCAACGGATTTATTGGCCCGGGTCTCACCACCAGCGCATGCTGGCCTGGCTCCGGGAGACTCTTTCTCTGCCCGCATCCTTCCCGAGATAACCCACATCCCTACCAAAGCGCAGGTACGCTTGCGCTAACAACAACGTTTGGCTGGCTACAAACGGTCTCGAAGGGTTGAGTTTCGTTCCGAACTCCCCACTTCGGCTGTGGGCAAAGTGCTGCGCCGGGTACTACGGGATGAGGAGATCAAGAATATGAAGTGATTCGCGCTGGGAGTTGCAATCCGGCCCTTGACCAGAATCCGTCCTCCATCACAATGCCTGTATGTTCAAAACGTGGTTGTTCCTGATCTTGAGCCTTTACATCTTTATCAGCTGCACTCCGCGGCTGGCTAAGGCCACACAACCTCACCTCGTATTCACCAAAGGAACACAACAGAACGTCCCGTCTGATTGTTTCCTGCATCTCGTCCAAAAAGGGGAATATCACCTCTCCCTTTTCACAGACCAAACATCGGGAAAAACAACATGCTTTTTGTCCCCGAACCAGACAAGTCCCTACTTGCTTGCCTTGCTCAATCTCATGGGGTATACTCCCTACAAAATGGCTTTCTAAGCATTCCTCTGTCCCAAAGCATACAGTCTCACACCAGCCGCTTCTATTATTTGAACATTTGGACCAAGCGGAGTTGCCCTATGCAGCAAAATACAGGCCCAACCCATGTCACGACCCTGGAGACCTTTCACCCCAAGCACATATACACACCTGAAGAATTTGCTCCGTATATCGGCGATGCCCGGGTTGAGTCTTTAAAACGGGCTGCAGCGCCCCTGGAAGGAAAAGGCTGGAGCAATGTCAATTCCACCCTTATAGGTGGAGGGGTGGCTGAAATCTTGTCCAGCGCCGTCCCCCTGGCCCTTGGGCTGGGGATCAGTGCCCATTGGCATGTGATCCGGGGCAATGACAATTTTTTTCAAGTCACCAAGAAATTTCACAACATGCTCCAAGGTATGGAGCTGCCGATTGCTTTGGAAGAGATCTTTCAGGCCTATCTCAACACCATTGATGAAAATGCCAAAAATACCTTTATTGCTTCCGATCTGGTGGTTATCCACGACCCCCAACCGGCTGCAATGGTCATGAACGGCCTTATTTTCGGAAACATCCTTTGGCGTTGCCATATCGATACTTCTAGTCCCAATGAGATCGTTTGGCGGTTTCTCCTTCCCTACATCAACCACTGTGCCGGAGCCATTTTCACCATTCCGGAATTCATAGGTCCAGGCCTGCAGATCCCCCTGTATCAAATCTATCCTTGTATTGATCCCTTGGCTCCCAAAAACAAGCACAGAACCAGGCAGGAAGCCCTGACCACCCTGGACAGCCTCTTTACAGCCCACAATGTCGATCCGGAACGGCCCTTGGTCGCGGCCATCTCCCGTTACGACATCCATAAAAATCAATCGACAATTATTACCGCCTTTCAGGAATACAAAAAAAGGGTCAAACCCGACCCGGCCCCTCATCTCATTTTTGTGGGCAACACCGCCTCCGACGATCCTGAAGGCGACGTTATGCTGGAAAAACTCAAGGCCCAAGCCGGAGACGATCCGGACATTATCTTTCTGGTCAACGTAGACAACAACGACGAGGTCGTTGGCGCATTGATGCATCTTGCCCAGGTCTTTGTCCATGTCTCAACCAGGGAAGGATTCGGGTTGGTCGTCACAGAGGCTATGTGGCAGGGAACACCGGTCATCGGTTCCCAGGTAGGAGGCATCGCCAAACAAGTCATGCACGGTCAAACCGGTTTTGTCGTCGATGCCTTGGATGTGGAAACAATCGTCCAGCGACTTGATTATCTGCTCACCCACCCTGAAGAGGCAAAAACCATGGGCGAGCAGGCCAAGGAACATGTTCGAACCCACTTTCTCATTCCTGAGCTGGTCCGCAGGTACATGATCCTCATGCAGTACTATTCCGGGCTTCACTCCGAGGCGCCGGACTTCCGGCTCAACGACTTAAGCTACAGCGAAGTCTTAAGCCTCATGCGTCCAGTGCCTCCTTTTCTCCAGGGATGAAACTGATACGGCCCTTTTATGGGCCAAAAAATCGGCCCATGTCTTGTATTGTGGCCATAGACAGACAGGTATGGCCGGCAGGTACGGAGGGCTTGCTCCTTGGCCCTCCGGCCGGGCAGACCACAGGGTTGTATCCCAGGGAAACAGCCTGCTTGAGCCGCAGTTCCTGACCGGCAATGGGCCTGATCTGACCGCTCAGATCCACCTCACCCCAAAAAACACTTCCTTCCGGCAGGGCCAGATCATGATATGATGAAAGCACCGCGGCCATGACACCAAGATCCATACCCGGCTCTTCCATCCGCAATCCGCCCCCGATCTTGGCATACACGTCCATACTCCCCAGCCGAAGCTGCAGGCGTTTTTCCAAAATGGCCAGCAATACATGGAGCCTGTTGGTGTCAAACCCTACCGAGGTCCGTTTGGGCATGGGACCAAAACTTTCGGTGACCAAGGCTTGAACCTCTACTGCCAGCGGCCGCTGACCCTCCAGGGCCATGAC
This sequence comes from uncultured Desulfohalobiaceae bacterium, assembly GCA_964479235.1. Taxonomy (GTDB): domain Bacteria; phylum Desulfobacterota; class Desulfovibrionia; order Desulfovibrionales; family Desulfothermaceae; genus Desulfovermiculus. The sequence goes on from CAYZLB010000004.1 coordinate 3,965, forward strand.
CAGGGCGCTTCCGGACAGGGACGGATCCCTGGCCTGGAGAAAAAAGGTCGAAGGATCGTGCACAATCTGCAGGCCCTTGTGCACCATCTTTAAAACCAAAATATTACTCGTCGGCCCAAAGCGGTTTTTGATCACCCGCAAGACTCGAAAGCCATGGTCGCCATCTCCTTCTAAAGACAACACCGTGTCCACCATGTGCTCCAAAAGCTTCGGTCCTGCAATCTGTCCCTCTTTGGTCACATGTCCGACCAGAATGACGCTTGTCCCTTTGCTTTTTGCGCTTTCGATCAGAGATGCAGCAATCGTTCGGACCTGGGATACGCTGCCCGAACCACCCTCACATTCACTGCTGGTCATGGTCTGGACTGAATCGACAACCACTACCTGGGGAGCGGGCTCTTGATGCAGACAGGCCAAAATATCTTCCAGCCGGGTTGTATTCAAGGCCATTATGCTTCTGCCTTCCAGGCCGAGGCGATCGGCCCGCTGCTTGAGCTGGGGCAAAGACTCCTCGCCGGATATATACACCGGACGGGCCCCCTGCTGGTCCAGGGCCCCCATCAGCTGCAGAAGAAACGTGGACTTCCCCATCCCGGGAGCTCCGCCCAAAAGACAGACCGATCCCTGCATCAGGCCGTGACCGAAAAAAGAATCAACTGCATGGGAACCCGTGGATATCCACTCCTGTCCCTGGATGGAAACGTGATCCAAACTGGCCGGTCGGTTAATCAAGGCTGAACCCAAATCCACGTTCTGGGCCTGCTGGGCCTCAGCGATGGTCCCCCACTGGCCGCATTTTGGGCATTGTCCCTGCCATTGGGCGGTACGGGAACCGCAATTTCGGCACACAAACGATTGTCTGGTTTTCATTGAACCACATCCAGACTGAATTCAGCCACCTGATCCGGATACTGATCAAAAAAAGTCATGAACGGGACCGCCTGCCCTGGAGGGATCTGCGAGGATTCTTCCGATCCCCCCTTTGGTGTGGACAAGAGCTCAAGCAACTCCTGCCGGGGAAGATCTTGCAACTGCTCCAGAGAAGCGGTGTTTGCGCACGTAAATTCTCGTTCCCCAATCTTTTGGCCCTGGTGATCGAAGAGGGAGGCCACCAGGGTAATTTTTTGTGTTTGCTTGCCTGATACGTTCACTGCCTGGCCTTCAATGACCAGAATGCGGCCCATAGTCTCGTTGTCCACCATGTACTGCCGGACATTTTGGAGCTCGATTTCCTCGGCAGGATCTGAGGCATCGGTTTTCTGGCTCAAGGCAGCCTTGTCAGTTTCATGAACTGATTCTGAAAACAGCCAGGCCTTGTAATCCGGCCAATACATATACCCGCCAAGGACAGCCGCCACGATAAAAACGACCAGCAAAATCCAAAGCCGCTTTGTGTTTTTTCGTTTGGGCTGCTTTTCGTCCTGCTCCTTTACCCAGGAAGGATCGCCCGGCTGTTTTGCGTCTCCACTCGGTTGCCGGGCGGAGTCATCCAGGGCCCTGTCCGTGGCCGCAACAAAAGCAGACACATCGTCTTCCGGATCGGCGACAAAGACATGCCCGCACCTGGTACAGCGCACGTTGGTCCCTTCCGGTTTGACTTTCTGATCAGACACGCGGTATTTTGTGCTGCATTGGGGACACGAAATGATCATTACAGCCTCCCGGTTGGGACTTGAAGTATGGCTGTAGTCCTATTCTTCAAGCTCATAAATAGCGTCCAATTGCCTGTATGCCTCGGCACAGTCCAGGCCATAACCAACGATAAAACCCTTATCCAAGCGAAATCCATAAAAATCAATATCCAGATCCACTTCTCTGCGCCCGATCTTATGAATGAGAGAACAAACGGCAACGCTGGCTGGCCTCCTGGCATCAAAGACCTTCTTCAAATACGCCATCGTATGTCCGGTATCCACAATATCTTCCACGATGAGGACATGTTTTCCCTGGATGGATACCTCAATATCCTTGCTGAAATGAACCTTTTCCTGCCGGGTCGTCTGTTGTCCATAACTTGCCATACGCACAAAATCCAGTTCCACCGGCGTTTGCATCGACCTGATCAGATCGGCGAAAAAAATAAAGGCCCCTTTGAGGACGCAAATAAGCACCAGGGGTTCCCCGGCCTGGCCATAGGCTTGATCAATGGCGGCTCCCAATTCCCGGACCCTTGAGGCAATAGTTTGCGGATCAAAAAGACAATGCATGTGCTCAGAAGGCATTTCTTCCCCTTTATGTCTGCACAACATTCTGGACAGGATATCTTCCAACCAGTCCCAAAAAAGAGGTCACAACTCCATCAACATGGCCACCTCATCACAACAATCTGGAAACTTAGGACAATTCAAACAATCTGCCCACACTTTCTGGGGCAATCCATCTTTGTCGACCACCTCAAAACCCATTTTATAAAAGAAATCGGTTTGATAGGTCAACGTAAAAATCCGGAACACGCCCAGGGTCAAGGCCTCACTCAAGCTGGCATCAACCAATCTCCGCCCCCAGCCTTGCCCCTGATAGGCATTGGCCACGATCAAGGAACGGATTTCAGCCAGGTTTTCCCACGTAATTGTCAAGGCACAACACCCCTGAATCCCCTGGGCGCTGTCCAGAACAAAGAAATCCCGCAGATGCTTGTACAACTCGCTGTATGAACGAGGGAGCAAAAGCTCTTTTTGGGAAAACGCCATGAGCAAATGATGAATTGACTGAACATCTTGGATAGCCGCCTTGCGTAGAAAAAGAGAATGCATATAAAATACCCTGAAATAATTTATATCTCCACAAAATGAAATCGGATACAGAAAATCATTGAAAATGACAACCAAACATCTTAAGGTACCTGAGCAGACCTTGTCCAAACTCAGACGGGGTGAACAAAATGAAAAAAGACCAGAAGTCAAACGTCGATACCAGTGACGAAACCCAAAATAATGAGCAGGATCTGGACATTGAACTCGACGACCAGGATATTGATCTCGACCCGGCAGAATCAACGGAAGAGCCGGAAGTAATCGCTGAGGCCGAAAAACAGAATACGGCTCCTGCTCCTGCGATAAATTTACCGGTGCCCAGTCCGGAAAAGGGTGTCAGGTCCCAGGATGCCCTGCAGATGTATCTGCGGGAAATCAATGCCTTCCCCCCTTTGGACCCCAATGAAGAGTTCGAGCTGGCCCGGCGTTTTCATGAACACAACGACCATCAGGCTGCCTTCCGTCTGATCACTTCCCATTTGCGCCTGGTAGTCAAAATTGCCATGGAATTCCAGCGCAAATGGATGAAAAACGTCTTGGAACTTATTCAGGAAGGAAACATCGGCCTGATGAAAGCGGTCCAAAAGTTCAACCCGGATCGGGGTATCAAGTTTTCATACTACGCCGCGTTCTGGATCAAGGCCTATATCCTCAAGTTTATCATGGACAACTGGAGGATGGTCAAAATAGGCACGACCCAATCCCAGCGCAAGCTTTTCTATAATTTGGGCAAGGAACGTCAGCGCTTGGAAAACCTGGGCTTTGATCCAAACTCCGAAACACTATCCAAAAGTCTGGATGTGAGCAAGGAAGATGTGGAGGAAATGGCCATGCGCATGGGCCAAAGCGATCTTTCCCTGGACAGCCCCTTCAGCGAAGACACTAGTACGACCCGGATGGATCTGCTCCCAGCCCTGGAGGCCAGCATTGAAGACCGTCTGGCCCAGGAGGAAATCTCCGATCACCTCCGAACCCACATCAAGACTTTGGAACCACGACTCAATGACAAGGAGAAACGCATCCTCCACGATCGCCTTTTGGCCCAAAACCCGATCACTTTGCGCGAGATTGGGGACGAATACGGAATTACCCGTGAACGGGTCCGACAAATCGAATCCCGCCTGTTGCAAAAACTGCGGGGCCACCTTTCTGACTCAATTCAGGACTTTTCTGCCGACTGGATAAGCCATGAATAATTACCTTGACCACCTGAAAATGGAAGCCAGGGAACTCAAAAGTCAAAACCTCCCTCTTTTCTACACCCACTTTGCGCCGGAATTGGCCCACTCCAGGGAGATGTTTTTTGACCACCCCATCATCCAAAGATGCCGGGAAGACGCCATTCCCTTTCTGCACGACTCCTATGGCCACGGGATCGAACACAGCAAAACCGTGGCCATTGAAGCCGGGGCACTGATTCTGGTTGAAACCGCAGCCTGGGACATCACCTCCAGCCGTCATCTGCTTTTGCTGACCCAAGTCGCCGGGCTTCTCCACGACACCTGCCGCCTGGAGCCGGAGCATGCCCACCTGGGTGCGGATTTAAGCCGCAGAATTCTCCAGGATTACCCATTTTCAAAGCAAGATAAGGACATGATCGCCTTGGGAATTGCCAACCACGAGGCCTTCAGACCCACTGTCCAAACTGCGGATCCGACCTCTGAACTCCTGGGCAACGCCCTGTACGACGGGGATAAATTTCGTTGGGGCCCGGACAATTTTGTGACCACTTTGTGGGAAATATGCGACTATGAAGAGTGGCCCTTAGAAAAGGTCATAGAGCGCTTTCCCCAAGGCATGCAGTTTATCCAATCCATCTCCGAGACCTTTCGTACAGCCACCGGTAAAATATATGGCCCTGAATTCATTGACTGTGGCATGCATATAGGTCAACACCTGTACCGCCGCATGAAACAATTGTGCCTGTAAAATTTATGAGCCGTTCTTTATTCACTCCCCTCCTCCTGTGCCTTTTGTTCGGTGCGCCAATCGGCCTGACTGGATGCTCCCATGACCGGCATTTGGTTCAAATGCCCACGCGTATCGATGCCCCTGCATTCTCTGCTCAGGCTAAAGCGATTTATGCCTACCTGCGCTACTTGCATCTGGACGGAGACAAGGCCCTCCAGGCCTTGGATACCGCCCTGGCCCTGGACCCATCCCCGGAACTCTTCCTGGAAAAAATCCATTTTTTCTGGAAACACAACAAATACACCCAGGCGGAAGAAACAGCCAGAGAGGCACTTCACACAGTGCCCGGCCATCCCTCCTTAACCATGGCCTTGATTCGTACCTTGTGGGCCCAGGAGAAAAACGACCAGGCTGCCTTCATTGTAGACCAAGCCCTGGATCAGCAGCCCCGGAACTGGAATCTGCGCTCCCATGTGGCCAGATACCTACTGCAGCAAAAGCAGTCCTCCAAGGCTTTGGATATTCTGCTCAAAATCCCGAACAAAGCCAGAACTGCCAATATGCACTACCTATTGGCTCAAGCCTACAATGGCTTAGACAACCGGAAGAAGACCATCTTTCACTTGCAAAAAGCCACCCAAAAAGACCCTTCCTTCCGCAAGGCCTGGGCCGAACTCGGGTATCAAAATGAATTGAGCCGCAATTTTGTTGCCGCAAAAAAGGCCTATTCCACCCTCCTGGACATGGGAGAAAGAAGTTCACAAATCATTCTCCGCCTGGTGGAAATACACCTGAAACTCAACGATCCGGATCAGGCTTTGGACCTGATGCTGCGCTTTGCCGATCAGAAAGATATTATGATCGGCGGAATCGGCCTCTTGCTCCAAAACGGATTTTACCGGCAAGGAGCCCTAGCCCTGGCAGCAGGAGGCGACAATATAGCCAACGCTGCGCACGGCTTTTTGTATCAGGCCATTCTGGCCTGGGAGTTGGAAAACGATATGGATCAAGCCCTGCACTTTTTGCGCAGAATTCCGGAGCAATCAGAGCTTCATCCCCGGGCTCTGGCCCTTCGCTGTCAGCTCCTTTGGGAACAGGGGGCCCTGCAGGCCGCCCTGGCCTTGGCGGCCCAAGCCCAAGAAAGGTACCCAGAGCGGGAAACCTTCTACTCCCTGCAGGCCAGAATCTTCCGTGCACAGCATCAGGCAGCTCAGGCCAGGCAGGTACTCCTTTCCGGACTAAAGGCCCTGCCGAACAATGCAGAATTTCTTTTTCAGCTTGGGGCCATGGACTATGAACAGGGCCATATACAACAAGCCATCTCCCGCATGGAACAGATCATCAGCCATAACCCTGTGCATGCCCAGGCTTTGAACTTTTTGGGCTATACCCTGGTCGAGCTGGAAAAAAATCTGGAGCGGGCCAGGATCCTGATTCACAAAGCCCTGGAACTGGATCCGGAAAACGGGTATTACCTTGACTCCTTGGCCTGGTACCAGTACACAGTTGGCGATACCGAGCAGGCTTGGAAAACTATTCAGGCCGCGGTAGACCATGTAGCCGATGACCCAGTCATCTGGGAGCATTATGGTGATATTGCCAGGGCCATGAATAATATCAGGCACGCGGCCGATGGATACCAGCGGGCCCTGGAGAACGGGACTGATCACCCCCAGCGCTTAGACAGCAAATTACGGGCCCTAGAACATGTTGATAAAACAGACGAGTTTTAATCCCGCATGGCCCATTGCCCTCTCTTTGGCCATTTTTATTGCCGGCCTGCAGGCCTGCGCCCCGGTGACAGCGCCACGGGAAAAGCTCCTTCCTGTGTCTCCCGAACAGGTGTGGGCCGATTTTGAAAATACATTTGCCTCCCGCCCTGATACCTATTTCTGGCTCAAGTCCAGCCTGAATTATTCCGGCCCTAATAAGAGCCATCGCAGCACTTTTGAACTCTGGGGCGACAGCGACCTTCCACTTCGCCTGGACCTGAAGGCAAGCCTGGGAATCACCATTTCTCTGTGGCGTATCGGCAAACACCAAGTGGTGATCTATTCTCCCAGCCAAGAAATCGCCTATACGGCCACGAATTCCGCCCAAGGGCTCAAATCCCTCGGCTTATATTCACCGCTCAATCTGCAAGAACTGGCTGCGCTTGTCACCGGCCAAGGGGCCACTGTCCTTCCAAATGTATATACCCGGTCCGAAGAGCAGGAGCAAGGACGAATCAAATTTACTTTTCCCGGCCAAAGCAAAGTCCAGACCGTGATCTTGGACTCACAGGGCCGGATCAGATCCTTGTCCGGACAGAATCCATATCCCTGGACCCTCAACGTCGAGGATTATGAAAAGGAAAATACAATTGCTGTTCCCCGCACCCTGCGGCTGCAGTCCGCTGCCGGGCACACAGCTGTGGTCAGGGTAAAAGATATTCGTTTTCGATCTTTTCCCTGGCCGGAAAAGGCCCTGTCTCTCCCTTTGCCCCAAGGCACGACGCATATGCCTTTAGGGAAGTAAACCACCCACTTGTCAGGAGGATCAGAAAAAATGACCGAAAAGATCTTACAAGCATCAAAACGCCAGACTGTGACCACCCTGGAAGCAATCCCTTTGACCATGAGACTCATCGCCAGTGAACTGCGCTGGTCCGTAGTCCGCTTTCTGCGATCCATTGAAATCAGGCAACTGGAAAAAAGACTGGCCAAGGAATATCAGCAACTGGGACAAATTTCCGCCGGCCAAAAAAAGAAGACGGACAACGGTACAGAACTGTGCCAAAAACAGATTGATTTTTTGGAAAAAGAACTGCTTTTCCTGAAACAGGAACTCACTGACCTGCGCAATGACATGATTGTCAAGCGCTGCCGCAAGTGGGGACTGGA
>CAYZLB010000004.1:11610-47393 GCA_964479235.1 uncultured Desulfohalobiaceae bacterium
CTGGCATGGAAACAACCACTGTGTATTGTGGATCCGATCATGCTGGATTGGACTTGAAAAGGCTGTGCATCCAGCATTTGCAGAGTCAGGGCTGGATCTGTTCCGACTTGGGGACCGATTCAGCCGCCAGTTGCGACTACCCCGTCTTTGCGGCCAAAGTCTGCCGGGAAGTGCAGCAAAATGCACAACTCGGACTTTTAGTTTGCGGCACCGGGCTTGGCATGTCCATGACCGCCAATCGTTTTGCCTCCATCCGGGCTGCTTTGTGTACGCATGAATACATGGCCAGGATGGCCCGAAAGCACAATAATGCCAACGTCATCTGCCTTGGGGCCAGGGTTATAGGCGAGGATGTGGCCTTGGCCATTGTAGACGCCTTTATGCAGACCGCTTTCGAGCAGGGGCGTCATCAAAAACGGGTAGAACTTATCGAAACAGTAGGGCAGACGATATGAACGTCGAAATTCCCCAACGCAATTTAGCCCTGGACTTGGTTCGGGTTACAGAGGCTGCCGCCCTGGCTTCAGCCCGCTGGTTGGGGCGTGGAGATAAGAAGAGTGGTGATCAGGCCGCTGTGGACGCCATGCGGCTGTCTTTTAGCGGACTGGATATCCAGGGGACCATAGTCATCGGGGAGGGTGAAAAGGACAAGGCCCCCATGCTCTTTAATGGTGAACAGGTTGGAACCGGCCATGGACCCAGGGTGGATGTGGCCGTAGACCCGGTAGAAGGAACCAACCTTCTGGCCTATGGCCGGCCGAACGCCATATCCGTGGTCGGTTTGGCTCCCGGCGGAAGCATGTTTGAACCCGGGCACAGCTACTACCTGCAAAAGCTGGTCGTCCCTGCTCCAGCCAAGGGCAAAGTGGACCTGCATGACCCGGTGGAAGTAAACCTGCGCACTGTGGCCGATTGCCTGAACAAGGACATTGACGACCTCATGGTCTTTGTCCTTGACAAACCCCGACACGCAGAACTTATTGAAAAAATCCGCAAGGCTGGAGCCAGAATCCAGCTGCATACCGACGGCGATGTGGCCGGGGCCTTGATGGCTGTCGATCCGTCCTCAGAGGTGGACCTGCTCATGGGAACCGGAGGGACTCCGGAAGGCGTGCTTTCCGCCTGCGCCATCAAGGCCATGGGCGGAGAGATGCTTTGCCGCATGGATCCGCAAAAAGAGGATGAAAAAAAGGCATTGATGGAGCAAAAAGCGGATTTGGACCGAGTGTACACTGTGCAGGACCTGGTCCACGACGATGACGTCTTTTTCGCCGCCACCGGCATTTCCGGGGGCACGTTCTTGCCCGGCGTGCACTACAGTGGGGCCGGGGCCACCACCTCCTCTTTAGTCATGCGCGGTCGAACCGGAACAGTGCGCCGCATCGAATCTGCCCATACCTGGAACAAACTCATGCGCTTTAGTGCTGTGGACTACGATTGATTCGCAAGCTGTGCATCAAAGCACAGCCTGCAAATCAATCGTATGGAGTCAAGCTCTCGTAGCCTTCTTCGGTGACCACGAGAGTCTGTTCAAACTGGGCGGACAAGGAGCCGTCTTTGGTCACAGCAGTCCAGTTGTCGTCCAGGATGCGCAGTTCCCGACGTCCAAGGTTGATCATCGGTTCCACAGTAAACACCATGCCCGGGACCAAAGGAATGCCCTGTCCTTTGCGACCGAAATGCGGGACCTGCGGAGGCTCGTGAAACTGAAATCCCACGCCGTGCCCGACCATCTCGCGGACAACTGAACATCCCTGTCCCTCAGCCCATTCCTGAATCGCCCAGCCGATATCCCCGATCCGATTCCCGGGCCGAACCTGGTCCAGCCCCTCACGCAAGGCCTTTTTGGCCACAAAGACTATTTTTTCCGCTTCAGGGCTGACGTGACCCACGCAAAATGTCTTGTTCGCATCTGCATAGTAGCCGCCAAGTATGGAGGTCACATCCACATTCACGATATCGCCCTCTGTGAGCATACGCTCTCCGGGAATACCGTGGCAAATGACCTCATTGACTGACACGCACACGCTTTTGGGAAATCCATTGTAGTTTAGCGGGGCTGGTGTTGCTCCATTTTTGAGGGTAAAATCGTGGACCAGGGTATTGATGGATTCGGTGGTTATACCGGGTTGAATATGCCTTTCGACCAGGTCCAGAGTCTTGACTACCAGCGCTCCGGCCCGACGGATACCCTCGATGTCTTCGGAATCCTTGAGTTTGATCTTGTACTTCTTGTAATATGCGTCCTTGTTTCCAGCAGCCGGGAGCTTTCCTTCCTTGCCCAGACAGCATTTTTTATACTTCAGACCGCTGCCGCAAGGACAGGGATCGTTACGCCCAAATTTCATGGTCCTCTTCCTTCTGTTTCATCCTGCATGCCCTGCGGGATTGCCCAACCAGGGCTGCTGTTCTTTCCTGATCTGTGAGTGATTGTCCTACCTCGACAGTCAAAAGTCCTTACATAGGTGGTTGTATTTGTTGGCAATGATCGAAGGCCAACCCGGAAATTACAATTTCACCCTATCATATTGATTTTATTCTTATAACTGTGAACCGTGAACCTGGAACCTTGAACCCCCAAGCTACACTCCCATGGGAAAACCTTTATCCAAGCACTGAATCCACCAATTCCTGGGCCTCTTGAACAATTTGTTCGGCATGTTCTTTTCCCAGAAAACTTTCCGCATAAATCTTGTATATCTCTTCTGTCCCCGAAGGCCGGGCGGCAAACCATCCGTTTTTGGTCACCACCTTCAAGCCCCCTATGGGCTGGCTGTTCCCCGGAGCAAGGGTGAGGGTAGCAAGGATTTCTTCTCCAGCCAAGGTCTTCGTCTGTACATGCTCAGGGGCCAGCTTTTTCAATTGCGATTTCTGGGCCTGTGTGGCCGGGGCATCAACCCGGATATAGGCCGGAGAGCCCAACGAAGCCTCCAGCTCCGCATATATTTCAGCTGGATCCTTGTGCCTGGCCGCCATCATCTCAGCCGCCAAAAGACCCATAATCAATCCATCCTTGTCCGTCGTCCACACCGAACCGTCGAATTGCAAAAAGGAAGCCCCGGCACTTTCCTCACATCCCAGGCCGATATCTCCGGCCAGCAGTCCGGGAACAAACCACTTAAAACCTACCGGAACTTCCACCAGTTCACGCCCCAAAGACGTAGCCACCCGATCCAGCATGGAACTGGTGACCACTGTCTTGCCCAGGGAAACCTTGGCTGACCACTGTGTCCTGGTCTCAAACAAATACTTGGCACTGGCGGCCAGGAAGTGATTGGGATTCATCAGCCCTTTCTTGGTCACAATCCCGTGTCGGTCAAAATCAGGATCATTGCCAAAAGACAAATCAAACCGATCCTTCATCTCAATCAGCCCGGCCATGGCTGCTTGGGAGGAACAGTCCATACGGATGACCCCGTCCGTGTCCACAGGCATAAAGGCAAAGGTCGGATCAATCCGCCTGTTGACCACCTGCAGGTCTATGTTATAGACGGCAGCAATTCGATCCCAGAATTCCAGTCCGGACCCGCCCAATGGGTCAGCGCCCAGGGCCAGCCCGGAAGAAGCAATGACCTGCATATCAACAATATGGGCCAAGCCCTGAACATATGGCTCAACCATGTCCTGGACATGGGTTGTCTCAGCCCGCAATGCCCGGTCAAAGGGTATTTGCCGGACATCTTTCAAGCCGTTGGCCAGGATGGCATTGGCCCGATCCTGAATTGCCCCTGTAGTCTCCGTATCCGCTGGTCCCCCGTGGGGAGGATTGTATTTTATTCCCCCGTCTTCAGGGGGATTGTGGGATGGGGTGATCACGATCCCGTCCGCCCTGGGCCTGTCCTTTTCCCGGTTCCAGGCCAGAATCATCCGGGAAATGACCGGCGTCGGGGTATATCCCCTGCCTTGCTGGATAACTGTCTGCACTTCGTTGGCGGCTAAAACCTCCAGAACGTTTTCATAGGCAGGTTCAGACAGGGCATGGGTATCAAAGCCCACATACAAGGGACCATGCACACCTTGCGCCTTGCGCTGTTCGCACACAGCCTGGGTAATGGCCAGGATATGATCCCGGGTGAAGCTGTTGCGCAGCGAACTCCCCCGATGCCCGGATGTACCGAAAGCCACTTGCTCTGCTGGCACCGCCGGATCCGGGTGTCGATGAAAATATGCAGTCACCAGTCGAGGCACATTGACAAGCATGGACTCAGGAGCCGGCTTCCCGGCCAATGGATGTTCAGCCATGGATATCCTCCTTCAGAAGTCTTTGGTAAAGATGGCCTGATTACAGCCGCTGGATCAAATACAAATACATTGGCTGTGATTTATTTCCAGCATCCGGTCAAAGGCATCCATAACCCGGTCAGCACCCAATGGTTTACGGATGGCATCCAGGGTCTGTTGATGGCCGGACTCTAAGCCGATATTGACATATATGGAATAGGGAAGTCCCTCCAGCCTGGACCACACATCCGGCCTGGCCTGCAACAATGAGTCCACACTGCCAAACAGAAACAAATACCTGCCAACCAGAACGGAACGGTCCAAACCAATTCCAGAATAGGCCTTCACAGCCGATTCTTCAATCAGTTCCGGTTGACAGTTTAACGCATCATGCTGACCCAGAAACAGGGCATTGTAATTGATTCTGTCCGGACCCAAAAGTTCTTTGATCCCGTTTAGTTGAGCAGTAATGCCTTTTTCTGAACCAAGGCCCATGCCTTCAGTCCGTCCTGAACGTTCTTGTCCTGGAAAGGTTCCCTGGTCCACAATGTGTTGGATGGATAGGAAAAACAGGGCACGTAATATTCTCCCAGGCAATCAAACACATTGGTGTAGCCTCCGGAAAAGTAATAGACCCAATCATTGCCCAGGGTTCGCTTGAGCCATTCCGCCGGATGAGGCCAATTCCTATTTTTTCCCTGCAAAAATTTGGGTTCAGCGTTGAGATTGAACTGAAAGATATGGTCCCTGGATTGGATCTCGGAATAATGTTCGTAACGGACCGGATAACTCAGTTTGTCATGTTGCCGGACCCCGTGTTTTTCAATAGATATCTCCAGATCTTCCAGAGACAAATCACTCATATGCTTCGTTCTCCTCTTGCGCATCAGCCAAAGCTCTTGCTAAAGAACAGGCGGCTGGGAAACTGCCTTGGATCATCACGCTAATCATCTCAGCCTGGAAGTGCAAGGAGATAGCATCATACCGGTATTTTGGCCGATACAAAAACCGGCCTCTGCGCGCTGTGCGTGGAAAACCGGAGATTGCAGCAAATACGTTCATTTCAAAACCCGACCCAGCGGAGCTTTCCATGTCCGGCACAGCCACTGAGTACGCATCCTACCTGCAAGAGTTCTTCGCCTTACAAAAATTCGGCATCAAGTTTGGACTATCCTCTACCTCAACCCTTTTGGACCGTTTGGGTCATCCGGAAAAAGGCCTGCAATGTGTCCATATCGCCGGGACCAACGGGAAAGGCTCGGTAGCATCCTTTTTGTCCAGTATTCTCAGCCAAGCAGGACTGAAGGTCGGCTTGTATACCTCTCCGCATCTGGTTCGCTTTACTGAACGATTCCAAATCAACGGCCGGGAGATCGATCAGGCCCAAGCCGCAGCGTTAATGCGCACTGTATCTACAGCCTTTGATCCCCGGGAACCACCCACATTTTTTGAAGCGGTCACTGCCATGGGCTTGCTGTATTTTGCCCAGCAAAAAACAGACATCGCCATTCTGGAAACCGGCATGGGCGGCCGCTTGGACGCAACCAACGTGGTGACACCCCTGATATCCATCATTACCTCTATCTCTATGGAGCACCAGGAATATTTGGGCCACACATTGCTCCAGGTAGCCGGAGAAAAAGCCGGAATCGTTAAACCCCGGGTCCCGGTACTCACTGGGGTAAACCAGCCAAAGGTCATTGACCTCATTGAAAATACGTGCCGTGAGAAAAATGCCCCCCTCTACCGATTAGGCCGGGACTTTCACACCAGATTCTCCAATAAACAACTTTCCTATCGCGGTTTGCATTCCAACTATACCTCCTTGCACCTTGGCCTCCCGGGACGACATCAGGGACGTAATGCCGCCTTGGCCCTGGCCGCCAGCGAACTCTTGAAGGACAGAGGATATCTGATCACTGATCACTCGCGGCAGATCGGGATTGCCCGGACCATTTGGCCCGGCCGGATGCAAATCCTGGCTGCCCGGCCCCAGATCATGCTTGACGGTGCGCATAATCCAGCAGCCATCAAGGCCTTAGCTGACAGCTTACAACAGGACCCGACATACAGCCGTCTTATCCTGGTCATCGGCATTATGGCCGATAAAGCAGCCAAACCCATCCTGCGCACCATCCTGCCCCTGGCCGATCATGTCATATTCACCCGTCCGGTATATGAACGGGCCATGGACCCAGCGAAACTTATGGAGCAGGCTGATGCCCTCCCTGCGCAATACGAGGTTATCCCAGAACTGACCCAGGCCCTGGATAGGGCTCAAGGCATAGCCCAGCCTGCGGATCTGATCGTGGTTACCGGCTCATTGTTTACCGTGGGTGAAGCACTCAGTTATCTTGACCCCGTCACTTGGGCTCCAGATCCTGGGTAATGTTTTTCCCTGCTGGGGTAAAAAATATGGCTCCTCCCAAGACTTGTTCCTGATTGATCGTCAATGGATCTCAATCTCAACCCCAAGACAGCACAAAGGAGGTTTACACCATGGAAAACGCAACCTTGAGCGCGGCAACCTGGTTCTGGCTCATGGTCCCCATGCCTTTGGTCGTGGTCCTGTCCTTGATCAACCTGCTGATTAAAAAAGGGAGGAGTGAGTAGTATGAATGCACCGACTCTCACTACCTTTATTATTTATCTGATCGTCTTGATAAGCATTGGTCTCTTTTTCTACCTGCGAACCCGGAACTTGTCAGACTACATCTTGGGCGGCCGGGGGCTCAACCCCTGGGTGGCTGCCTTAAGTGCCGGGGCTTCCGACATGAGCGGATGGCTCCTTTTGGGATTGCCCGGCGCCATGTATGCCGGAGGGATGAACAACATCTGGATTGCCATCGGTCTGTCCATCGGGGCCTTTTTAAACTGGCAGTTCGTGGCCAAACGGTTGCGCCAATACACTGAAGTCGCCAACGACTCAATCACCTTGCCCGACTATCTGGAAAACCGATTCAACGACACCTCCCGGCTCTTGCGGGTCATTTCCGCTGTGGTCATTCTGGTTTTTTTCACAATTTATGTCTCCTCCGGTCTTGTTGGAGGAGCAATCTTGTTTGAAAGCACTTTCGGCCTGGACTACCAGATCGCCCTTTGGGTTGGATCCCTGATCATTGTGTCCTACACCTTCCTGGGTGGATTCATGGCTGTGAGCTGGACCGACTTCATCCAGGGAACACTCATGTTTCTGGCCCTGCTCATCGTGCCCATCATCGTCATCCAAAACTTGGGCAGCTGGGGCGATGTTGTCGCCCGGGCCGGAGAAATTGATCCTGAATACCTGGACGCCTTTTCCGGCATGACCCTGCTCTCTATTATCTCCCTGATGGCCTGGGGGTTTGGTTATTTCGGACAGCCGCACATTCTGGCCCGGTTTATGGCCATTCGCTATGCCAAGGACACACCCAAGGCCCAGATGGTGGGTATGACCTGGATGGTCCTGGGCTTGTTTGGAGCCATCTTCACCGGATTTGCCGGAATTGCGTACTTTGCCAATTCCCCTTTGGACAATTCAGAAACAGTCTTTATTTCCCTGGTCCAGCTCCTGTTTAATCCCTGGATTGGCGGAGTGCTCCTTGCCGCCATTCTCTCAGCGATTATGAGTACCGTAGACTCCCAGCTACTGGTCTGCTCCAGCGCCATTGCTGAGGACTTTTACAAACAGATCTTGAGAAAAGAAGCCAAGCGGCAGGAATTGGTCTGGATCGGACGCATTTCAGTCATTGTTCTGGCCCTGATCGCGACTTCCCTGGCCGCCAATCCGGAGAGCAAGGTCCTGGACCTGGTGGCTTATGCCTGGGGTGGATTCGGAGCATCATTTGGACCAATTGTCCTTTTATCTCTCTTTTGGCGTCGGATGACCCGCAACGGGGCCCTGAGCGGTATGATCGTTGGTGCGGTCACGGTTATTGTTTGGAAACACTTGTCCGGCGGCTTCTTTGATCTGTACGAAATCCTGCCCGGGTTCATCCTCTGTGCTGCGGTTTCAATCATTGTCAGCTTAATTGACAAGGAACCATCAGCTGATATTCAAGCCCAGTTTGATTCGATCAAAAACTGAGCACTATTCAAGGATTACCCTTAAATCAGGCCCACTCCTTCACCTTTTTTGCCTTGGCCCACGATTTTTTCCTCCTGTCGTGGGTCTTTTTTTTTCTCCAAAGCATTCCCATGGATCATAAATTGTGCTAAGGATGACTTTCCATCTTTCTCTGATGACTCCATATTGCAAGGAGCATAGGCATGAATGGGCCACAGAGCAACAGTCACAACTTCTTTGATGGGTCGATAGGCAAAGAAATCACCGCCTTATCTACCCCAACTCATGTAGTACCAAACGCCGAGGATACCGTCCCGACCATCACCGATCACCAGGTCATGAACCTGCATCGCAAATCTGGCCTGTCTTTCGGCGATATTTATCAAAGAGCCCTGCTCCAGGGAATTCTCCCTGTGCGCTATCTGCGCAACTACTCATCGGTGTCCATTCCGGAACAGCTCAAATTGGCTCAGAGTACTGTGGTCGTGGTCGGAGCAGGTGGCCTGGGCGGGCAGGTACTGCTGTGCCTGGCTCGGGTAGGAGTGGGGCGATTGATTGTCATTGATCCGGGCAGATTCGAAGAAAGCAACCTGAACCGGCAGGCCCTGTGCTCCCTGTCCACTCTGGGCAGGACCAAAACCTTAACGGCCAAAAACACCGTCGCAGAAATCAATCCTGGTGTTGAAGTCCAAATCCATCCGGTCCGCTTGACTTCCGAAAACCAATCCCAGCTTTTGGCATCAGCCGACGTTGTTGTTGATGCCTTGGACAACATCAAGGACCGAATGGTTTTGGAAACCGGGAGCAAACACGCTGGTATCCCCTTGGTCCATGCCGCAATTGAAGGCTTTTTCGGCCAATTGATGACCATCTTTCCTCAAGATCCGGGATTGCGCTCAATCTATGGGACAGATCCATCCCAGCCTGCGTCCGGACTCGGCAATTTGCCCATGACCGCCCTGTCGGTGGCCACTTTACAGGCCATGGAAGTCATCAAAATCCTTTTGAACAGAGGACAACTCCTGCGCCACAAAATGCTCACGGTAGAACTTGAGCAGGGACTGATGGAACAATTTTCCTTTTGATGCCCTGGGATAAAAACGGGGGGTCTCCCTCTGATCAATCCGGCAGGCCTTTTTTCGCCCGCTTTAATATGAAAATAATGCTCTAACAGCTAAGTTTTTGTTTACTTTATCACTACATCGAAGGATAAAAGCCGTATGCCGTTTCCGTCATTGCCCGGCCCCGATTTCTGGATACATCGCAATCTGCCTCGCCGGGCAATCTAGTGGAAAGGCTGGCTCGCCATGATCATACAGAAAGAACTGGATTCCCGCCTCCGCGGGAATGACGGAAAAGAGCCAAAATTTTGCTGTAGCTTTATTTTCATGCTTCGTTGTGCCCGCTTCAGGCATGTAGGAATGATTAATCAACCTTCATCTGTCGCTCCCTCTTCCTCGCCCCCCTTGAGGGGGTTTGGGGGTATTTCTTGCGTTGCGACAGATGATTGATGACGAGGCACTAGAGCACAATATGCTGGGAGTGGTAGGTATAAATATAATCACGCAATGCATACGGCCACGGCCTGGCCTTGGTCCTGGCCAAAGCCAGGCTTTGGCGGGAATCAAGAACTGAAAAAGCCGTCCTTGGGGCTTGACGGGAATGCACCTCTGATGTCACCGCTTGAACATTGCAATGGAATCCACAGGTATTGAGAGTTTCAGCGGCCAACTCACACCAACTGGCTTGACCGCTGTTGCAAACGTGATGCAGTCCGGTTACTCTGTTGGCGACCAAACGCATGGCCAAGTCAGCCAAATCCAGGCTGTATGTCGGCGATCCTATCTGATCATGGGGTATTTTCAGACTCTTGCCCTGTCTTCCCTGATGTACAACCCAATCCACAAAATCGGGGCCAAAGGGACCAAACTGCCACGATGAACGGAGAATCAACAGATTGTCCAAGCCGCATCCTTCCAAGGCTCTTTCCCCGGCCAAAAAACTTTGTCCGCAGGTTGAAACCGGATTTGGAGAATCAGCGATAGTATACGGGATCTGCTGTTTACCGTCGAAGACACAGTCGGAACTGAAAAAGACCAACCCCACCCCGAACCTTTGCAGGGCCTGCGCCAAGGCACAGGGCATTTCCTTGTTCCAGAACATGGCCTTGGCCGGTTCCAGTTCTGCCTGCTGCATATCAAAGCAGCACAAGGTATCGACCACAAGCTGGGGCTCCAATCTCTCTAAATCCCGGCACCAAGCATCAGCATTGCGGCCCGCCTGCAGACCATGATCAGACACAATCTGACATCCGCAGGATTGCAGCCAATTCGCCAGAGCTGGCCCGATAATGCCCTGTTCCTGGCCAATGACCAGGATTCTCTCCGGCAGGGTCATTACTCCAGGACGCCCCAGCTCATAATCATTTCCCGTATTCATAAATACTTTCCCATGGGGCTTGTCATCACAGGCAATTTGGGTTAGAGTTTTTTTTCGGGCGGTTAACTCAGTGGTTAGAGTGCCATCTTCACACGGTGGAAGTCCGGGGTTCAAATCCCTGACCGCCCACCACTGAAAACAAAATCCCTGTTCACTGAACAGGGATTTTGTCTCTTTTTCGATAATATATTTTGTGAGCCTGCCGAACCAGAATACAGATGAGAGACAACCCAGTCCAGACAGCATGCACATCGTTCTTTTCCAGCCGGAAATCCCCCCAAACACAGGAAATATCGCGCGTCTTTGCGCAGCCACCCAGACCCGACTCCACCTCATAGAGCCTTTGGGGTTCAGCCTGGAGGACAAATATCTCAAACGGGCCGGTCTGGACTATTGGCCCCATGTCGATGTCCACGTCTGGTCCAACTGGCAGTCGTTTTCCCAGTCCCTGGCCGACTCCGGCCGGATTCTCCTGACCAGTGCCCGCCAGGGCGTGGCTCTTTTTTCCTGGCCCTTTGAGGGCAACGAATATTTGGTCTTTGGACCTGAGACCACCGGGCTTCCGGATTGGCTCTGGACTTGCTGCCCAAATCACGTGCGCATACCTATCTGGGGCAAAGTCAGAAGCCTGAACCTGGCCAACGCCGCAGCTGTATGCCTGTATGAAGGCTACCGCCAAAGCAAAGAGTTGACCGGCCGCTGATATCCTGAGTTGCCTATCCCAATTCCTCACTCCGGCTGCACGCGGCCATGACCGCATCGATCAGGGCGCTGCGAACAGCTCGACGGTCCAACTCGCGCATACCGGCACTTGTTGTCCCGGCCGGCGAGGTGACCATCTCCCGCAGTTCTGTGGCCGACAATTTACTCTCTTTGGACATCTTTACTGATCCGTCCAAGAGGGCCTGAATCATTTCCCTGCTCTGATGGCGGGGAAAACCAACGGCTACTCCTGCCTCAATCAAACTGTCCATGAAATAGTAGACATAGGCAGGGCCGGTTGCCACCAATGCAGTAAAGGCATCAAAGTACTCCTCAGCCAGGATCTGCACCTGTCCCAGATTGAGAAACAGCCTTTGGATCAGGTCTTTTTGCTCAGCAGAAAGCTTTTTGTCGTCATAACACAGGGCAAAAATCCCTGCTTCAACCATGGCAGGGGTGTTGGGCATAACCCGAACCACTGGACAGGTATGCCCGCTCCAGCCGGTCAGAGTTTCCTGCCTGATTCCGGCGGCAATGGAAATGAGGCATTGATTTTTCTGTAGTTCAGGGGCAATAGAGGTCAATAGTTTTTGCATCTGTTGCGGCTTCACGCCCAAAAGGACATATTCGGTGTCCAGAACAACCTCCAGGGCGGATTCCTTGACCTCAAGACCCGTTTCCTGAGAGACCTTGTTCAGCTGATCACGATTGATATCATACCCGCACAAGCTCAGGGTCTTGTCCTGACTCCAGCCCTTGAGCAACGCTCCGCTCATATTGCCGATACCGATCAGCCCCACTCGGGTCATGACGCCATTACCTCCAGTTGACTGAAAAAATAGGCTACCTCTTGCGCTGCGGTCTCAGGAGCATCGGAACCGTGTACAGAGTTCTTTTCAATATCCTGGGCAAAACGTTTGCGGATTGTTCCTTCAGCAGCTTCTTCCGGATTTGTTGCTCCCATGATTTCCCTGTACCGGGCGATGGCGTTTTCCCCTTCCAGAATAGATACGACCACAGGGCCGGAACTCATATAGTCAGTCAGGCTGTGGAAAAACGGTTTGTCCTTGTGTACGGCATAAAATCCCTCAGCCTGCTGCTTGCTCATCTGGATCATCTTCAAGGCCTTGATCTGCAGTCCCCCGCTCTCAACCTGGGCCAGAATCTCTCCAATCAGGTTTCGTTGCACTGCATCCGGCTTGATAATAGACAAGGTCTTCTCCACCATGCATACCCCTTCATTTTTGTAGTTTTTACGCAACGTATTTTTTGCCCAACAGGCACACGTCCTGTGTTACACAGCAAGGATTATTTTCCCTTCTTTTCGTTCAGTCCCAACTTTTGGACCACCAGGCTCAAGGGAACCAGTTCCACGTTCAGGTCCCTTTCTTTGGACCACTTGGCCAAAGCTGTCAAGGTCTCCGGATAGGGGTGTCCTATGACCACCGCATAGCCGGATCGACAGGCCGTCTCTTCCGCCTTGCGCAGTTGCCCCAGAATCTCGTTCACATCTTGTTTGTTGTCTAAAAATATATCCCGAAAGGCAACTGGGGTATGCAGATCCCGGGCTATCTCTTCGATTTTGCTCTTGGGACTGGTCAGGCTGTCCATAAAGAAAAGACGTCTGGAAGTGATTTCCTGCAAAACAATCCGCATCCCCTGGACATCTTCGGTAAAACGCGACCCCATATGATTATTCACCCCAACCGCCCCTGGCACCTGCTCCAGATCATTGATCAAAACAGCCCGGACCTGTTCCGGGGGCATATCCACCATGATGCTGCCCGGACCTGGATCAATCTGGGGATATCTTTTGGGTTCCATAGGCACATGCAGCAGATATTCCAAATTGTTGGCAGCAGCCAGGGCAACGACGTCACTGGTGTCCGGACCGTAGGGGAGGATGGCCCAGGTCAGGTCTGTACCCATAATCTGCAACAGTTCCCAGGCCGTCTGTACCGATTGCCCCATGTCGTCGATAACCACAGCCACGCTTGGACCTTTTGCCGGGCCTGCCCGTTCCTGGGGAGGTACAGCAGGATGATGGGGCGGGGAAGATGTTGTGTCCTTTCTTTGGGGCGGCTCAGGGCCTGTATTCGGTACCTGCTCATAAACCCGCGTTTGTCTTTTCTGATCTGGGACTGGCTCTAACGGAGGTGCAGAAACTGCAGCGGATTTGGACTGAGCAGGTACATGGACAACGTACTGCTCATTGCTCTGGTTGTTGTTTTCAGGCACCAGCAAAACGCCGAACAACCCCAGGGCGGTCAGCCCCAGGGCAGTCAACCAGATACATAATTTCAAGCCCAGCTTGCGCAGGGTACGGTTCCCAGACTGCCTGGCAACCTTTTTTTTCTTTTGGCTGGACTTTTTTTTTCGCCTAGCGGCCATTGATCAGTTGATCCCGCTCACTGCAGGCCTTTGATCATGGGCAGAAATTTGACCAGCTGCAAGGCCATCCGTAATTGATTGTCTTTTTGCAATATCTCTTCAATACGGCTTTTTTTGTCATCCCCATTATCTTTCGTGTTTCCAGTAGAGCTATCTTCCTCTCCATTTTCCAGATGTCGGGCCAAATCCCTCTCCCTGATGGTTCGGAATATGCTGTCGTCATCGGTTTCCTCGATGGGATTATAGGCCAGGCGAATGTCCGGAATAATGCCTTCAGCCTGTATAGAACGGCCATTGGGAGTGTAGTACTTCGCTGTGGTCAGCTTAATACCCGACCCGTCCGGCAATGGAATGACCGTTTGCACCGATCCCTTGCCAAAGCTGCGCACGCCCAGGATAAGCCCTCGTTTGTGATCTTGAATTGCTCCGGCCACAATCTCGGATGCAGACGCCGTTCCTGAATTGATCAAAACAACAACTGGTACGTCCAGATCTGAACGTTCCTGTTTGGCATGAAAGTCCATTTGGGCCTGTCTGACCTTGCCCTTGGTATAGACAATTTTCCCTGCTCCCAGAAACTGATCCGCAACTGATACCGCCTGATCCAGGAGTCCGCCCGGGTTGTTGCGCAGATCCAAAACCACACCCTCAAGATCCTGATCCTTCAAGGCCTGACGCAAATCCTTGGTCGTTTGTTCATTAAAATTGGTGATCCGCACATAGAGATAGCCGGGCTCCATGACCTCGGCCTTCACACTCTGCATGGGGATAACGTCCCGCTTCAGAGTTATACGTTCCGGCTTGGCTTCCCCCTGATGCAGCACGGTCAGTTCCACCTCTGAGCCCTTTGGTCCCCGGATCTTGTGAACTGCATCCATAATGCTGATATCCTGGGTCGATTCGCCGTCTATTTCCAGGATAATGTCCCCGGATTTCAAACCGGACCGAAAGGCCGGTGTATCCTCCACAGGAGATACCACGGTCAGTCTTCCGTTCTGAAGGGTAATCTCAATCCCCACCCCGCTGAACTCACCGGAGGTTTCCACCTGCATATCTTTGAATTCTTCCTGATCCAAATACGCAGAGTGGGGATCCAGGCTTTGCAGCATTCCCTGGATGGCCCCCTTGACCAGATCCTGGCGCTGGACATCGTTCACATAGGTCTTTTCAATCAAATCCATTACTTGACTAAAATTCTTCAGCGGCTCATATTGCTTGGTTGCCCTGGTGGTTTCCGGGGTTATGGCCAGGGCCACGAGCATGAGCATGATACCTGCGGTTCGGCTCCATCGCATAGCAGTCTCCAGATTGGACATTGTGTTCGTTACCGGGTTGCCAACCACGATCTGGGATCTATGGGCAGCTGTTTTCTGCGCAACTCAAAATACAGGCCGGGACCTTGGGCCGCAGGGAAATACCCAGCTTGACCAAGGCTCTCTCCTTTTTCCACCTTTTGTCCACTTCTGACCGAGGTATGAGACAAAAAAGCATAGAGTGAGTAATAATCTTGTCCATGATAGATAATAATAACGTGACCAAAGCCACGCAACATATCGTTGTAAACGACTTCCCCCCAGGAAACAGCGCGCACGTCAGCTCCTTGGGCCAGGGAAAAGCCAAGACCATTGGTGAATCTTCCTTCTTCCCCTCCCCCATAGCTGACCACCACTTTTCCTTGCGCCGGCCAAAGGAGCTCCCCCTGCTGCACCCAGAACTTCCGGCTGTTCATTGCCTCCAGCCGGGATTTGAGCTCATCTATGGAAGCCTTCAGATCGGCCAGCTCTTCCTGACTGCTCTGTTTCCTCTTGCGTAAGGAATGCACCTGATCCAAAAATTGCACACGCTTCTGGGTCAGTTTTCGGCCCATTGCATCCAAATCTTTTTGGCTGGCTACCAGGCTGAGCCTGATAGATTCCAGACTTGATCTCTTTTCCTCCAGAGCATCCTGCACAGAACAGAGTTCCTGCACCCTCTGCCGGGCGGTTCCAGTCAATGCAGAAAGCCATACCATGTAGCGATCGGCTTCGGTCCAGGAATCAAAAACCTTGGCCTTGAGGTGATCGGCCCTGATGAGAACTTCCCACATTTTGGGAAGAAGACTTTGGATTTCCCCCCGGATATTCTGATCCTGTCTGTGCAGCTCTCCTATCCGGGTCTGAAGTTTTTGCTGCTTGGTGCGCAGTTTTTCGATTGAACCTTGTATCTGGTCTCTTTCAGCTTTCAGATCAGCAATCTTTTTTTCCAGGGCAACAAGCCGAGTATGGGCTAAACGCTCTTGCTTGGTTAAGGTAACAAGCTTGTCCCGGGCCTTTTCCCTGGCTTCTTGTTCCTGCCAAAGCCTCTGTTGCAAGGCCTCAAGATCTTGGGCCCAAGCCGGGAAGATCCATATGCACACCAGGAACATGCCCAGCAGGACAAGTCTGGAGCAGGAACATAGTCGAAAAAAATCACCCGACATATCTGGCTTATAAAAACACTTCCAGGGGGCAACCAAAACACGAAGGTTTGGACTTCTTGCACCATCCCTTGCCGACCCGGACGAACAACGCATGATATTCATTATAAAGAGCCACATCCTGAGGAAGATTGGCGGTAAAAAGCTCCTGAAGCTCAGTGTAGCCGACATCCTCGGGCACCAAAGCGTGCCGGTGCATTATCCTGGCCGTATAGGCGTCGACCACAAAGACCGGCTGATGCAGGGCATAGAGCAAAATGCTGTCCGCCGTCTCGTGGCCGATACCATTAACCCCAAGCAGTCTGGGGCGCAATGCATCCACCGGCTCCCGGGCCAATCGATCCAAATCATAGTCAGCTTCCTGGCGCAAAAAATCAAGCAGGTTTTTTATCCGCCCTGCTTTGACTCGATAGTACCCCGCTGGACGGATGATCTGAGCGAGTTCCTCTTCGGGCAATGCATCGAAATGCTCAGGGAGCAAAAGGTCCCGTTCCCGGAGGGCCTCAATGGCCCTGGAGGCATTGCTCCAATTGGTGTTTTGGGTCAACACAGCACCCAGGCAGACTTCAAAATTGCTTTCTGCCGGCCACCAATTGCTGGCTCCCAAGGCCTGATACATGGCCTGATACAATTGCATGAAAAGGTGCTCGTGGCTCATATCTTCTTTTTGCTCTGCACCTCTGTCCAGAGTAATGAGACCCACTCTCCAGAATGGGCTATCCGAGGATTTCCCAGCCCTTGCACATTATAGGCCTGAGCCACTGATTCGGCCTGGGACTCAAGCACCCCGGACAAAAGCAAGATCCCTTGATCGGCAACAAAACCAGTTAAGACAGGAGCCATTCGGATCAAAGGTCCGGCCAGAATATTGGCCACCACCAAGGGATAGCAACGCCCTGGGCGCAGGCTGGAAACATCGCCGCAAAAGAGCTGGACCTCCTCTTGGACCCCATTGGCCTCGAAGTTTTCCCGGGCATTGTCCACGGCCACGGGATCGATATCCAGGCCAAGGCATCTGCTGCCCAACAAAGCAGCAGCAATGGCCAAAATGCCGGAACCGGTCCCAACATCCAAAATGTCTTTTCCAGCCGGCCATTTCCTCTGTGAGAGGATCCGGGCCAGAGCTTCCAGACATAGGGTTGTCGTTGGATGGTGCCCGGTTCCAAAGGCCATTTTGGGATGGATGACCACCGGGATCAGGGAATTCTGAAGGTCTTCCCCACGCTTCCAGGGAGGAAGGATGCAAAAGGTATCGGCCACCTCCACTGGCTGAAAAAAGAACTGCCAGGCAATCTGCCAGTCAGCGTCTTTTTCTTTGCCTGTCTCCAACTCGGCCTCTGGCCAGTAGCGCCGAATTCTCTGCTGCAAGTGCTTTAACTGCTTTCGTTCCTGGACATGAACACACAAAATGGTTTCTTCGCGTTTGATCACCTCCTCCCAGCCCCAGGGGACCAGATCAGAAAGCAGGTCTATCGCTGAGTCCAGTCTCTCATCAGGAACATGCCAGCGCAATACATAGGACATGATAATACGTCAGCTCGACAGTCAAAAGTTCTTACATAGTTAGTTGTTTTTGTTGACGATTATCGAAGGCCAACCCGGAAATTACAATATCATCCTATCATATTGATTTTATTCTTATAACCGTGAACCTTGAACCTTGAACCCGCAAGGAACCTATGAGATCCTATATTGTCTGTAAAATGTGATCCAAGGCAGCGGCAAAATCCCGAAGGTCCTTTTCTGCCACAGTCAATGGCGGCAAAAGGCGCAATATACAGTCCTGGGTCAGGTTGCAGATAAACCCGCGATCGAGCAGTGCATTCCACACCTTAGCCCCGGAATGAGCCAATTCCACTCCCAGCATCAACCCTTTGCCTCGAATTTCCCGAATCTTCTCCGGATGAGAGCCGGCCACATCCTGGAGCATCTCCAGGAATTCCTGGCCCACAGCCCCGGCCCTGGGACAGAGGCCATCCCGGTTTATAATATCCATGACTGTGGCCCCGGTTGCTGTCACCAGCGGCCCCCCGCCAAACGTGGTTGCATGACTGCCCGGGGCAAATCCTTTGCTCAGCTCCTCAGAACAGATCATGGCCCCAATGGGCAACCCATTGGCCAGTCCCTTGGCCACGGTCATCACATCCGGAGTCACATCCATACTCTGATGGGCCCACATCCGTCCCGTCCGGCCCATTCCAGTCTGCACTTCATCCAGAATCAAGGCAATGCCGTTGTCTGTGCACAGCTGTCGAACCTGGCCCAAATATTCAGCCGGAACCGGGCGGATTCCGCCTTCGCCCTGGATCACCTCCAGCATGACCCCGGCGGTTTTGGGCCCGATTGTCCGCTGCAAGGCCCTGATATCAGCAAAAGGCACAGTCATAAACCCTTCTGGAAGAGGAAAAAAGCCTTGCTTCATCTTCTCCTGCCCGGTAGCGGCCAAAGTGGCCAGGGTCCGGCCGTGAAACGAGCCCTCGGCTGTTATCATCTCATAGGCCTGCCTGCCCCGGACCTCCTGGGCATAGCGGCGAACAAGCTTGATGGCCGCCTCATTGGCCTCTGCCCCGGAATTGCAAAAAAAGACCCGATCCAGGTCGCAGCTGTCCACGAGTTTCTGGGCCAAATCCAATTGCGGTGTTTGATAGAAAAGATTACTCGTATGCACCAATCGGGCTGCCTGGTCACATACAGTCCGGGTTACTTCCGGATGGGAGTGACCGAGGACGCATACAGCAATACCGGCTAAGAGATCAACATATTCTCTCCCTTGTGCATCCCAAACCCGAGCTCCGTCTCCCCGGAGGATATGCAGAGGATACCGGGAGTATGTAGAACACAGCAGTTGTTTTTCCCGCATGGCAGTATCGGCAAGTGTGGTCATATTTTCTTCCTTACGAGATCGATTGGACCTTCAAAGCAGTCCGCCCTTGCCGGAAACAACCTGACAAGGGCGGACACAACGTTTCAAAGGGATAAAAAAACTTGTGCGTCCCCGATCTATACTTTAGGGCGGGGAAGGACGCCAGCCATTTCGGCTAGTTGTGGCACCCAATGCTCCCATTCAATAGCCATGAGATGCACACCGGCAATGCCTTCCATTTCCTTAAATTCCTGAATCTGCTCCACCGCAATCTTGATTCCCTCGTCTTTTTGCTTCTTCTTTTTCTACACAGCGCAGGCGTTTGACGATTTCCTCCGGGACATCCATTCCCGGAACCTTGGTCTGCATGTACTTGGCCATACCTACACTCTTCATAGGCACAATCTCTTTGGATGAGATATTAAACACACAACTCCCGCATGAAGCCGACAGACACAAATCATTTCAGATTGCATGCTTGTAGGTATATATAAGCCCAGGGCTGGATTCCAAGACTTCATGCGTCTATTACAACGTCATCAGACTCATGGCCGGAATAAAAAAGTTCAATACCGAACCGGAAAGCACATCCCTGGATCTTCGGCTGCCATTGTGTTTGGCCAGGCCCAAATTCTGAAAGCCCATAGGATCGAAGGTGACCACGATGGATTTATGCTTTTGCTGTAAACAATCCATACTCACCTGAAAGGACAATTCCCGCATATCGCTGAGATACTCGCCGCATTCCCGGCCGGGAAACTTTTTGGTCAAAATTTCCAGAGAAGAGGCTGTGGTCATTTTCCTACTCAAAGCCACACCGGATGTAAATAGCTTTTTTTTCCAGGAAAAAGTAAATCGTGACTTGCACAGGGTGGACAAAAGAAGGGCATCTGCCTCCGGCATCGAGGTATGCATTATCTTTTTCAGTTCATCAGGACAATATGCGGTCTGCCGGTCGGCATGCATCTCGACATACACATGGCTCAACTTTCCCCGCCCCCGGCCGAGCTGAAGCATATTGGCTACATAATAATTATGAGCCACCACATCGGCAGCCAGGTGGGTCAGATAGCCGTGAGCATAGGCTTGCAGCTCAGGATCGTTGACCGTTTGGACCATACCCAGGCCTGCCTGCCAGCTATGACAATGGGTGGGAGTCAGCCGTCTACCCTTGCCAACCATGATGTCTGCGCTCAAGCATCCATAGAGAAATGCTTGGGAATGGCGGACCAGAAGATCGGCAACTGAAGCGCTGAGCAAATGCAGATTGCCCAGAATTTGGCTTCCAAGGGCCAGGTGCATTCCCGGGCCCCAAGCCAAAGCGGCAACCGGAGCCATCAGCCCAAGAATCAAAAAAAAGATCAAAAGAAGAAAAATGCGACCCCAGAATGTGTCCAATCGTGACCTCCTGACTGCCCCCAATTGCCTTCCAATTTTCTTGCCTTCAACATGATCCATATATTATATCCTTGATGGAAAACTCTATCTTAAGACGTGATCTTTGGGCACATAGCAAAATTCATCAATAAAGACAAGTCGTCTCCTGCCTGGTCCCACGGCAAAACAGGATCTCAACTGTTCTGGCAAAGTCGCCAGGTATGGGTATACAGATTAAACCGTTCCGGCCGAAGGAATCCAGCCAGGGTCATACCGCTCTGCTCCGCCAGTTCCACCCCAGCTTGGGTCGGTGCGGATACACCGGCCAAAAAAGGGATTTTTGCCTGTATGGCCTTGCCCACCATTTCCGAATTCAATCGCGAGGACAAAATCAAGAGAACACCGGCAGAAAGATCTTTTCCCAGAGTCTGCCCGATGACCTTATCCAGGGCATTGTGCCGCCCCACATCCTCAGCCAAGGCAGCCAACCCCAGCCCCGGGCCGAACAAGGCCGCACTGTGCGTTCCTCCAGTGGCCTGAAAAAGCACTTGTTGTGACTCCAGCAAAGTCCTTGCTTGCAGCAAGCTGTCTGCAGACAAGGCAATCCCGGCCCGTACCCGGGACACTCCGGTTCTGCCTTCTCTCCATGCAGACTCAGAGCTTTTGAGAAATCTGTTCAGATTGTCCTGAACTTCAGGGCGAAAGCTTATCTCCAAGCGGGTGATTTGATCGGCATATACTTTGCGCATGTCCATAACATCGCTGCGGGAGGCAATGAGTCCGGCGCTGTGACACCAGCCCAGGGCCAGCAATTCATCCCCTCCCGGCAGGCAAATAGTCCTGGTCAGACAGCTCTTTTGGGCCCAGATCTCCAGGCATTTCTCCCGGATGACCTGATCCTGCTGTAATTCCTGTTCTCCGTTGTGATAGCGGACAATGGACACTGGCTGCATCAGATCCAAGTCCAAGATTTCCTCCCCGCCCGACATCATTTCCTTCCTTTTTTGGACCTTAGGCCCTCGTCCAGCGTTTCTTATTTTTTACAATCACATATCTAACGCACCAGGCAACACCCAGGCTTTATGCACATACGTTCAGCATCCGCTCCAGGGCCAGCAAGGCATCTTGCTGTATATCACCGGCCACGCTCACCTTGGAGGCAGAAGCAATCCCTTCCAGGTGCTTGGCCAGCTTCTTGGCGGTAATCTTGGCCATATTGGAACAGGCAGTGTCCAGGACCGGCCTGATTGTCTTTTCCGGAGCATATTCCCTGGCCAGGCGCTGCACCAGATGTATCTCTGTTCCGATAAAGATGATATCCCCTTGATTGGCATCATGGACATAACGGATTATGCCCGATGTTGACCCGCTGGCATCGGCCAGGTCCACCACCTCAGGCATACATTCCGGATGGACGATTATTTTGGCCTTTGGATGGACTCGCCGGATTTCTTCAATGTGTTTGACCTTGATCAGATTGTGCACGATACAAAGGCCTGGCCAGAAAAAAAGGCGAGCCTGAGAGGGGTCGGTCCGTGTTCGCAAATCAAGCACTGTCTGTTCTTGATCTGCTATCCCCAGCTTTTTGGCAGTATTTCTGCCCAGGTTTTTGTCCGGCAAGAAGACCACGCCCTCCCCTTGTTTCAGGGCCCATTCGAGCATGGTCCCGGCATTGGCCGAGGTGCAAACTGACCCCCCGAATTTGCCGCACAACGCCTTCACCGCAGCAGAGGTATTCACATAGGCCAAGGGGATAATCCGTCTGCCCTGGGCATTGAGTTCCTGCAGTTTTTTTTCCACCAGCCAGGCCGGGGCCATATTGGACAGCAAGCATCCGGCATTTTTATCCGGCATACTCACCCCTTGCCCTGGTCCAGCCAGAATAGCCGCCGACTCGGCCATGAAATAGACGCCGCACATGACGATTCTCTTGGCCTGCAAATTGGGAATCTTCCGGGCCAATTCCAGAGAATCGCCGCAATAATCGGCATGGGCCACCACTTCGTCCTGCTGGTAGTGGTGGGCCAATATTGCCAAATCGGATCCGTATTCAGCCCGGACCTTCTCTATCCGGGCGGGAGCTTCGTGTCCTGCCATCTGAGAAAACCTCCTGATGATATATACTGAGTTCCCTGTTGCCCTGCAATGCTCACCATGCAGCCAAAAGCATAATCCCTGTATTGCCTCCTTGACATTGGCCGCACTCTTAGTCACTTATGTTGTATTTTGCAAGGAAACGCTCATGGAGAAAACACATGACCTGGAAGCCTGAAACTCTGGCCCTGCATGCCGGTCACCAGTTGGATCGGGAGACCCGCAGCCGGGCGGTCCCTATTTATCAAACCACGAGTTTTGTCTTTGACAGCCCGGAACATGCTGCGGCCCTTTTTTCCCTATCCCTTGATGCCCCAAACGAATCGAACCAAACGGCCTGCTCAAAAGATAATCATCTTCCAGCCAATATTTACACCCGGATAACAAACCCCACAACCGAGGTTTTGGAAAAGCGCATGGCTTTTCTGGAAAACGGCGACGAAGCATTGGCCCTGAGTTCAGGCGCTGCGGCCATTGCCTTTGCCCTGATGACCATCTGCCGGGCCGGGGACCACATTGTGTCTTCCCGCAGTCTTTACGGCGGGACCCACAACCTTCTCCAGCAGACCTTGCCCCAGTGGGGCATCCAGACCTCATTTGCCGCCTCCCTGGAACCAGAGGCCTTTGTCCGGGAAATCACCCCTGCCACCAAATGCCTTTTCGTGGAGACCATTGGCAACCCCCGCCTGGATGTCCCTGATCTCCAGGCCCTGGCTATTGCCGCCCACGACCAGGGGCTCCCCCTGATCGTGGACAACACGATAGCCACACCCTACTTGTGCCGGCCTATGGATTGGGGCGCAGATATCGTCGTACATTCTTTGACCAAATTTTGCGCCGGGCACGGCACCAGTATGGGAGGGATTATCGTCGACTCCGGCCGTTTCGACTGGTCCTCCTCTGCCCGGTTTCCCATGTTCACTGAACCCGACCCGTCTATCCACAACCGGTCCTGGTTGGAACTGGGCGGGGAAAAAGCTTTCATTCTCCGGGCCAGGAACGTGCTTCTGCGCGATTTCGGTCCCTGCCTTGCACCGGTGAACAGTTTTCTGATTCTCCAGGGCCTGGAGACCCTTTTCCTGCGCATGGAAAAACATTGCGCCAATGCCTTGGCTGTGGCCAACTATCTTCAACACCATCCACAAGTGAAATGGGTGCTCTATCCTGGTTTACCCGAACATCAAAGCTATAAGCACGCATGCAAGTGTCTGAGCGATGGCTGCGGGGCCCTGGTCAGTTTCGGCATCCGGGGAGGATTGGAAGCTGGACGGGAATTCATCCGCAGCTTAAAACTCTTCAGCCATTTGGCCAATATTGGAGATGCAAAGAGTCTGGCCATCCACCCCGGGTCAACAACACATTCCCAACTCAACCAGGAGGATCAGGCCGCCTTGGGCCTGTCTCCGGATTTCATTCGCTTGTCAATCGGGCTGGAACATAGAGAAGACATTATAGCCGACCTGGATCAGGCCCTGGCCAGGGCCGTCTCATGATTGGGAACAGCATTATGCCCAACGTGCAAAGTATCCCCCAGGAGAACAGGCAGCATTTTACTGTCGGATCCGTCACCACCCAGTATTTCCACTTCGCCCATCCACCAAACAGCATGGAACTGGAGTGCGGACGCAGCCTTGGTCCTCTCACCCTGGCCTATGAAACCTATGGAACATTAAACCATGACCGGTCCAATGCCATTCTTGTCCTGCACGCACTGACCGGGGATGCCCACGCTGCGGGCTACGCTCAGGACCGCAACCAGGCCCCGGGCTGGTGGGATGTGATGATCGGCCCGGGCAAGGGCATCGACACCAACCGGTATTTCGTCATCTGCTCCAATGTCTTGGGCGGGTGCATGGGCTCTACCGGACCATCGTCCATCGATCCCAGCACTGGCCGCCCCTATGCATTGACCTTTCCCATGGTCACTATCGGAGACATGGTCCGGGCCCAGAAAAAGCTCATCGATTCCCTGGGCATCTCCAGGCTTCTGGCCGTAATCGGCGGTTCTGTGGGTGGCATGCAGGTTCTGGAATGGGCGGTACGCTATCCGGAATATGTGGTTTCGGCAGTACCCATTGCCACCACCACCCGCCACTCGGCCATGGCCATTGCCTTCAACGAGGTCGCCAGGCAGGCCATCATGAAGGATCCCAACTGGCATCAAGGAGATTATTACGGCCGGGGCCAGCCTGGGCACGGGCAGGCTGTGGCCAGGATGATCGGTCACGTCACGTACCTTTCTGAGGAAGCCCTGCGCAAGAAGTTCGACCGCAGGCTTCAAGACCGGGGAGCCTTTTCCTACGATTTTGATACAGATTTCCAGGTCGGCAGTTATCTGCAGTACCAAGGGGAAAAATTCGTCCACCGCTTTGACGCCAACTCCCTGCTCTACCTGACCAAGGCCGCAGACTACTTTGATTTGGCCGAATACTATGGACACGGTTCATTGGCCCAGGCCTTTGCCCCAGCCCAGTCCAATTTTCTGGTCGTCTCCTTTTCCTCGGACTGGCTCTATCCTACAGCCCAGTCTAAGGCCATGGTCCAAGCCATGAAGAAAAACAATCTTCAGGTCAGTTTCTGTGAAATTGAATTCGATTATGGGCACGACTCGTTTCTGGTTCCCAATCCGCCCCTCTCCCAGCTCATCTCCGGATTTCTGGACAAGGAACTGCGAAATCTCGCTCCCTCGTACTCCTGCGTATAAACACAATGGATCATTGTTTTGACCCAACTGATTGTTCAAGGATGTTCATATGCGTTTTGACCTCCAGACCATCGCTTCCTGGATCACCCCCCGCAGCCGGGTCTTGGACCTGGGCTGTGGGGCTGGTGAACTCCTCAAATATCTGCAGGACATAAAGGGAGTGACCGGAACTGGCATTGAGGTTGATGCCGAAAAGGCCAGCCAGGGCATTATTTCCGGAGTGAATATCATCCACGGGGATATCCATGAGGAAATACGGGATTATCAGGATCAAACCTTTGACTACGTCATCCTCAGCCAGACCCTGCAGCAGGTATTCAGACCGGCTCTGCTCCTGCACGAAATGCTCCGGGTAGGGCATAAAGGGGTGGTCAGCTTTCCCAACTACAGCCACTATAAGAACCGGCTTTTCTTCTTTTTCCGCGGCCGGGCGCCTATGTCCAAGGAGCTTCCCTACGCCTGGTTCGATACCCCCAATATCCGGGTGGTGCCTATCAAGGACTTTCGCAGCTTCTGCTCGGTCTTTGGATTTGAAATCCTCAAGGAAACCGCCATCAGCACCTATTATCACGAAGAGTACGGCCGCAAAGTCCGCTTTTTACCTAATCTCCTGGCCACATACGGCATCTACCTCTTGACCAAAAAAGCCCCGGCCTAGAAATTACACATGATTCCGCAATTTGAACTCCAATGGATGGGGATGTAAATAATACTGATTGTGCAGATAGGTGGCGAACAGATCGTCCACCGGTATCTGTTTGCCCTCGGCCATCGGTTTGCCCAGTTCCCTGTAGGTGGGGACATGGTGGGCCATAATCAGCAGCTTGTGCCGGGAATGAAGATCCGCCAGACCGCCCAAGGTCTTGTTGGATCGAACAAGCTCCCGCCAGCGCTGGAAAACAAAAATCCGGGTAATGAAATTTTCCCGCAGGACCGGGTCGTGCAGCCGGCCGTCATCCTCCACCGGCAGATCGGGAAAATGGTCCATGAACATCCTGGCCCAGACGCCCACCCCTTTGTTTATCGACATACCGTTTTCCTGGTACACCTTGATTCGCTCCATCCCGCTGGACGGTGAACGGCTCTTGAAAACGTTTTTTGGGCCCTTTGGCCCAAAAATATGTCAGATGTGCCGGAGGCAAATCTGACTTCTGGCCACCCAGACTCCAAACCTGGCCGTCCTCTTATAGCCAACACCAACAGCACCTTTGTGCATATACAAAGCGTACGCCCAATCCGGCTCAAACCCGCTGGACGTGGAGGACCAGAGCACTTCCGGATTGCCGGAAAATGGGTGTCCCTCCGGCAGGGCCGGGCATGATTTAGAGGCATCCACCAGGGATTCCAGCTCATTAATGTTTGGCAGGTGCCACTCCGTCCCACTCTCCTCCTTGAGTTCCGCAACCACCTGCAGGGCCTTTGGCCAAGTCATCAGACCCGGTTCTTCGCTTTCTGTTTCCCGCCAGATCAGTCCAGTCAGACGGTCCGCAACATCCTCTCCATCCCGGACAAATCGAGGCTCGGGCCAGACTACGCCTTTTTGCAGTTCTGCGTCCTGCCCGCTTGCAAAGCATTCGATACCGGCACCATGGGAGTCAAAGCACGATTTCTGTCCTGTGCGCGGAAGAACCGAACTTTCTCCCCGCACCGGCCAGACCATGGAGATCTGATCCTTGCGGTTCCAGAACATGCGCCCGCCGGCCAAATGCACAGCCCAGGCATAGGCCGGATACATGGCCGAGGAAGTGGATGTCCAGTACCAGGTCTGTTGCACATGGGTAAAGGGGTGGTCCGTGGGCAGAGCCGGACGGCTTTGCTCGTGGCTAAGCACGCTGCGCAGTTCCCGCCTGTTGGGCAGACGCCAGTCTGAACAGCCCAGGAATCCCTCTTGATTCAAATCCCGGACATGCTCCAGGGACTCCTGCCAGCGCAGGGCAAACTCAAAGCTGACGCTCTTTCTGGGCCAGATCAGACCGGTCAGGCGATCCTGGATCATATCCCCAAACTCTGCAAACCGCGGACTCGGCCCCTTGATACCCATCCCGAGCTCTCCGTCCTGTCCGCTCCCGGCACAGGGGATCTCTTGTCCATAGGAGTCAAAACATCTCTTCTGATCAGTTGATAAAACGTGGGTAATTGACATAGTTTGTATGAAAATAATTCCCTAAGATACTGTTTATATGAATATATTATCTTCGTGCTTCGTTGTGATTGCGCTTTGGCGGGCATGTGAGTTTGTAGGATGGATGGTAATGAATCTTTGCCTCCAAAAGGAGCATCCCGCTTCTCTGGGTATGACTCTACAGCCAGTCCAGGCTTCCATGGGTCACAAGCCCAAGAAGACAAAACAATGAACCCTTCTGGTCCTAGGACCAGAAGGGTTCATTGTTTTGTAGGCTGAAAAAAACGCAGTCGCAGGGCGTTACTGACCACGGATACCGAACTCATGGCCATGGCCGCAGCGGCAATCATGGGATTTAGAGTCGGACCGCCAAAGATGTGCAGCACGCCTGCGGCAATGGGGATGCCCAACGAGTTGTAGAAAAAGGCCCAGAACAGGTTCTGCTTGATGTTTCGCACCGTGGCCCGGCTCAAAGCCATGGCCGTACTTACCCCGGACAGGTCCTCGCCCATCAGCACGATATCCCCGCTCTCAATGGCCACATCGATTCCAGAGCCCACGGCCAGCCCCAGATCGGCCTGGGCCAGGGCCGGAGCATCGTTTATCCCGTCTCCGACCATGGCTACCTGCAGGCCCTGGTCCTGGAGCTTTTTGATCTCTTCGGCCTTACCCTCAGGCATGACTTCCGCAATAACTTCATCGATTCCGGCCTGCTTGGCAATCACCCGGGCCGTCCGCTCCGTATCCCCGGTGAGCATGATTACCTTCAGGCCCATGGCTTTCAACTCTTGGATCGTGTCCGGAGCAGACTCCTTGAGCTTGTCGGCCACAGCCAGGATGGCCGCAACCCGGCTGTTTACCCCGACCAGGACCACCGTCTTGCCGGCTTGGGACAACTCATCAATCTGCGCTGAAACCCTTTCGTTGTCCACACCCTGGATGTTCTGATCGATCAAAAATGACCGGCTTCCGATAACAATCGTCTGTCCATTCACTTTGGCCCTGACCCCCCGGCCGGACACAGCAGCAAAGTCCTCGGCTTGGGGCCAGGCATTCCCGGCATCCGGCTTTAGACCCTGAACCACCGCCCGGGCCAGGGGGTGCTCCGAGGCCTGCTCGAGGCCACCGATCATGGCCTTGAGTTCCCGCTGGTCAACTCCTGCACCTTCCAAAGGTATAAAATCAGTAAGTTCTGGTTGGCCCCGGGTCAGGGTCCCGGTCTTGTCCAGAACCACGGCCTGAATATTCCGGGCCGTTTCCAGGGCCTGCCCGCTCTTGATCAGCGTCCCCAACTGGGCCCCCCGGCCGGTGCCGACCATGATGGCCGTTGGCGTGGCCAGTCCCAGGGCACAGGGACAGGCAATAACCATCACGGCCACAAAGATACGCAAAGAAAACGAAAAGTCTGCCCCGGCGATAAACAGCCAGCCCAGGCCGGCAACAACGGCAATGATAATGACCGTGGGCACAAAATACAGGCTGACCTTGTCCGCCAGATTGGCAATGGGGGCCTTGGACCCTTGGGCCTCCTGAACCAGGGCAATGATCCGGGCCAGGGTCGTCTCCCGGCCCACTTTTTCCGCCCGCATGCGCAACGAGCCCTGAACATTGACCGTACCGGTAATCAGGCTGTCTCCTGATCCCTTGCCCTTGGGAATGGGCTCACCGGTGAGCATGGACTCGTCCACGCTTGACTGACCGTCCTCGATCCGGCCATCCACCGGAATCCTCTCGCCTGGGCGGATCAGGAGGAGATCTCCGGGCTGAATGGAGTTCACCGGCACAGTCTCCATTTCCTGATCCACAATTCTGGTGGCCGTCTCCGGTCTGAGCTGCATCAACTCCCGAATGGCCGCCGAAGTCCTGGCCTTGGAGCGGTTCTCCAGAAACCGGCCCAGGGTGATCAGGGTCAGAATAATAGCCGCGGACTCAAAGTACAGATCATGGGCCCTGGCTATTTGATTGTGGCCCAAAAAAATTTCCCCCAGGTTCCATGTGGAATAGATAAAGGCCGCACTGGTGCCCACGGCGATCAGTGAATCCATGTTCGGCCCGCCCCGGACCAGACTGGGAAAGCCCTGCACATAGAATTCCCGGTTGATGTACATGATGGGCACAGTGAGCAGGAACTGGACCAGGGCATGGGTCAGGGGAGCAGAGGAAGCATTCAGAAACGAGGGGATGGGCAGCCCGACCATTTCTCCCATGGACAAAAGAAACAAGGGGATGGCCAGGGTCAGGGAGATGATCAGCCGACGTTTGAGTCCGGCCAGCCGTTCCTTCATCTCCTGGTCCTTTCCGATTGCGCTGCCCCCCTCTTCCTGAGAGATCACAGAAGCGCCGTAGCCCGCGTTTTCCACCGCAGAAATAAGATCCTTGCTTTGGACTTGCTCAGGATCAAAGCTCACCCTGGCCTTTTCCGTAGCCAGATTCACCTCCGCCCGGCTCACCCCGGGCACCCGGCTCAGGGCCTTTTCCACTCTGGCCGAACAGGCGGCACAGGTCATACCCTGGATATCCAGCTCAACCCGGGAATCCTGGCTTATCTCCTTGGCCTCATATCCGGCCTTGTGCACCGCGGCCTTGATCTCCTCCGGCCCCAGTTTGTCCGCATCCCAGCTGACCTGCATACTCTCTGTGGCCAGGTTGACCTGGGCCGAATGCACTCCGTCCATCCAGGCAACCACCCGCTCCACCCGGGCCGAACATGCCGCGCAGCTCATGCCCTGAATGGCGAACTTCCGGCTGCGCACATTGCCTTCCTGGCCCTGATCCGTTTCCTGCTCGCGCATATGTCACATCCCTTATTTCTGCATCAAAAACAACATGTTTAATGATAACATTAAGCATTCAAGCAATCTTTATAATACCCTCAACGGACTGTATTTCTGGAGATTACTTCGGCGAAGACGCCTGTTGAAGACTCCTCGCGATGACTGGTCATAATGAAGCAATCGGATCCCTCTGAACGGATACTGATAATACCTCCAGCTCAGGTACAAGAGGGCGAATGATCATTCGCCCTCTTGTACCTGAGCGGACACCCGGTAAAATATACTCAAGGGCTGCACCTCCCCGGAGGAATCGCGGGTTATAATTCCAATTATCATTCAAGATAATCACTTATTCCACGCATGCAGTGGTAACCGCAGGAACAGATTTTACGTTGTGATCCGGATTAATGTTTTTTGACAGAAACGACTTCCTGGATTACCGCGATCTAGCTATCCGTCATTGCCCGGCCGCTATTGGTCGAATACATCGGAATCATTCGCTCCGGGCAATCCAGGGGAAAGGCCAACTCCTCAGTGAGAAGCTATAAAATAACAGAAACTTAACTTCTAAACCAGAGTCTAAGAAGCTCTGGAGTTCCGCCTTCGTGACAAAGGCTGAAGTCAGAATAAGCAAGTTATGTACACTAGATTGCCCGGTACGCATGGTATAGATATGTTCAAACATCCCGACCGGGCAATAGTGAAACGACGGACAAAGACAGGCATTTCATCCTTAGCTGGGATAACTAAAGCATAAGCAGAAACAATGATCATCTTGTTTGCAAACCAGAATAAGAAACCCAATCTAAAATGATATAGCGGCCCTTTTTGTAAGGGCAACCCTAAGTGGTTGCCCTTCGTGGTGTCTTGCATTTTCAATCGAACTGGCCTTCGACGGCAAGCAGCAAACAGACACCTCATTCATCCCAGCATTCTTCATTCCTCACACCTCAGCCTTATACCCGGCCTCCTTGACCGCCTTTTTTACTTCTTCCATGTCCACAGGCTTGGTTTCCTCAAAGCTGGCCTCGCCCTTGGACAGACTGACCTTTACGTTCTCCACACCCTCAATTCCGAACAGGGCCTGGGTTACCGCCTGCACGCAATGCTGACAGGTCATCCCTTGTACTTTGATCGTCGCCATAACAATCCTCCTGTGTTTTGATCCATAGTTCTTGGTTTATACATATACATCTCATTTCTTCATTCATGCTTCTTCGTGCAAATTCGTGGATAAATTCTCTTATGTTATGTTTATTCTGCGACAGTTTCCAGCTCCCAACTTGTCCCTGACTTCTTTATCACCGCAGAATACGCAGGGAATTACCTACAGCCAACAAGGCAACGCCGACATCAGCAAAGACCGCGGCCCACATACTGGCCAGTCCCACAGCCCCCAGGCTCAGGATCAAGGCCTTGATCCCCAAAGCCAGGGCAATGTTCTGCCAGACAATGGCTCTGGTTCGCCCGGCCAAAGCCACGGCCTGGGCCAATTTGCCTGGATCGTCTTCCATCAAGACCACATCAGCGGCCTCTATGGCTGCATCTGAACCCAGCCCGCCCATGGCCACGCCAATATCGCTTCTGGCCAGGACCGGAGCGTCATTGATCCCGTCCCCGACAAAGGCCGTGTGGCCTTTGTCCGTGTCTCTGGCCATAATGGATTCCAGCATGCTCACCTTGCCCTGGGGCAGAAGCTCAGCCGAAACTCCGTCCAGATCCAAAGACCTGCCTACCTCCTCGGCAGCTTCCTTCCTATCCCCAGTGAGCATATACTGACGAATGCCTAAATCCTTCAATGCCAGCACAGCTTGAACGGACTGGGAACGGAGCTCGTCCTGGACCACAATCCAGCCGGCCACATTTTTGTCTATAGCTACCCAGATTGCATTGCCTCCTTGATTCCGGTCAGCCAGATCTACTCCTTGAGAGTATAGAAACTTTGCTGTCCCAACCAACACCTCCCGGCCCTGAACCTTGGCCTGCACTCCCTGTCCGGAAAATTCCTGGACTTCGAACTCACTGTCAGTTTCTCCAGTCGTATGTCCTCGGTCATTTATTGACTCCAAAGTCTCCTCTGGTCTCTGATATCCGACTTCTGATCCCTCACCTCTCATCCCTGTCTTCTGATCTCTGTCTTCTGCTTCCTGCCATCTGATCCCCGAATCCTGCCTCCAGTCCCCTGACCTCTGATCCTTGATCTCTGACCTCTTTCTTCTTGCTTCCCGGACAATGGCCAGGGCAATGGGATGGGACGAGTGTGCTTCCGCAGCTGCGGCCAAAGACAATACCTCTTTAGGCGAAAAGCCCTGCGCAGCCTGGACATCGTGCACGGCAAAACGCCCCCGGGTCAGAGTCCCGGTCTTGTCCCAGACAACTCTCCGCAAACGCCCAAAGGCCTCCAGGAAGTTGGCCCCCTTGATCAGAATGCCCTGCCTGGAACCGGCCCCTATCCCGGCAAAAAAGCCCAGCGGGATGGAAATGACCAGGGCACAGGGACAGGAAATGACCAGAAAAACCAGTCCCCGGTACACCCAATCCGAGAGCCTGAGGGGAGCATCGAAAAGACCAGTTATGCCCGGAATCTGGGCGGCAAGGCTTGGACCAAAGGCGATCAGGGCGGCCAACCCGACCACAATCGGGGTATACACCCGGGCCACCCGGGTCATGAACTGTTCTGTAGGTGCCTTGCGCTGGGTCGCGTTCTGAACCAGATCCAGTATCACGGATAGCGTGGACTGGGCCAAAGGCTTGTCCACCCGCATGGTAAGCACCCCGGAAAGATTGACCATCCCGGAGAGGATGGTATCTCCGGGACCGAGACCGCGAGGGTTGGATTCGCCGGTCAGGGCCGAGGTGTCCGCTCGGCTTTGGCCGCTCTGTACCGTCCCGTCCAATGGGACCCGTTCACCCGGATTGACCTGGATGACCTGTCCCACCTGGACCTGGGCCGGATCGAGCATTTTGGCGTCCTCCCCGTTGATCACCCGTGCCGTGTCCGGCCGAAGCTCCAGCAGCGAAGCCACGGATTGCCTTGATTTGCGCACTGCACTGTCCTGAAAGGCCTCACCTATG
Organism: uncultured Desulfohalobiaceae bacterium; assembly: GCA_964479235.1. Classification (GTDB taxonomy): domain Bacteria; phylum Desulfobacterota; class Desulfovibrionia; order Desulfovibrionales; family Desulfothermaceae; genus Desulfovermiculus. The sequence continues at coordinate 44,873 of CAYZLB010000004.1, forward strand.
CGGTAAAAGAGCATCACGGCCACTGCCTCGGCATAGGCCCCTATGGCCATAGCGCCTATTGTGGCCAGGCTCATGAGAACGAACTCGTCCAGCAGACCGCGGGACAACAAGCTGCGCAGTCCTTGGAGCACCACACTCCACCCGGACAAGACATAAGCAGCTAGAAATATCCCAGGTGGAAGCCATGCCGGGGTCCAGGGCATGAGGTATTTCGTGCCCAGTCCGAGGGCAAAAAGCACTGCTCCAGGGAACAAATATACCAGTTCCCGGCCTAAAGAAGACTCGGCACGGTCCTGGTTAAAATCGCCTTTTTGGCAACTGCATCCGCTTGGAGCGCATTGCACATGGTCTAATTGGTATGCCTCATTCATTATGCATCCCAGCATCCATGTAAAAATTCAAGGATCTTGGTGTCGCTTACATCTGAAACTTTGTATGAAAAACTGTTATTCATTAATAGTTGTCAGGATCTGATTGGGTAACCGCTTTTTTGTCTGTTCCCAATCGGTATCGGGATCGGGATCCAAATCATTTGTATGCTTCGTTAGCGCAAGCGTGCCCTCCAGGGCATGAGGGTTATTCCCGAACATGTTCCAGGGCCTGCTCAAAAAGCCTTTGCACATGGCCGTCGGCCAGTCTATAAAATACGTTCTTTCCTTCCCGGCGAAAAGTCACCAGCTTGGAGGCCCGCAAGACCCGCAGCTGATGAGAGACCGCTGATGAGGACATGCCCAGAATCTCGGTCAAATCACAGACGCATAGCTCAACCCTGGACAGGGCGAACAGAATCTGCACCCTGCTCCGGTCGCCCAAGGCCTTGAACAGATCGGCCAAATCGCACAAGACTGGGAAATCTGGCATTGCCCCCCGCACCTGTTCCAAGCTGTCGGGATGGACCAACCGCTCCTGACAAATATCAAAAGGAATCTTCTCAGACATACATCCTCATTGTACAAACAGACATTCATATGAACATATGTTCAAAATAATGATTATCTGCCTAGCAGTCAAGGCCCGAACGTGAACCTCGGACTGTTCTTGACTCCCCGACCTACTCTTTATAAACTTCACATCGTTGTGCACGCATCAAACTGGAGGAGATCAATGGCTCATTGGCAGAACGTCCATATCAAAAACGCAAGAGGACAACGCCTGGCTGCTCTGAGCTTGCATTCTGAACAAAGCTCCCGGGGATGGGTGATTGTCTGCCATGGCTTCACCGGCAGTAAAGAAGGCGGAGGCAAATACATTGAACTGGCCGAAACCCTTTTCTCCCAGACTGGATTTTCTTTCATCCTCTTCGACTTTGCCGGCAACGGCCAAAGCGAAGGCCGATTTAAAGACCTGACCTTGACGAACCAGATCCAGGATCTGAGTGGGGTCATCGACTGGAGCCAAGAGCGGGAACAGGGGCCGGTGGTGACCATGGGCCGCAGTTTTGGCGGCAGCACCGTGTTGGCCCAGGCAACAGCGGATTCCAGGGTTCAGGCCGTTTGTACCTGGGCTGCCCCGGTTCATCTCACCAAACTGTTTTCAGAGGTTATCGTTTCCGAAAACGATGACGGGCAAGTCGTCTTGGCGAATGAAAATGGAACCGTGCATTTGAAAAAAGATTTTATGGATGATCTGACCAGACACAATCTGCTCCAGGCAGCTGCAAACATCAGTCCCCGTCCCCTGCTCATTGTCCATGGCCAAAGGGACGATGTCGTACCGGTAAATGATGCAAAAGAACTGTACGCCGCAGCTGCAGAACCTAAAGAGCTGCATATTGTCCCCCAGGGAGACCACCAGTTCAGTACTACGTCGAAACGGGTCTGGGAGGTAGTCGGCAAGTGGCTGAACACATTGGATATATAAACAACCGTCTCTTCCAGCTTGACAAGACAACAGCCTTTGCTTACAAAGTGTGCTTTGGCGCCTGTAGCTCAGCCGGATAGAGCATCTGACTACGAATCAGAAGGCCGGGTGTTCGAATCGCCCCAGGCGCATTCAGAAAAAACAAGGGGTTAGGCATCATGCTTAACCCCCTTTTTTTACCCCAAAATGGCTTGGGTAGACGCTCGGGTAGACTTTGGCCTTAGCTGCAATGAGACAGCACAAGACTTTTGCCGCTCACCTGTTAGCAAACTAAAGTTCCGAAAAGGGGCTATAGGCAAGGGGCTAAAGGCGAGATGGTAGTATTTACGCTGAGGCAATCCCCAGGTGTCATTTTTCGGGCTCGTGGCCCAATTGACCATCAGTTGGCTTGCCCGGTTAAATTCAGCTGCTTCAGCTGACCTGCGGAGCAGGATTTAGCTCGGGCTCTTTAGCCCCTTGCCTGTAGGCCCCTTCCATATTTGATTTTTCACGGGTGTTCCTCTATGGGATTTGCTTACCAAGCCAACCCACAAAAAGGAGCACACCTTCACCCAGTTAAATAGACCTCCGGTCTACGGCTTGAAAAGCCGTATTTAACCGGGCGGGCAACTCCTTTCTCAATCAATTCAACTCAAATATCAAGTTCAGTTATTTCTGCTTT
>CAYZLB010000005.1:0-3563 GCA_964479235.1 uncultured Desulfohalobiaceae bacterium
TCTTTAGCTTCCATGGGCAACAGGCCGTTGGCCAATCCGTCCATTTTGTTGGTCAACACATGGCTGGCTGTAATCAAAGGATCGATGGGCGGAGAAAATGGCGGCGCATAACTGATGTCTATTGCCCCGATATCATCCAAATTGGCCTTGAAATGCACGGCAGCTGTCGCCACGTCCAGGCGTTTGGCAGCGTCCCCGGTCCCCAGAACCTGAGCCCCAAGGAGTTCCCTGTTTCGCTTGGAGGCCACCAGCTTGATTGCGATGGGGCCGCTGTCCGGCATGTAATGCGGCTTATCTGGCCCGGTCCACAAGGCGCTCTCAACTTGAAATCCGAGATTTTCTGCCTGTTTATGGCTAATCCCTGTCCGTCCCAGAGTCATGCCGAAGACCTTACATATACTGGTGCTCATAACCCCGGAAAAGGGTGTCGTTTGCCCGCAAATGTGATTGGCGATGACCCGGCCGTGCTTGTTGGCTGTAGAACCCAAAGGAACATAGAGTTCCGCGCACAGAAAACTCAGGATTGAATCATTAATGGCACAGTCTCCTCCGGCATATATTTCCGGATCACTGGTCTGCCCATGGCAATTTATGCGGATACCACCCTTGGGATGGCATTCCAAGCCGGCTTCCCGGGCCAATCCGTCATTTGGCCTCACGCCTATCGATACAATGACCACATCGGCTTCATACGTCCTCTTTTTGGTTTCTACTCCGGTGACCTCCTGCTCACCTGTAAAGCCAATCACCTGCTCGCCAAGGGCCAGGTTTACCCCGTTTGATCGGATATGCTTAGCTGCCAGGGTGGCCAAATCATAATCCAGGATTTGGGGCATAATCTGATCAAACATCTCAATGATGGTCACCTCACAGCCCCGCTGCTTCAGTCCCTCGGCCATTTCCACTCCGATGAGACCGGCCCCGATAATAACTGCCTTTTTGCCTTCGGGAGGATCGATACTGGCCGCTACCCCTTCAGCATCTTCGGATGACTTGATGGTCCATATATTTTTTTTGTCTATTCCGGGAATGGGAGGACGAAAAGGCGTGGACCCTGTGGCCAAAACCAATTTGTCATAGCCCATATCCTGTTCCTGTCCTGATTGCAGATCCTTGACCCGGACCTGCTTTTTCTCCCGGTCGATATTCAAGGCCTCAGTATTGGTTTGGACTTGGAATCCTTTGGCCTTTTCAAAAAATTCAGGAGTCCTTTTCACCCCAACCGGGGTTTCATACAGGGTATCGACGCTGTCGCAATACCCCTCGATAAAATACGGAATGCCGCAGGCTCCAAAAGATACATTTCCAGACTTCTCAATCAGGGTTACCTTGGCCTGTGGTTCTAAGCGCTTAATCCGGGCAGCAGTCTTCGGGCCACAAGCCACACCGCCGATGACTAAAACATTTGGGGCTTCCTGGGTCATACAACCTCCTCACCTGGTTTGATGTCAGCTTTGCCTCCGGGAAATCTGACATATTTTTCGGGCCAAAGAGCCCAAAAAAAACGTAACGCATATTATGTGCCAATCCACAAAATACCGATATCTTATTGTAGGGTCTCACTGGGGACTACATCGGCAGGAGGCAGTTGGGCGATCATTCCGGAATTTTGGAGGAACAGCTGGGACACAGCGACGGATTGACTCAGGTATGTGGATGAAGTGTTAAGATAGGTGCTGCAAAGAACTCAGATGTGAACGTCAACATCTTATCAATTATTAAGATGCAGGGCAACACTTGCTTGGAGGAATGCCTTTATCCCGGCTAAAACTGCAAATGCCGGGGTGTGCGGGGGAAGGGCAGGACGTCTCGGATGTTGTGTACGCCGGTAATGAACATGAGCAAACGCTCAAAGCCCAAGCCGAATCCAGAATGGGGGACAGTCCCAAAACGGCGCAGATCAAGATACCAGCTGTATTCTTCTTCATCCAGGCCCATGGCCCTCATACGGGCGGTCAATTCGTCCAGACGTTCTTCTCTTTGGCTGCCACCGATAACTTCCCCAACCCGAGGCAAGAGGACATCCATGGCCGCCACTGTTTCCCGGTCTGCATTGATCCGCATATAAAAAGGCTTTATCGATTCTGGATAGTTGTAGACGATCACCGGCCGCTGGTACTCTGTTTCCACCAGGTACCGCTCGTGCTCGGTCTGCAAATCCTGTCCATAAACTGGTTCAAATCCAAACTGCTTCTTCTCATGTGCCTTTTGCAGAATATCTACAGCCTGGGCATAGGGCAGACGAACAAAGGCTCCTTTGGTCACCAGGTCAAGTGTTGCTTTCAGGTCCTTGTCCACAAAGCGGGCAAAAAGCTCCAGGTCCTGAGCGCAATTTTCTTGAATATGCGCTATGCACGATGTGATCAGATCTTCAGCCACATCCATATTTTCTTCCAGATCAGCAAAGGCCATCTCCGGTTCAACCATCCAAAACTCAGCTGCATGCCGAGGCGTATTGGAGTTCTCGGCCCGAAATGTCGGACCAAAAGTATACACCTGGCCGAAGGCACAGGCCAAGACTTCAGCAGTGAGTTGGCCGGAAACGGTCAGATATGCTTTTTGACCAAAGAAATCATGCGTTTCGTGCTCTCCTTGATCCGGAAGGTTGTCTAAGTCCAGGCTGGTTACTCGAAACAGCTCTCCGGCTCCTTCGCAGTCCAGTCCAGTAATGATCGGACTGTGCACATACACAAAAAAGCGTTGATGGAAAAAAGAATGGATGGCCCAGGCCAACTCGGACCGAATACGGTATAAGGCGCCGTATTTGTTCGTCCGCGCCCTCATCTGAGGTATTGTTCGCAGGAACTCATCTGAATGCCGCTTTTTTTGCAGAGGATACGTCTTTGGATCAGCCCTTCCCAGGAGATCAATAGTTGTGGCCTTAAGTTCAAAGCGTTGACCCTTACCCGGGGAATCAACTAAAGCACCGCGCACTGCCACCGCAGCACCGGTGTGAATGTCATCCAAAACGTTTGCCCCAGGTTGATCATGATCAACCACTACCTGCAAGTTCTGAATGCAAGAGCCATCATTGAGCTCTAAAAAAGAAAAGCCCTTGGCGTCCCGTTTGGTCCGTATCCAGCCTTTGACCAATATGTCGTCCAATGGGCTCTTGGCCTTCAAAGCAGCCCAGACTTTTGTCCGCTGCATGACGTCTCCCCTGATCATTATGAAATAGCAGTACGGATACGCTCCATGGCCTCTGCAACATTGTCCCGGCTGTTAAACGCACTGATCCGGATAAAGTTTTCCCCGCAACGCCCAAAGCCGACACCCGGTGTACAGACCACACCTGCTGAATTCAGTAATAAATCAAAAAACTCTTTTGAGCTTCGGTCGCTAGAGACCCAGACATACGGCGAGTTCTCCCCCCCGACACAGGCAAAGCCCAAATCAGTCATGGCCTGCCTGATCATCCCGGCATTGGTCAAATAAAAATCGATCAGTTCCTTTGTCTGGGCCTGACCCTCGGCTGAATATACCGCTTGGGCAGCCCTCTGAACAGGATAGGAAACCCCATTGAATTTGGTGCTTTGTCGGCGAAGCCACAAATCGTGCACTGA
>CAYZLB010000005.1:3663-46778 GCA_964479235.1 uncultured Desulfohalobiaceae bacterium
AGGAAACCCCATTGAATTTGGTGCTTTGTCGGCGAAGCCACAAATCGTGCACTGAGATGGGTTTGCCCTCTGCAGTCCAGGCCCGACATTCTTTGGGCACAACAGTGTATGCACAGCGCGTACCGGTAAAGCCGGCACTTTTGGAAAAACTGCGGAACTCCACTGCCACCTCCCTGGCTCCTGGGAGCTCAAAGATGGAATGCGGCAAATGTTCGTCCCGGATAAAGCACTCATAGGCCGCATCAAAGAGGATAAGGGCTTTATTTTCCCGGGCATAATCGACCCATTTCTGCAGATCTTCTTTGCTGATGGTCGCCCCGGTGGGATTGTTGGGAAAGCACAGGTAGATAAGGTCCACTGATCTCTCGGGCAGATCGGGGACAAAACCGTTCTCCCGGGTGGATTCCAGGTAGGTCACCCCTTTGTACCGGCCTTTCTCCTCTGCCCCTGTCCTGCCGGCCATGACATTGGTGTCCAAATAGACCGGATAGACCGGGTCAGGCAGGGCAATGGCTATATCCTGAGCCAAAATTTCCTGAAAGTTGGCCGTATCGCATTTGGCCCCATCGCTGACAAATATTTCATCGGGATGAATCTTGGCCCCACGAGCCTGAAAGTCGTGTTCAGCAATAGCCTGGCGCAAAAACTCGTACCCTTGCTCCGGGCCATAGCCGTGAAAGGTTGCATCCTGACCCAATTCATCCACTGCTGCCTGCAAGGCCTGTATACAGGCCGCAGGCAAGGCCCTGGTCACATCCCCGATTCCAAGCTTTATAACCTTGGTCTCCGGGTTGGCAGACTGATATTCTTCCACCCGTTGTTTGATTTCTGCAAACAGATAGGAAGACTGAAGTTTTAGATAATGTTCATTGATGCGGATCATGGATAATACTCAGCTTTGTGCTTGGTGATTTCAACGTATCATACAAAAGGGCTTGACTGTACTGCTCCATCCAATATCATGCGGTTTGCACAGCCTCCTGTTCAGGTTCTTTGTCCGGAGTGGGACCGATACCCAAAAGCAAAGAACCAGCCACAAAGATAGACGAATAGGTTCCTACCAAAATGCCAATGAGCAGGGCCAGGGCGAAGTCGTGGATCACCCCCCCGCCTAAAATGATCAAACACAAGACAACAAGTATTGTTGTCCCTGATGTGAGCAGGGTCCGGCTCAATGTTTGATTCACGCTCTGATTCACGGTCTGCAGCAGGGATTGCGCCTCTTTGGACCGCAGATTCTCTCTGATCCGATCGTATATGATGATCGTATCGTTTAACGAGTAGCCGATAATGGTCAACAAGGCAGCCACTGTGGTCAAGTCGAACTCCTTGCCCCAAAGCGCCAGAATACCCACAGTGATCAACACGTCGTGAATCAAGGCCACCACGGCTCCCAAAGCGTAGTTCAACTGCAAGTACCAGGAAAGACCCAAGGTTATGGTTAGAGCGGCCAGGATGAGATAGACAAGAGGCACAGCCAAAAGACCCAAGACATACAATCCGGTCAGCAGACCGGCCGCCATGATCCCGGCTGTCATCCATTTTTGTTCAAACCTGCCGGAGATATAAATGGATATGAACAGCACAGCATAAAACAGGGCCTGCAATGCCTTGTTTTTCAAATCTGCACCCACCTTCGGCCCCACCATCTCAAGGCGCTGAATGGTGAACCCGGTCTGCATGCCTCCCTCCAGGGACTGAGCAACCATGGTCCGCATCTCCTCCGGCTGGGCATTTTCAGCCGATATGCGCAGCAAATATTCGTTGCCCTGCTCCAGTCCAAGCCTCTGAACCCTGATTTCAGGAAGATTGTCGGTCTGTAATGCCTTCTTTATATCAGTGATGTGTATATCCTGATCAAACTTGACCTGAATGGTAATCCCCCCCGCAAAGTCTATGCCGTAGTTCAGTCCCCCCTGAAAAAGAATAGCCCCTAGACCCAAAACGAGAAGAAGCACAGAGGCGACCACTGCCCAACCCCTTTGGCCCATAAAATCAATGTTTGTATCCGGCTTGATGATGCGAAGGCCCATATGAATATATTCCTGTTTGTTTTATTGGTTGCATGTCCATCACAGGTTCAGGCTTGATCCCGGTCTGCGCCGGGAGAGCCAGATATCGAAGAATATTTTGGATACAAAGATGGCGGTGAACATAGAAGCCAGGACACCCACTGACAAGGTCACGGCAAACCCGCGAATAGGACCGGTGCCGAATTGGTAAAGGATGACAGCTGCTATGATGGTGGTTACATTGGCATCCACAATGGTCAATGTAGACCGGGCAAAGCCCTCATCCACAGCCTTTCTGGGACTGAGTCCTTTACGCAGCTCCTCTCTGATCCGCTCATAGATCAGCACACTGGCGTCTACCGCCATGCCGATGAGCAGTATAATGCCGGCAATACCAGGGAGAGTGAGCGTTGCACCAAAACCGGCTAAGACAGCAAGGATGATAATGATGTTCAAGGCCAGAAGAATATCGGTAATCAACCCACCAATCCCGTAGTAGACCAGCATGAACAGTAAGACCAGAATACCGCCGACAATAATCGACCTGATACCCTGTTCAATGGATTGCTGGCCCAATGATGCCCCAACACTGCGTTCGGAAAGGATATTCACCGGTGCGGGAAGAGACCCGGCCCGAAGAACAATAGCCAGGTCATGGGCCTCTTCCATGCTGAACTGTCCGGTAATACTGGCCCGACCCCCGCTGATTTTTTCCTGAATGGTCGGTGCTGAATACACCTTGCCATCAAGGACTATGGCCAGACGTTTGTGTACGTTTTCACCGGTCACCCGTTCAAAGATGCGAGATCCCTGCCGATCAAAGGACAGGGCCACATATGGCTGATTGAACTGATCAAAGGCTACTTGGGCATCCGTTATGTGCTCGCCGCTTAACAAGACATTTTTTTTCAGGACAATGGGCTGTTTCGCATATGAACCGTCCGGCTTGCGTTTTTGCAGATAGGCCAACTCACTTCCAGGTGGAAGGATACCCTGGGTGGCCTTATCTACATCCGCTTCATCATCAACGAGCTGAAATTCCAAATGGGCAGTCTGCTGGATGAGATCCACTGCCCTTTTCGCATCTTCCATACCAGGAAGCTGGACTTGCAAGCGGTTGTTCTGCATCCTGCGGATATCCGGCTCTGTCACCCCGAACTGGTTTATTCGATTCCGAATAACCTTGAGGACCTGATCAATAGTCATTTGTTGCAGTTTGTCCCTGTATTCAGAGGTCATAGCCACTGTATACAACACCCTGTTGTCCTCTGTGTCCTTGGCTTGAATCTGCAACTGACCGGAATAATAGCGGTCAATAAGGTCGTCCAGGGCTTGTTCCTTTCCTTCATTTAGGAGCACAAAATGCAGGTTTCCGTCTGCCCGGACCTGAGGGCTCAAAACAATGATCTCCTCCTGCCGGGCTTCCGAGCGTAGCTCATCCCCCATTCTGTCCAGGGTATTGTGCACAGCAGTCTGCATGTCGACGCCCAGAACAAGATTTATCCCGCCTTTGAGATCCAAACCCAGATTGACCTTTTTGTCCGGAAGCACTGCTAAGAGCGGCCCTTTATCCGGCAACAGGGAAGGCAATGCATAGACCAAGGCCAATACGATCACCAGTGCCGCTCCAACAATCCGCCAATGCAAACCGCTCATACCATGTCCTTTGTCTGTCCGAGCCTTAATATCCTGAATTCTTGAATAATAATTCCTTACTGCCCAGCCGCCGGACTTTTCTTGCTAAACTTGCTCTTCTTCGCCTTTGGCTTTTTTCTCTTTCTTCCCGGAATCAACAACCTTCCGGTCGGTGACGGTTGCAATATACCCCCTGTTCACCTTGACTTCGTTATTGTTGCCAAGGTCCAGGGTCAAGACGTCTTCGTTGATGGCGCTGATCCGGCCGTAAAGACCGCCGCCGGTGATCACAGAATCACCACGCTTGAGATTGTTTAACATTTCCTTATGTTCCTTGGCTTTTTTTTGCTGCGGCCGGATCAAAAGAAAGTAAAAAATGACAAAAAGAATGATCAAGGGCATAAAGGCCACCAAGGGATTCCCCTGCCCACCAGCTGCACCCGTCTGACCCATGGCATACGCCACACTTTCCCACAACATACCGCCTCCTTAAGTATTCGTCATAAATGGCTGCAAAAAATCATAGAGCTGCTCAGTACCTGCTGAGTCTATGTCCTGTCAAGTTTTCAATCTGCTCACAGGATTTCCTTCCGCTCCGTATATTCCTCTTCCAATTGTCGAAGTTCATCTTTCTGGGCCGTTGTTTCCGCCAGGCCCCTGGCCTTTTCCAGAGATCTGGCACATTCTTCCATTCGATGGGCATACAGATGAGAATAGGCCAGATGCAGATAGCCGTGAAAATGGTCCCCGCTTCGACCCACTATACGCCCCAGGGTCCGGTGCACTTGCCAATCCTCAGGAGCTGATTGCATTACCTTGTGCAGATCCTGCACCGCCCTGTGTCTTTCCCCCCGCTCGGCCAGCACCCTGGCTCTATAGTAACGGGCCAAATAATCGCCTGGATATGCATGAAGGGATTGGTCCAACAAGGATTGAGCTCGCTCGTAGTCACCGCTTTGAAAGGCAAACCACCCAGCTTCCCTGAGCCAGAGGGGATGATTTTCTCCGCAATCCAGGGCCAGGGAAAAGGCCGCCTCAGCCTGTCCCATTCTGTTCAGCCGGGACAAGGCAATCCCCTTTCCCAGCAATTCCAAACACGAAAGTTTTTCGTTTGCCTTGTCCAAGAGTGAACATTGTTCTGGATTGGAAGTATATTTGGTCCACAGCAGCATGTGGATCCGGTCCAGGGCATAAGTATCTTCCTCGACCAGCGGTCTCTTTGGCTGATAATAATCGACCATATCTTGAACTGATCCGATCCGTTCGTCCAGTCCGGGGTGGGTCAACATATACGCCGGCGGAGTCGATGTCCCGCTCATGCGCATTTCTTTGAGCATACGCTGAAAAGTGCGCATCATAGCCTCGGGTCGATATCCCGCCTGAGTCAAAAAACGCAGTCCAAAACGGTCGGCCTCTCGCTCGTCCTCCCGGCTGTATTTTAGTGATGCAGCCTGACCACCGGCCATGGACCCAACAGTTAAGGCCTGACCAAGGGCTGATCCGCCAGCCCCCAAAAGAGCACCGGCCAATACCCCGACCAAGGTACCGATGCTTATTATTTGAGATTGGGCTATACGTTGGGCAATATGCCGCTCTGAAACATGGGCCAGCTCATGGGCAATTACAGCAGCAATCTCGTCCTCATATTCCATACGTTGGATAAGACCGGTATTGATAAAGACATAGCCGGCAGGGGCGGCAAAGGCGTTGAGGGAAGGATCAAGGAGGACATTGATTTCTATGGGGAACGGCTGCGGCGGCATGGGGGTTTTGACCCGGTTGGTCAGGTCCTGGATATAGTGCAAAACATAAGGATCCTTGACCAGAGGGAAGCGGGCCTGCATCAAAATCTTGAACTTTCGGCCCAGTTCGGCTTCGTCTTTGACCCCGAATTTTCCAAAAGCCGCCATAGTCCTGGGCGGAAATATCAGGGCAGCAATGATCAGGATGCAGACATGGATATGCAGACTGCGAAACACAGAGGCTCCATACTACTTGTTCATAATATTTAAAAACTCCTGATTGCTCTTGGTCCCCCGCATCTTCTCCAACAAAAACTCCATCCCGTCTATGGAATTCATAGAGGCCAGCAGTTTGCGCAGGATCCAAACCCGATTGAGAACATCAGGGGCCAAGAGCAGCTCTTCCTTCCGGGTCCCTGAACGGGTCAAATCAATGGCCGGGAAGACCCTCTTGTCGGCCAGGAAACGATCCAAATAGATTTCCATATTTCCTGTTCCCTTAAACTCTTCAAAAATGACCTCATCCATGCGTGACCCGGTATCAATCAGGGCTGTGGCGATAATACTCAAACTTCCACCCTGTTCCACATTTCTGGCTGCCCCGAAAAACCTTTTTGGACGCTGCAGGGCATTGGCGTCCAGACCTCCGGACAAAACACGCCCTGAAGACGGAGTGACTGCATTGTAGGCCCGGCCCAGGCGGGTCACACTGTCTAAAAGTATGATCACATCTCTTTTCCGTTCAACCAGCCGTTTGGCCTTTTCCAGAACCATCTCAGCAACCTGAACGTGACGCTGCGGAGGTTCGTCAAATGTGGAACTGACCACTTCGCCGTTCACTGTCCGCTCCATATCGGTAACTTCTTCCGGACGTTCATCGATGAGCAGGACAATAAGATAGGCATCCGGATGATTGCTGTTTATAGAGTTGGCTATGGTCTGCATGAGCATGGTCTTCCCGGTTCTGGGTGGTGCGACGATCAAGCCCCTCTGCCCTTTTCCTATGGGCGTCAGCAGATCGATTATCCGGGAAGAATAATTTTCTGCTCCGTTTTCTATGACAAAACGCTCATCCGGATACACCGGAGTCAAATTATCAAAAAGGACCAACCGCTTCGACTGCTCCGGCCGATCAAATCCTACCTGCTGGACCCGAAGCAGCGCAAAATAGCGCTCCCCTTCTTTGGGAGGCCGAATCTGCCCGGAAACCACATCGCCTTTGCGCAGGCCGAACCTTCGGATTTGTGAGGGCGAGACATAAATATCATCGGGGCCCGGCATGTAATTGTACATTGGAGAGCGTAAAAAACCAAATCCATCCGGAAGGATTTCCAACACTCCTTCACCGTAGATGTTTCCATTTTGCGATGAGCAAGCCTGCAAAATAGCAAAAATGAGTTCCTGCTTGCGAAGATTGCTGGGATTTTCCACTTCGTACTCAGCTGCAAGCTGCATGAGCTCATTCATGGACCTCTTTTTCATTTCCGAAAGATTCATTATGGAATTATTTTCCATACCGCACATACTCCATCAATGGGGTTAAGATTTTAGGTCTGGGCCGATTTGAGCAAAGAACTGGTTCGAATTCTTCAGGCCATAACCTGATACAAGAATTTTATGCCCATGAAAGGAGCCGGGCGAATTGTGCCCGAAGACATGCCGCGGTTGAACAGGGCAAAAAACTTCCTTTAAGCAGGGTGCGTAAGGCTGGATTGTCTATCGATGGTTGGAAGTACTGTGTTATCGTCTGGCTGTGAATCCACAATGAGCAGGGTATTGGAAGTCAAGGTGGGCGAAATGGCCGTTCTGCAACCTGGCCAATCCCGGTCACAGCTCATTTTTTTTCAATACGTCGTGGAATATACTTTCAATTTCGTCCTGAATATCACTTTGGTTCAGTCCCATGGCACAGGCGAGTTCCATGGTAATCAGCCCCATGGCTTGCTCCATAAGCCGTCTTTCTCCAAAAGATAGATCCTTATCCTGGGAAATAAGAATCAATTCTTTCAAGACATAAGCTACATCTTCTAGCTTACCGGTTTTGAGTTTCTCTGAATATTCCCGATATCGCCGGTTCCAATTCTGACCAGCATAGCCCTTAAAGTCCGAGCGATCATGCATTGATGCAAGAACTTGAGAGCCGAATTGCCTGTCGCAGATGGTGCGCAGGCCAACGTTCGCTGCATTCTTTACCGGCACCAACAACGTCCCATCGTTGTTCAAAATCCGCACAACATAAAACTCGTTGGTCAATCCACCAACCTCTTGACTGGTGATGTCTTCAACCCGGCCCACACCTTGAGCTGGATAGACAACGAGTTGATCGATGTAAAACACTTTTTTCAGCCTCCTGACAAGATCGAAACTTCGCATTCACAAAACTCTAACACAGGCTGAAAAAAGAGTCTAGATTGGTGGCAATTTCTTTAGTTGGATACGACATCTGAACCAGCATGCAAAAAATTCATACTGGCCTGCGGGCTGTGCGTGCACAGAAGCCATAGCCCTTTGACTGCGCGCTTGAGGATACTGGATACCAGTTCCTCCTCCCATGGCAGAAAAGGGGAGAGCACGTGCCTGGTGACATCCATACCAGGCTCAGGACGACCGATTCCAAGACGCAAACGATAGAATTCTCGAGTCCCAAGTTCAGCAGATATGGATCGAAGACCATTATGTCCAGCCAGTCCTCCACCAAATTTCACCCGGGCTTTCCCCAAATCAAGGTCAAGTTCATCGTGGACAACAACCAAGCGTTCGGGCTGGAGGCCGTACTTTTTGATCACAACACTCACTGCCCGCCCACTTAAGTTCATATACGTCTGTGGCTGAACCAAAAGGATGAGCTGCCCATCAGCCGTTTCCAGCTTCCAGCACTTGGCCTGCGTTTTTCCTTGACTCAAAGGGGAAATCAAACCGGGTCTTTGGTCCAGCAAGTGATCGATGACCATGAAGCCGATATTGTGCCTCGTTCGCGCATAACGCCGCCCCGGATTACCGAGTCCTGCGATAACCCAATCTATGCATGGCATGATATACGACTCGATTGGTCTCTGTTACATTTCTTTGCAAGGAACTTCAGGAGGGTAGGGAGATATTTTCCCTCCCACAAGGTCCTGAACAGCACCGCAGTATGCAGTAATCCTGTCCCATGCCTTGTGGGTTGGCGCAACAGCTGAAAAACACTATTCTTCGCTTGAGTGCTCCTCAGAGCTTTCAGTTTCAGATTTTACCCCTTCTTCTCCACCTTCCTCTTCAGGCAGCTCTTCGGCGGCTGGAGGAGCAACACCGACCACTGCGTAATTCTCTTCCGCGTCCTTAACCACAACTCCTTCCGGCAGCTGCAGTTCTTGGACTGTGATGGAATCATTGATCTCAAGCCCACTGACATCAACTTCAATATGATCCGGAATATTCGTGGGCAGACAGGTCACGGAGAGCATCTCCCGGTATATGGTCACAATGCCGCCTTCAGCCTCGCCCTTTGCTTCCCCGGTCACAGAAACTGACACATCGACGTCCATTTCCTGTTGTAAATCCACGCCGATAAAGTCTGTATGCAAAAACAAATCTTTCACCGGATGGTTTTGCACAGACCAAATGAGGACGGGTCGCGTGAACTTGGATTCTCCATCTTTGATCGTCAAGTCAATAACATTGCTCTTGTGGGCCCTGGCGAAAATCCGCTCAAAAGATCCATAGGCTACTTGAATAGGAATGTTTTCCGATTCTTTGTTGTTGTAGTACACCCCTGGAATAAACCCTTTCTTCCGCAGGCGGTGAATAGCATTTTTCCCTGTGTCTTCTCGTCGTTGTACCTCTAGGGTATATTGCTGGGCCATAACTATCTATCCTCCATGGTTCTAAATCGTCATTGCTTAGGTGAACAAAGTGCTGACCGAGGATTCAGAGTGAATGCTCCAAATTGCTTGGGCCAGGAGGGGAGCGACGGAGACGACTTCAAACTTGGGGCACTCTGCCGCCTGTTCCTGAAGGGGAATGGTATCAGTAACCAACACCTTACTCAAGCTTGATTTTTCAATTCTCTCAATTGCCGGACCAGAAAGGACAGGGTGCGAACAGCAGGCCATCACCGAACGTGCGCCATGATCTCGCAGGGCATCCGCAGCAGCTACCATAGTCCCGGCAGTATCTATCATGTCGTCGACAACGATTGCAGTCTTGTCTTTTACATCGCCGATGATATTCATGGCCTTGGCCTGATTGGGCTCATCCCGGCGTTTGTCCACAATTGCCAATCCGGCAGAGAGCCTCTTGGCGTAGGCCCTGGCCCGTTCAGTGCCGCCGGCATCCGGGGAAATGATCACCAGCTCTTCATTTTCTTGACACAAATAATCCAAAAGGACTTTGGATGCATACAGATTGTCTACCGGAAGATCGAAAAATCCTTGAATCTGCCCGGCATGCAAATCAACAGTCAACAACCTGTGTGCTCCGGCCACAGAAATGAAATCAGCCACCATCTTGGCACTGATAGGGACACGGGGCACCACCTTCCGGTCCTGCCGCGCATATCCGTAGTATGGTACAACTGCTGTGATTCGTTTGGCGCTGGCCCTTTTCAGGGCATCCAACATCAAACAGAGCTCCACCACAGAGCGATTGACGGGTCTGCATGTGGGCTGAATAACAAAAACATCCTGCCCCCGGACGTTGTCACCGACTTCGACCCGAATCTCA
Source organism: uncultured Desulfohalobiaceae bacterium (assembly GCA_964479235.1). Classification (GTDB taxonomy): domain Bacteria; phylum Desulfobacterota; class Desulfovibrionia; order Desulfovibrionales; family Desulfothermaceae; genus Desulfovermiculus. The sequence goes on from CAYZLB010000005.1 coordinate 13,754, forward strand.
CCGTCACTAAATTGCTGGTTCAAAGAAGGGGTCAGGGGGCACTGGAGGTGAGTACATATGGTTTTTGCCAAGTCGGGATTGGCATTGCCAGTCACAATTTTTAAATCACCATAACTTTTCATTGTATTTCCAATTTGTTATATTCGGATACGTATCTACTGTTTCCCAACATGCACCACATGCATGCACTTGCCATATTCGCAAGTGATCAGTTGAAACCGCTTTATAACATTGATAGCTCCGATTGATGGCATGATATCTTGGAAATCTGAAAGGAAGGGTGTGTTGGCTGGGGTGGAAGGATTCGAACCTCCGCATGACGGGACCAAAACCCGTTGCCTTACCACTTGGCGACACCCCACCACGGAGTAATTTTTTGACGATACACTGTGATTTGTTTTTGATCTAGCAGGTTTTGGGCCAGGTGGCATTCCTGCTCTGTCTTGAACAGGCCGACAATTGCTGAACCGGAACCGCTGAGTACCGCAGCCCTTGCTCCGGACGTGAGCAACAAGCATTTCACATTAAAAAGCACTGGGAAAGCCTTGTACACTATTGGCTCAAAGCTGTTCCAGAACACCCGTCCTGCTGTGCAGGCGGAATCTTTATCCGGTTTTTTGTTCCTTGTCAACCCGGGAAGACCGGGCATGTGCCCATGGGTCTTATCCCAGGTCTTATACGCCCAGGCAGTTGCAACCTGTTCCTTGGGACATGCTATCAGGAGCCACCCGGATATCACGTCCAGAGTGACCGGTTCTATTTTCTCCCCAATGCCACCGACCCAGGCCGGAACATTAGAGAGGAAAAAGGGGACATCCGCTCCCACCTGCTTGGCTGTGTCCAAAAGTCTTTCATGGGACAGACGGTTTTCTCTTGGGCTCAAATCATTGAGATATTTAAGTAAGGAAGCTGCGTCCGAGCTACCGCCGCCCAATCCTGCACCTTGCGGTATACTCTTTTCCAGCCAGACGTGAATCCCTGGACGCCGACCGCTGGCCTGGCAAAAAAGGGCGTAGGCGGTGTGCAAAATATTGTCCCTTCCGCCAAGAGCAGGGTGAGAACACCCAAGCTCCAGTCCAGGGTCTCTTTTGGGAACCACGTGGAGTCGATCATGTGGATTTTCCAGGGGCACGAACAAACTGTCCAGATCATGGTATCCGTCAGGTCGACGTCTGAGGATACGCAAATATATATTGGCCTTGCTGTTTGCACTCAGAACTGTCTGTTGGTCTCTTCTCATTGTCCGGCCCGTTTGCAATGACCTGCCTGGGGATCCCCAGCACTTCTGTCCATTTGGTTGTTCGCGCCCCTGCACATTTTACTCACTTAAGGGTATGGTCCGAAAAAGAGCCTGGCCCTGTCTGACCACGAGAAGGAGAACCACCCCTTTCTCAGCGGCATCGCCTTGGAGCACTTCCTGAAGCTGAGCAAGTGTATTTACCTTTTGCCCGTTGGCTTCAACGATAACATCTCCCGGCCGGATGTTGGCCCGGGCAGCCTTTGATGATTCATCCACATCGATGACCAGGAGACCCTTTGCTTCCGGCATATTCAACTTCCTGGCCTCATCCGGCTGCAGTGGCCGCAATTGCATGCCCAGAGCAGCCGGGCTGTCCTGACCATGCTGGGATTGGGAATCTCGTGCTGCTGAGCCTTGACGTTCTCCTAAGGTTACCTCCACTTCCTTGACCTTGCCCTTGCGCCAAAGAGTCATTCGGATCGTATCGTTTGGCGGCAATGAGCCTATAGTCCGGGTCAGATCATGGGCATCCTCGATCTCATCGCCGTTCACGGCCACAATGACATCTCCGGGCTGCAATCCCGCCTTTGCTGCCGGATCTCCTTGGGCCACTGAGGCGACTAATGCTCCCTTGGCTTCTGCCAGGCCGAGTGCTTTGGCCGTATTTTGGTCTACATTCTGGATGGTCACTCCCAGCCAGCCTCTTTTGATCGCACCGTGAGTCTTCAGTTCTGTGATGATCCTTTCGGCCATATCACCGGGAATAGCAAACCCGATGCCCTGTCCGGCTGCGACAATGGCCGTATTGATGCCCACCACTTCTCCCTCCAGATTCAGCAATGGGCCTCCACTGTTTCCAGGGTTAATGGATGCATCGGTCTGCAGAAAATTGTCATAGGGCCCGGCACCGATGACTCGCCCTTTGGCACTGATTATGCCTGCCGTTACTGTATGATCCAGTCCAAAAGGATTGCCAATAGCCACAACCCATTGCCCGACGTCTAAATCGTCCGAATCACCAAAGCGCAAGGTCGGCAACTTTCGTTCGGCCTCAATCTTGAGCAGAGCAAGATCTGTCTCTGGGTCCTGGCCGACCACTTCAGCCGGATATGAGGCCTCTTTCCCCTTGAGAATGACTTGGATCTCATCCGCCTTCTCCACTACATGATTGTTGGTTACAACGTATCCATCACTGGAAATGATAAATCCCGAGCCCAGGGCCTGTTCTCGCCTTTTCTGGGGGATATCTCCAAAGAATTGATCGAAAAAGTCCTCAAATGGAGACCCTTTACGTTGAAAAGGTTCAAAGAACCGTTTCATATGATCGCCTGTGTCCACCACCTTGACCGTGCTGATGTTGACCACAGCCGGACTGGCATTTTTGGCCAGTTCTGTGAACTGGGGCAAGTCCGCCCATGCAGATGAACCGGCGAAGAGAATAAGGAGCACGCTGAACATGACAGAAAACCGTCTCACGTACGTAAGCATATTGTCCTCCGTTGTATGACTGAAAAAAATCTGCCACCAGCTGGACACTTAAGAAATTACATCAGGGGCAAAGTGTGCGGCCAGAGCAGAAGCATCCTGGGGGCGGGCCTTTGTATGTAAGGACTTGACTCGCCCCGAACAAACAAACTCTCCATGCTGCAAGGTGACTTCACCCGCGGAGAGTACTCGGGCATACGGGATTTGATCCCGCATTTCTTCATGGAGGATACGTTCAGGAAAGACAACCGGCGTTTCCTGTCCTCCAAAATCTTCAAATATAATGTATTTCATCGACATGCTGCTTGATCCTTTGCCCATGGTTGCGTGTCAGCTTTGCCGGAGGCAAAGCTGACCTATCTTTTGGGCCAAAGCGCCAAAAAACGTTTTGCCGGAAAGTTGTTCTATCTGCTCTGAATTCTCGCCTGCGCTGGATTGACGGACAAAGGAAGGCCTCGTTTCATACGCGTCGTGGCCAGCCTATTCCTGCAGCAAATCCAATGTTTCCCTTGCCTCCCATTCATCCAGTTTGCGCAAGGCAAAGCCTGCATGGAGCAGGAGATAATCCCCGACACCGACCTCATCGTCCAATAAGAGCAACGACGCTTCAACCTGCGTATCCCCGCCATGAATACTGCATACTGCAGTTTGCTCTCTGAGCTCGGTCACTCGAGTAGGTACAGCCAAGCACATACGTTCCTCTCCTCATGAATCCTCTCTGGAGTATCAGTCCGTCAATTGTTTTCTGTTCGATAGGTGGTTTTTCAGTAACCACTCTCCATGCAGCAGTCAACACTCTTCCATCAAGGGCACAGCGTCCAAGAGTTTATTTCTGCTCAACTCCTGAATGAGAGTTTGTACTTCCGGAACGGAATAATCAGGCTGGTAGACGGTGAACTCAGCAGCAGAGATACGGCCGGTATGAACCGCTGCACTGCGCATCCCAGCTTTCTGGGCGGCCAGGATATCCAGCAAATGATCACCGACCATACAGCACTGTTCAGGTTTGAGGTCAAGGGTTTGAACTGCCAGCAACAAGTGCTCAGGGTCTGGCTTGACCCGAAGCACATCGTCCCGGGCCAAAAGGCAATCAACCTCCTGGCTGATCTGGGGATATACCTTGCGTACAGCTGCGGTACAATTTCTGGTCACCACCGCAGTCCGAACTCCTCGCTTTTTCAGTCCAAGCAAAATCCCTCGAGTAAACGGAAAGAGTTTTCCCCTCTCCGCCGCCTTCATCTCCAATCCAACCAGGCGCATGTGGCATCTGCTGCGAAATTCAAGTATTTCCTCTCTGGACAGAACCTCTTCCATTTGGGCGGCCAATTCATCAATCCACTCTAAAACCGGGGACTGCGATGGGTTTGGCGGACTATCCAAAAAGAGACCGGCCAACTCAGCTACATGCTGCCGCATTTTGGCAAAATCTATATGTAGTTCCGCCAAGGTTCCGTCAAAATCAAACAAAATCCCAGATATTTTGGACATATCTTTTCGTTTCCTCAAACGTTTGTTCTCAAACGACAGCAGATGCCTCATCGTCTTCGCCTGCTCTCATTTCAGGCATCTATCTATTGGAAGACTGTATTGTCCCTGAACTGCCGCTGTTGTGCCAAGGCCAGTATCTTTTTTGAAGGTTGTACCTACTTCGTCAGCTTTTGCAACCTCAGCTTGATGTCTCTGATATTGAACGTCGCAATTTTTTGGAACAGAAGGGTTGACTGCCGATCATGCCCGTGCTAGTGCACCTTTTCACAAGCAAGCAATCAATAGAGGCTTATGCACCCTATGCAACGTATCTGTTTCCAGTGGAGGATTGGGCATGCTTTTGGAATATATCCCCCTTGCTTACCTAATATTGATCGCTGTCGGCTTCGGAGTGGTCACAGTCATCCTTTCTTCCGTCCTAGGCCCCAAACACCAAACAGCAGTCAAACAAGCTTCGTATGAATGCGGCCTGCCCAGTGAAGGAATTCAGTACCTACAAACCCCAATCAAGTTTTATGTCGTCGCCCTTTTATTTTTGATTTTCGATTTGGAGTGTGTCTTTCTTTACCCCTGGGCTGTTCACTTGAGCAGCTTAGGTCTGACCGGTTTCGTTGGTGTTTTGATTTTTATCGGCATATTGCTGGCTTGCTTCCTCTATGAATGGAAAAGCGGAGCATTAGAATGGGACTAGAATCGCATCTTCACGGTGACAATTTTGTCGTTACCAGTATCAACACTGTAGTCAACTGGGCGCGTAAGAATTCGGTTTGGCCCTGCACATTCGGACTTGCCTGTTGCGCCTTGGAAATGATGTCGACCATGATGCCCCATTACGACATGGCGCGGTTTGGCGCGGAAGTGTTCCGTCCATCTCCCCGCCAGTCCGACCTGCTCATTGTGGCTGGAACAGTTACAATGAAGATGGCCCCACAAGTAAAAAGGGTTTATGATCAGATGTCTGAACCCAAGTGGGTCATTGCCATGGGCGCCTGCGCTTGTGCAGGTGGTCAGTTCAGGAGTTACGCAGTTTTACAGGGGGTGGATAAAATCATTCCTGTCGATGTCTATGTCCCGGGGTGCCCTCCGCGCATGGAAACCTTGCTGGCTGCCTTAATGACCCTGCAAGGAAAAATTCAGACGGAACGTCTGGACATGCGTCAAGATATCAATGAACTGTCGGCATAGCAGAATGGGCCGTTTTTGGATCATAATGGCGAACATTAAGGCCAGGAGAAGTACGCATGGATAACAACCAGGTGTTGGCCGCTGTCTCCAAAGCCTTTCCCCAGGCAGTGGCCTCGTCGGATCAACCTTACGGGCAACTGCATCTCACCCTGAGCCTGGAAGGGAAAGACTTTCTTTCGTTTATGCGTTTTTTGCGCGACGACCAATCGTTGGGATATACTCTTCTTTCCGACATTTCAGCCACCGATTGGACCCCACACACACCACGCTTTGATCTCGTGTATATCCTGTATTCAGTGACCAATGAACATCGGCTCGTACTCCACGTGCCTGTTGATGAAGACCAGCGTGTTCCCACAGTATCGGCAATATGGCATTCAGCCAACTGGGGGGAACGTGAAGTATACGATCTCATGGGCATTCCTTTTGATCAACATCCTGACTTGCGGCGTATCCTGACCTGGGATTCATATCAAGGACATCCACTGCGCAAAGACTTCCCCTTAGAAGGAAACTACGATGTGGATGATTTTGACTTCAGTACCATGGAGGTCAATTCCGCCTTTTCCCAGGACCCAAATCAGCCTTGCCAGATTCCAAACGCGCTGGAGTGATCATGAGCACACAAACAAAAACGATGCTCCTGAATATGGGGCCCCATCATCCGGCTACCCATGGAGTACTGCGACTGGAGCTCGAACTTGACGGTGAAACTATTGTTCGGGCCGAACCCCATGTCGGATACCTGCATCGCGGGTTTGAGAAAATGGCCGAGTACAAAACAGCCCAGCAGATCATTCCTTTGACTGATCGTCTGGACTATTCAGCAGCCTCAGTCAATAATCTGGGATTCTGTGGAGCGGTAGAAAAGCTCCTTGGTATCGATGTTCCCAAGCGTGCTCAATATCTACGAGTTATTATGGCCGAGCTGTCGAGAATCATGGCTCATCAGCTGTGGCTGGGGACCCATGCCCTGGATATAGGCGCCATGACCCCGATCTTTTATACCTTTGCCGATCGGGAACTGGCCATGGAAATAACTGAAGAAGCTTCCGGATATCGACTGACCCCAAGCTACCTGCGAATTGGCGGCGTCTCCCAGGATATTACCCCGGAATTTGTGCGTAAAGTTCGAGAGTTCGTGCACAAAATGCCCCAGGCAATTGATGGCTATCACCAGCTTTTGACCCAAAACGCCATCTGGATGAAACGGACAAAGGGTATTGGGGTTATTGGCCCCGACACTGCCTTGAGTTATGGATTGACCGGACCAAGCCTGCGTGGTTCCGGGATTGCCTATGATGTTCGAAAGAGTGTGCCGTACTCCAGTTATCATGATTTTGATTTTCAAATCCCAATCGGTGAGGACGGGGACACCTACGATCGCTATCTGGTTCGGATGGAGGAATTGACCCAATCTGTTCGCATTATTGATCAGGCTATAGAAAATCTGCCTTCAGGACAGATTATGGCTGACAACCCGTGGACAACAAATCCTGACTTGGATTCTGTGCGCCAAAATGTTGACGATCTGATTCGGCGATTCAAAATCGCCAGCCAGGGTTTTTCCATTCCAACCGGAGAAACCTATCATGCTGTAGAGGGAGCCAAAGGTGAGCTGGGCTTCTATCTGGTTGGGAACGGGGAAGCCCATCCGTACAGACTGAAGATTCGATCACCGGGTTATTATCTGGTCAGTGCTTTGCCCTATTTGATCAAAGGGCACATGATCGCGGATGTCATCACTATCATCGGCAGCATTGATATTGTGCTGGGCGAAGTAGACCGTTAGGGAATGGAGCATACGCTATGCAGCGCAATCTGATATTTTCCAATTGGGGCCAATGGACACGCGGAGAAAACAAGAAGAACCAGGCTGAACTACCTGATTCCCTGAAAAACCATGGTCCGCTCAAGGCCTTCATGGGCTGGGACGGGTTCATGATTTGGGATCAAGATGTGCATATCGTGGACATGTGTCGGGCTTATATGCAGCGGGTCCAACAGGAATCCTGCGGACAATGCTTTCCATGTCGCTTGGGAACGGCATTGATGGCCGACTTCTTGGAACGAATATGCAATGGGCAAGGACAGCCGGGAGATATCGAACAGCTCTTTGATCTCGCTCAATTGGTCAAAAACACTGCCAAATGCGGTATTGGAGAAACAGGTCCACGACCACTTCTGGATGCTTTGCGCTTTTACAGAAAAGAATTTGAACAGGTCATTGCCCAAAAGACACCTATAGAATCCGGTGATTATCAGTTTTTGGTCACCGCTCCCTGCACCAACGCCTGTCCCTCCCACGTGGACATCCCAGCCTATGTGGAAAAAATCCGACTGGGCCAATACAAAGAGGCCCTGGACGTGGTCCGAAACGATTGCCCAATGCCTGCGACCATCGGACGTGTGTGCGTGCGTCCTTGTGAAATGAACTGCCGCAGAACCAGGCTGGATGAGCCTATTGCTATCAAAGCTTTGAAGCGGTTTGTTGCTGACTATGAACAAAACCGTCATCCGGATGCCTCGCCCTCCCGGGTCACATCCCAGGGTGAGAAAAAAGGTCCGATCGCAATTGTTGGTGCTGGACCAGCCGGATTATCCTGTGCATATTATCTGGCCCAACGCGGATATACATGTCATATCTACGAATCCCTTCCAGAACCAGGAGGCATGGCTGCAGTCGGTATCCCTGACTATAGGCTGCCCAGAAATGTGCTGCGTAAGGAAGTGGAATACATACAAAAATTGGGAGTTACCATTACCTACAATACCAGCATCGGCCAAGATATCACCATCAAAGAACTGCGTGAACAAGGGTATCAAGCCGTCTTTGTCGGAGCTGGCGCTCCTGAATCTTCCAAAATGCGCTGCGAAGGTGAGGATGCCGGATACCAATGCTTCATGACCGGAGTAGAATTTTTACGTCTTATTGCTCAGGGCCAAAAACCACTTGAAGGGAAGAATATCGTGGTCATCGGCGGCGGCAATGTGGCCATGGATTGCGTCCGCTCTGCTCGACGATTAGGTTTTGAAGACGTCAATCTGGTGTACAGGCGAACAATCAAAGAAATGCCTGCCGACCCGGTAGAAATCAAAGAAGCCCAAGAAGAGGGTGTACAGTTTCATTATCAAGTGCAGCCGGTCAAGATCTTAGCTGAAGAGGGAAAAGTCACTGGTTTGGAATGCATCCGCATGGAATTGGGTGAACCGGATGAGTCCGGCCGACGTAGACCAGAACCAGTGGAAGGTTCCAATTTTGTCCTTGAGTGTGATGCCATCATACCGGCCATTGGACAGACCTGTGTTGTGGATTGCGTCCTTCCAGACGAGCAGGGAATTGAACTGACCAGATGGAAGACATTGGTGGTTGACTCATTGACCTTCCAAAGCTCAGAGGCTGATATATTTGGCGGAGGTGACTGTATTACCGGCCCTGCAACCCTGATTGCAGCCTTGGCCGCCGGCAAAAAAGGGGCCAAATATATTGATAAATATCTTCAGACTGGGCAATGCAGCCCTGATGTTCAAGACGATATGGAAAATTACATCAATTCACTTGGTGTTTTCTATCCCTTTGAAAAAATGCCTTTTAAAGGATACGACAAAAGGGCCCGCCAGCCTGCTCTCGATCCTGAGGAGCGAATTACTCATTTTGGAGAAGTCGAGGGTGGCTTTGATGAGGGTCAGGCTTTGCTGGAGGCCTCGCGATGCCTGCGGTGCTACCGGATTGCAATGGCCGCTGTCAGCACTCATCCGTAAAGTCGCCCTCTCCAACAGACAGCAGAGAAACCAAATGACATATAGCAGCGACAGTATATTCAGTTTATTTTCATCCAGAGCACAGAGTACAATCGAGGCACGCTATGGATCCGACATTATTTCTTAATGGCCAGGAAGTCTCGTTCACCCCAGGGCAGACCATTCTTGAGGTGGCAAGAGCCAATCAGGTGGCCATTCCAACCCTGTGTCACATGCGACGAGCGGAAGCCATTGGTTCATGCCGGGTTTGCGTTGTGGAGTTGGACGGTGTTGCCGATCTTGTCCCCGCCTGTTCAACTCCAGCCAATGCCGGCATGCAGATTCAAACGCAATCCCAACGGGTTGTGGAAGCAAGGCGGGAAATCCTGAGCATGCTTATGCATACCGGCCATCATGATTGTCCAATATGCGACAAAGGAGGCGAATGCCGCCTGCAGGACTTGGTCTATGAATTCGGGGTGCATCATGTGCCCATGACCAAGCGTTTAGCCAATGAGGTCCCGGAGTATGCAACGCCGAACATCCGTTACTGGCCAGAGCGTTGTATTCTCTGCTTACGCTGTGTCACTGCATGTAATGAGGTGCTGGGCATAGGAGCCATTTCCATTCAGGGCCAAGGCAATCAGGCCAAGGTCGTTGCCAGTCATCCGGAGCGATGCGTCTCCTGTGGCGAATGCTTGGCAGTTTGCCCAACCGGGGCATTAACGGAAGACCTGAGCCGATATAAAGGCCGGCCCTGGCTGGAGAATCGGACCCAAACCACATGTACCTATTGCGGATGCGGCTGTCAGCTGCAACTGAAGGTCCAGAACAACCGGGTCATTGGGGTCACCACTGATGAAGACACCGGTGTGAACCGTGGCAGTCTGTGCGTCAAAGGCAGATTTGGGTATGAATTTATCGGCAGCGAAAACAGGTTGACCACACCGCTTGTCCGCAAGAAAGGTCAACTCCAGGAAGCATCCTGGGATGAGGCCTTGTCCTTGGTTGCGTCCAGGCTGACAAAAATTCGCTCAGAATCCGGCGCGGACAGCATTGGCGGACTTGCCTCAGCCAGATGTACAAACGAAGAAAACTACCTGTTTCAAAAATTCATGCGCGCTGTGATTGGAACCAACAACGTTGATCACTGCGCCCGGCTCTGACACTCCTCCACGGTGGCCGGGCTGGCCGCCGCGTTTGGCAGTGGAGCCATGACAAATCCTATAACTGACCTTTTGCAGAGTAAGGTCATTTTGACCACTGGGACAAATACAACGGAAAATCATCCCGTATTTTCCCAATACGTGATTGAAGCAGTCCGCAAACATGGGGCCAAACTCCTGGTTATTGACCCCAGGCAGATTCCCTTGACTGAACATGCCCACCTCTGGCTCCAGCCCAAACCAGGGACAGATATCGCCTGGATCAATGGGCTTATGCATATCATTATCCGGGACAAACTGCACGACGTCAATTATATCAAACAGCGAACAAGCGGCTTCAAAGAAATGCGGGATGCTCTGGACAAATATACACCGGAGTATGTTTCCTCCATTACCGGGCTTGCCGTTCATGAACTGGAAGAAGCAGCCAGGCTGTATGGAGAGAACCATCCCGGAGCGATCCTTTACGCCATGGGCATTACCCAGCACATATGCGGTACAGACAATGTCAAATCATTGGCCAACCTGGCCATGCTCTGCGGTAATGTCGGTGTTCAGGGCGGGGGTGTCAATCCCCTGCGGGGCCAGAATAATGTCCAAGGTGCGTGTGACTTGGGTGCACTGCCCAATGTGTTTACGGCATACCAGCCGGTAACCGACGTTGATCACAGGGCCAAATTTGAAAAAGCGTGGAACGTATCCTCACTCCCAGGCCATCCTGGACTCACAGCAACCGAGATGATACCGGCAGCCCACAACAAAAGTCTGAAAGCAATGTATATTATGGGCGAAAACCCCATGATGTCCGATCCGGATCAGGCCCATGTCGGAGAGAGTCTGGACAAACTTGATTTCTTAGTTGTTCAAGACATCTTTCTCACCGAAACCGGACACAAGGCGGATGTGGTTTTACCTGCGGCCTGTTTTGCTGAAAAAGAAGGCACATTCACAAATTCGGAACGAAAAGTACAACGGGTGCGCAAAGCAGTCACCCCTCCGGGTGACGCCCAGGAAGACAGTTGGATTATCGCCAGCATTGCATCTCGGATGGGATATTCCATGCCATATGCATACAACCAGGTCTTGAAGGAAATTAATGAATTAACTCCAAGTTACGCAGGAATTACCCCTGAGCGGCTTGAAGTACAGGCCTTAACCTGGCCCTGCACTCATGTTGATCATTCTGGCACCCCAATACTTCACGTTGGCAATTTTACCCGGGGAAGAGGTCAGTTTAGCACTATCGATCATCTTCCCGCTGCGGAACAGCCGGACAGTGACTACCCTTTTATCCTGACCACGGGACGGGTTTTACAACACTATCACACCGGGACCATGACCCGGCAAGGACAAGGTCTGAATCGCCTGTATCCAGAACTCCTTGCCGAAATCAATCCCCAAGATGCCAAGATATTAGAGATTCTTGACGGGGACATGATGACCATCACCTCCAGACGGGGTACGACCAAGGTCAAAGCCTGGATCTGTGAACGAACAAGCCCAGGGGTCGTGTTCGTTCCATTTCATTTTCATGAATCACCAATTAACGCCCTGACCAATACTGCTTTGGATCCTGTGGCCAAGATACCGGAATTTAAGGTCTGTGCTGTCTCTATTCAGAAAGTTGCCTAAGGAGGACGGTCCATGTTGGAATTAATGGTCATCACTATGATCAAGACCGTTATCGTATTAACCGTCTGCATGCTGGTCGTTACCTATTTGACCCTGGCAGAACGTAAGATTTTGGGATTTATACAACTCAGACACGGACCAAATCGAGTTGGCTACTGGGGGCTGTTACAACCATTTGCAGATGGGATCAAGCTCTTGTTAAAGGAAGAATTCGTTCCCTTAAATGCCCAGCGCCCAATATTTTATATCGCCCCGATCATCAGTATCGCCTGCCCTATGGTTATGCTGGCCTTGATTCCGTTTGGGGATTCCATAACGATACTGGGACGTGAAATTACCCTTTATCTGGCGAATCCCGATGTGGGCATCCTTATCATCCTTGGACTGGGTACCCTGGGTGCGTATGGGTGCGTGCTCGGCGGCTGGTCTTCAGGAAACAAGTATGGATATACAGGAGGACTGCGCGGGGCTGCAATTATCATCAGTTATGAATTATCCATGGCCTTTGCAGTCATTTGTGTGGTTATGATCGCTGGGTCCTTAAGTCTTGTCGATATTGTACATGCCCAAGCCGGCCTATGGAACATCGTTTATGCCCCCGTAGCTTTTATTATATTCATAATCAGCGGGTTGGCCGAGCTGAACAGGACCCCCTTCGATATGCCGGAAGCCGAGGCAGAGCTGTGCTGTGGGTACAATGTTGAGTACAGCAGCATGAAATTCGCCCTGTTCTTTTTTGGAGAATACACGCATCTTTTCATATTCGGCTGCCTTGTGACCACCCTCTTTCTTGGGGGCTGGCACGGGCCATTTTTGCCCGGCGTCGTTTGGTTCTTCATAAAAACGTTACTTGTGGTATTCTTCTGCATCTGGCAACGGGCGACATTTCCAAGGCTGCGCTATGATCAGGTCATGAAGCTGGAATGGAAATTCCTTATGCCTTTGGCCATCGTCAACATCCTGGTGACCGCCCTGGTCATGGCTGTGTACTAATTTCAACTAGAAATCCAGGCCAACATTGCAAAGGAAGCCATAGGGCTCAAGTGGAGTTCCCCATGAATGAGAAAGACATCCTTCGGGCCAGAGAAAAGTGGAGCGGTAAGATCAAATACGTCTCTCCCCTGTTGAAAGGATTACAATACACTTTTGGAAATTTTTTATCCAAACACAAAACCATTCAATATCCTGAACAAAAAAGGCATGTCAGTAAGCGCTGGCGTGGACTTCATCAATTGCATCGCGATGAAAATGGAAAACTCTTATGTGTAGCTTGCGGACTATGTGCAGCAGTTTGTCCTGCTCGAGCCATAACCTTGACCCCCTATGAACCTGAAAATGGCGAACGTTATCCGGCAGAATTTGTCATTGATGAACTTCGTTGTATTTTTTGTGGATATTGCCAGGAAGTATGCCCCCGGGGAGCAATTTCCTTAAGTCAGGTATATGATTATGTCGATTCCACCAGAGAAGATTTTCAGTTTAGTATAGAAAAGCTGCATGATCCAGAGCAGTATCGGTTTCAGTATCAACGGAGCTTGACCCAAAAGATATTGGGCTAAAAGTATAGATCCGGCATATTGCAAAGCCTTTGTTCTTCTATGTGAAGGAGATGAGATCCATGGCTGAACTCAGCATACTCACATTTTTTGTTGTTTTATCCGTTTTGTCCAGTCTCTTGGTGGTATGCACCAAGAACATCGTGCATTGCGCACTGTGGATGATCGTATCTTGTATTGCCCTTGCAGGACTTTTTCTTCTTCTTCATCTCCAGTTTTTGGCTATTTTGCAGATCATTGTCTATGCCGGAGCCATCATGATGTTCATTCTCTACGCCATCATGATGCTCAACTTGCGATTTAGTTCCGGACCATACCTGTTGTGGAATGTAAAGACCCTTGGACTCGTCGTCCTGGTGGTCTTTATGGTCGGCTTACTCGGATTGGCTGAACTTCTTCCTGAGACGTCGCCCATCAGTGGACCGTTCACAGTTCAGGCTTTGGAAGATATCGGCGAAGCCGGTATCCTGGCTACCCGAATATTTTCAGATTATATCATTGCCTTTGAACTCGTTTCAGTCTTGCTCACTGCTGGCGTGGTTGGAGCCTTGGCCTTGGCTAAGAAAGATCGTTAAGGAGTCACCTGTATGGAATATCAAAGCGTGTTCCTCGGCTTGGGACTGGCCCTGTTTCTCATCGGCACTGCCGGTGCACTGGTGCGCAGAACAGCCATCGTTGTATTTTTGAGCATCGAAATCATGCTGGGTGGTGTCAATCTGGTCTTTTTGACCTTTGCCCGCAGCACACAAAGTGCAGATGGAGCCTTTATGGTCATGTGCATAATGGCTGTGGCCGCAGTGGAAGCTGCCGTTGGCTTGGCGATATTCTTCCGCATGTACCAAAAGACCGGATCCATTGATGTGGAGCGGTTCAACCTGCTCAAATGGTAAGTCGAGGAGAATGATATGTTTGATTATATCTGGCTCATTCCGGTCTTTCCCCTGATTGGGGTTCTGGTCAACGGCATACTGGGCCGGCGACTGGAAGAGACAAACAAATCAAGTATCCATTGGATTGCCTGCTCGGCAGTGGGGCTTGCATTTGTCCTGACAGTGGTCACCTTTTTTCAACTCCTGGCTCTCCCGGGACCCGAACGCCTCGTCGAATATGTTTGGTTCGAATGGATTCGGGCAGGAGATTTCAGTGTATCCATTGCCTATCAGATAGACCCCTTGTCTATGGTCATGTGCCTCTTTGTGACCGGGGTTGGATTTTTGATCCATATATATTCCATTGGCTACATGCTGCACAGTGAAGGCAGATACTACAGATACTTCACTTACTTGAATTTATTCATGTTCTCCATGATCAACCTTGTTTTGGCCAACAACTTCCTGCTTATGTTTTTGGGCTGGGAAGGTGTTGGCATGTGTTCTTACCTGCTTATCGGCTTTTGGTTCAGTAATCTGGACAATGCCAAAGCCGGGAAAAAGGCCTTTATCACTAACAGGGTCGGAGACTTTGCCTTTTTAATTGCCCTTTTTCTCCTTATGATCAGTCTTGGGGAGCATGGTGTATGGTCCCTGCGTTTTACCCAAGTCTTCGAGCATGCGCACCTTATGCCCCAAGGGGTTGTCACCGCTGTCTGCCTCCTTTTTTTCATCGGCTGTACAGCCAAATCGGCCCAAATCCCATTGTATGTCTGGCTTCCTGATGCTATGGCCGGCCCGACCCCGGTCAGCGCACTCATCCATGCCGCAACCATGGTCACATCCGGCATTTATTTTATCGCCAGAAGCAATGTGCTCTATTCCATGTCTCCGCTCAGTTTGCAGGTGGTTGCCGTCATTGGAGCCCTGACCGCTTTTATGGCCGCAACTATCGCTTTGACCCAGAACGATATCAAAAGGGTCCTGGCCTATTCCACGGTCAGTCAGCTGGGATATATGTTCTTGGGTCTCGGCGTCGGAGCCTTCAGTGCCGGCATCTTTCATGTGGTCACCCATTCCTTTTTCAAGGCATTGCTCTTTCTCTGTGCAGGGAGTGTCATGCATGCCCTGGCCAATGAACAGGATATGCGCTTTATGGGCGGCCTGCGCAAGAAGATACCAGTTACCTACATCACTATGCTTTTAGGAACCTTGGCTATTGCCGGATTTCCCGGTTTGTCCGGCTTTTTCAGCAAAGATGAGATCTTGTGGTATACATTTGCCAACGGCCACCCTGTGCTGTGGCTCATTGGGGTCATCACTGCCGGAATGACCGCCTTTTATATGTTCCGGCTCATCTTTATGACCTTTTTCAATGAATGTCGTGCCTCCCAAGATGTCCAAAAACATATCCACGAATCACCCAAATCCATGACCGTGCCCATGACCGTGCTTGCCGTTCTCTCAATCATTGGGGGAGCAATCGGTGTTCCGGCAGCACTTGGTGGGAGCAATCGGATAGAGCATTTTCTTGAACCAGTGATGCACCACGTTGGTGGGCACGGCCATCATTCCGTGAGTACAGAATATCTGCTCATGATCATTTCGGTAGTCATAGTCTTTATTGGAATTGGTTTGGCCTATACCATGTACGTACGCAAACGGGAGCTTCCGCACGAACTGGCCACGAAATTTCAATGGTTGTATACGGCAATGCTTAACAAGTGGTATGTGGACGAAATATATTCGCTCCTTATTGTCCGTCCACTCCATGCGTTGAGTGTTTTTCTCTGGAAGGGATTTGATGTACGGGTTATCGACGGTGCCGTGAATGGAGTGGCTCATGCCGTTGGATGGTGCGGCAGCAGACTGCGTATCATCCAAAGCGGATACGTGCAGGCCTATGCCATATCCTTTCTTTTTGGCGCCGCGCTGTTGGTCATGTATTCAGTCTTTGCCCTGGTCTAGGATCACAAGGAGTCGTCGATGAGTCTCACTGGCGTGCCCATTCTTAGTATTCTGACCTTTCTCCCTTTAATAGGAGTATTGGTCGTCGCCGTCATGCCCGGGTCCGGCCCTGGAGCAGCCAAGAGGTTCTGGTCCATTGGCTTGGCCATTTCATTGCTCGAGTTTCTGGTTTCCATCCCAGTACTCATTGCCTTTGACCCTTCTGTGGCCGGCATGCAGTTTGTAGAGCACAAGGCCTGGATTGAGAGCTTAGGGATCAGTTATTCCTTGGGTCTGGACGGAATAAGTCTGTGGCTGGTCCTATTGACCACCTTCTTTGTTCCTCTATGCATCCTGTGCTCCTTTACCTACATACAAAAAAAGATCAGAGAATACATTATTAGTTTTCTACTTATTGAGACCGCCATGATCGGAACCTTTCTGGCCATGGACCTGGTCCTCTTCTATGTATTCTGGGAACTCATGCTCATTCCCATGTTTCTGCTCATCGGCGTCTGGGGTGGAGAGCGCAGAATCTACTCCGCTGTAAAATTTTTCCTGTATACCGCCTTGGGCAGCATTTTCATGCTTGTAGCAATTGTTGTCCTCTATTTTCACAATCTGGAAACAACAGGAGAGGCTTCCTTTTATCTCTTCAATCTCCTGGAACTGCATATACCGGTCAGCATGCAGTTCTGGCTTTGTGCAGCCTTTTTCCTGGCCTTTGCCATTAAGGTCCCCATGTTTCCCTTGCATACCTGGCTTCCGGATGCCCATGTCGAGGCCCCTACAGCCGGCAGTGTGATCCTGGCCTCTATCCTGCTGAAGATGGGCACATATGGATTTATTCGCTTTGCCATGCCCTTGTTCCCTTATGCCACCCATCAGTACATACCTCTAATTGCTGCCTTGGGAGTGATCGCAATCGTCTACGCCGCTCTTGTCTCCTGGGTCCAGCCGGACATCAAAAAACTGGTGGCCTACTCCAGTGTGAGTCATATGGGCTATGTCCTGGTTGGACTCTTTGCCCTGAATATGCAAGGCGTTGAGGGAGGGATATACCAAATGCTCAATCACGGGTTGTCCACCGGGGCCCTCTTTCTTTTGGTTGGCATGATTTATGAGCGTCGTCATACCCGGCTGATGGAAGAATTCGGCGGTTTGGCCAAGCTCATGCCAGTATATGCCACCTTTCTCATGATTGCTACTCTGGCTTCAGTTGCCGTCCCGGGAACCAACGGATTTGTGGGTGAATTTCTCATCCTTCTGGGTGCGTACAAAAGCTACCCGGTCGTGGCCATAATTGCCACTTCAGGAGCTCTGTTCAGTGTCATATACATGCTTTGGATGTACCAGCGGGTTATGTTCGGACCGGTTGACAAGGATAAAAATTCAGGGCTGACCGACCTGACCTGGAGAGAGACCGTAACCATGCTGCCCATAGCCGTCTTAATCATCATCATGGGTATTTTCCCTGGTCTTTTCCTGCGGCAAATGGATGCATCAGCCGAGCACTTCCTCCATACCGTCAAGAGCAGATACAACATGTATGTCGCCTTGGAAGAACAACGACTACCCCGGGAAGGTCAATTGGCCCAATGGATGGATTTCATCCCGGATACAAATGATCTCCGGGATCGTGTGAGCCCAACGCACGGAGGACAGTAATCATGCACGTAGAATTTGCGGTTCCTATTATCCCGGTGCAGGCTATTCTGCCCCAGACCATCCTGGTCCTCACTGGACTTGTCGTCCTGGTCTCTGATGTTTTGATCAAAAATAAGTCACGCTATTTCCTGCCCGGGCTGAGCATACTCGGCGTTTTGATCAGCGCCGCTTTTGTGATCAATAATCTGACCCCGCAGACAGCCAATTATCAGAGCATGGTCTTTGCCGACGGATTCTCCGCCTTTCTCAATATGACCATCTGGCTCATCGTCTTTTTGACTATTCTGGTCTCTATCAACTACCAGCGTTACTTTCAACACATGGCCAGCGGTGAATACTACAGCCTGATTTTATTTGCCGCTGTGGGCATGTCTTTTATGGCCTGTTCAGGTCATCTTATTCTGATCTTTGTGGCCTTGGAGCTCATGTCCGTGTGTGTCTATGTCCTTACCGGATTTCACCGAAACAACGATCGTTCTATAGAAGCCGCATTGAAGTACTTTCTTCTGGGAGCCTTTGCCTCTGCGTTTCTCCTCCTGGGCTTTGCGTTTCTCTATGGAGCAACCGGTACACTGGATTTGCCCACCATGAGCAGGTTTATGGCCGACAATCCCGAAACCGTCTCGTCTGGTTGGCTCATCCTCGGTCTTCTCTTATCCATTGCCGGATTCGGCTTCAAGATCTCCATGGTCCCCTTTCACATGTGGACCCCGGATGTCTATCAAGGTGCACCTACTGTCGTCACCGGGTTCATGGCCACCGGGGTCAAAGCAGCTGCCGTAGCTGCCCTGGTCCGGGTGCTCATGGTCGCCTTGGAGCCCATGGCAGTAAACTGGACCATGATTCTCTGGGTTGCGGCTGTGGCCACCATGTTTGGTGGAAACATCATTGCCTTGGTTCAGGACGACGTCAAACGCATGCTGGCCTATTCCAGCATTGCCCACGCCGGGTACCTGTTGATCGGATTTGTTGCTGGGACCCAAATGGGTCAGGCTGGGATCCTGTATTATCTTTTGGCCTACGCCCTGATGAATATCGGCGCATTTGGTATTATCACCTTGCTGGGCCGGCAGGGGGAAGAATACTCCTCACTCTCTGACTTCTCCGGCTTGGGTCTCAAATCTCCGGTTATGGGCCTGGCCATGGCCATATTCATGTTTTCCTTGGCCGGGATTCCGCCCACTGCTGGATTTATGGGCAAATTTTATATCTTTGTTGCAGCAATCAAGTCCGGATTTGTCTGGCTTGTTGTCCTTGGAGCCATCAACAGCGTTATTTCCATTTACTACTATCTGCGGGTAATTGTGACCATGTACTTTTCAGATCCGGTTCAGAACCCGACCATACTCCCATCCACCACAGCCCCCCTGACCGTGGCCTTGACCATTGCAGCTGCCGGAGTTTTGGCCATGGGTGTCTTTCCATCCCTGTTCTGGACCCTGGCTCAAAATTCAATCTTTGTCTTGGGATAGAGACACAGCAGACTTGATATTCATTACAAGTCATGTACGAATAACCGGGTAATAGCCTGCATATTGTATACCTGGAGAAAACGTATGCGCATCAAGACAGTTGCCACCCTTGGCCCGCAGTCTATGGACAAGGAAATCATGCGAAGCATGGTCATCTGTGGGGTTCGAATCTTTCGTCTCAACTTTTCTCACGACCAGGCAGCCAATTTTGCTCCCATTGTGACCATGATCCATGAACTGGAAGAAGAAATGGATTTGGCCCTGACCGTCATGGGCGATTTGAGCGGCCCCAAAATCCGGATCGATGAAATCCCGAATGCACCCGTGAACGTGGAAAAAAACGACCTGGTGAGTCTGGGGCTTCCTGAGCTGAAAAACCAAGGAACAGCTGAACCCTTCATCAGTCTCAGTGTTCCGGAATTACTGCACGGACTACAATCCGGCATGGAAGTCTCCTTAAGTGACGGCATGCTCCGCTTTACAGTCAAAGAAGCGGTCGTGCCCGACGCCCTTTTCATCCTGCAGGCAGAAAATGCCGGCCTCCTCTCCTCACACAAAGGAATCACCTTTCCGGGCAAGGAAATTTCCCTGGCAGCGATGACCGAAAAAGACAGAATCGACCTCCAGGACGGACTGGACATTGGCATCGACTGTTTTGCCCTGTCATTTGTACAAGGAGAACAAGATATTCACGATCTGCAGCTCGCTATGGATGCCCATGGACGCCGGGTACCTATTATCGCCAAGCTCGAACGGGCAAAGGCTGTGGAACACCTGGACGCCATTCTGGCTGCAGCAGACGGAATAATGGTCGCCCGGGGCGATTTGGGCCTGGAGTGCCCACTGCCCCAGCTTCCAGTCCTTCAAAAGCGCATCATCCGGGCCTGCCGGCATGCCCAAAAATTCTGCATCGTTGCCACCCAAATGCTGCTGTCCATGGTTGAAAATCCCTTGCCAACCAGGGCTGAAACCACGGATGTGGCCAATGCCATCATGGACGGAACAGATTGCGTCATGCTTTCAGAGGAGACAGCTGTCGGAAACTACCCGCTGGAAGCGGTGTGCTTTATACAAGAGATTGCAGGACAGGCCGAAAACTATCTTTTAGAAAGAATGCAAGGCCCATACCGGCCAAAAAAGGAAAAAAATCCAGCTAAATATCTGGCCTACTCAGCAAGCCTCTTGGCGGATAATACCGAAAGCATAGCCCTCGTCTGCCACTCGACCAGCGGAACCACGGCCAGATTGCTCTCCAGCCGCCGGCCGGCCCAACCTATCTATGCCTTGACTCCAGACAGAGACATAATCCGCTTACTCAATTTCTATTGGGGTGTCAGGCCGAAAATCACAGAGGCCACCCTTCCAAATCACTTGGACCGGGTGGAACGATTCGTCCAAGAGATGCCTCTATTTCAACCCGGAGACCGGGTGGTGATCACTTCCGGTCAGCCCACACCCGGGCAACAGGAAAACTATACAAATCAGATCAAAATCTATACGAAATAAAATACAGCCCCGAGGACCATATGGCCTTGGGGCTGTATTTTATTTATTCTGTCTTGTGTGTGCTCAAGAAAAAATTATCGCAGCACCCCAAGCCGAAACGATACATCCAAATGCACAGAGGCCGCACATTCCTTGGGGCAGTTGGCGCAGGACGAGCACATTCCACAATCCTGCCTTGCTTACACCGAGACTGAGGGCCAGTCCGGCGGCAAAACCAAAAAGATGTGCCCCCACATCCGTACGTTCTCCACCGGTTCCCAGCCAGGCCAATAAGGCCAGACCAGCCCCTACAGGAGCAAAAGCCCAGCCCCGTGGCGTAGATGATTGTTGTTGAAAACCAATGAGTAGTCCCAAGGCGGCAAAAACTGCAGTTGAGGCTCCAATGGCCAAATGGTCATGTCCATGTATGATCACATTGACTGCATTCGCCAGCCCGGCTGTTATCACAGTCAACGACCAGGCCACGCCTGGACCTGTTTCCCGGCACAGAAAGTGCAAAAATACACCCCCAAAGACAAGGTTGGATAAGAGATGCTCTGGTCCGGAGTGCAGGGTGAGACTGGTCACAGCGCGCCACCATTGCCTCCCCACCAGCATGGATTGGCCATCCACCCGTCCAATCTCCATCCAGGCAATCCTATCCAGCCCCAGAAATGATACCTGTTGATGGCTGATACTGTGCCAGATAGCCAACCCGAGAAGGACCCAAAACACGGATTCAGCAGATCCCTTGCTCGATGTCGTATCCACCGTGGCAGGTGCATGTGTCTGCCAGTTTTCGCCCTCAAATAGCTCGATTTGCTTTTGGGCTGCAAACAGCTGTTCATTGGGGAGACAAATCATCCGGAATGTATCTCTTGATTGAACATCATGGGGGATATGCATGGCCAGAAGAACGAGGGACCAGTCCCAAATTTTTCGTTCCACATCCGGCCATGAATGGTCAACAACTGTGCCAGTCCATACTGGGCGAAAGCATACCTGTTCCCGGGTTTCTTCCACGATCTCTATCTCAGCCCGCACCCAGAACCTCTCTCTGCCTCAAAAACACGGACCTGATTCCATGAGTTTTTGTAAATGGTCATCTGCCGCCTGCATCCAATCTGAAAACCTGGATTTGACAAAGGCCTCCAGATTCTGCCCATGGCCAGGCAGAGATGGTGAACTGACCCTCAATCCATGCACAGCCAATGCGTGGGACAAAAAGGACACATCAAAGGGTGCCCCACCATACCCCATGCAGGACGAGACAGGCAAGCCGAGAACTCATATCGACGTTCAAAGCGTTTCAGGACATACAGATCAAAGCTGATCCGCTC
Source organism: uncultured Desulfohalobiaceae bacterium (assembly GCA_964479235.1). Lineage (GTDB taxonomy): Bacteria > Desulfobacterota > Desulfovibrionia > Desulfovibrionales > Desulfothermaceae > Desulfovermiculus. The sequence continues at coordinate 36,028 of CAYZLB010000005.1, forward strand.
CCTGATCAAATCAGCTGCTATTGAACCACCCGAAACTCGCATCTGCGGTTCTTGGCCCAGGCCTCTTCGTTGTTTTGCGGGTCCAGAGGCCGCTCTTCACCGTAGCTGATGATGCTCAATCTTTGGGGATCGATGCCGAGCAGGACCATAAACTCATAGGCCGCCCTGGCCCGCCGTTGTCCCAAAGCCAAATTGTATTCGTCAGTACCCCGCTCGTCACAGTGCCCCTCGATGATCAGGTCCATCCCAGGATAACGGTCCATAATTTCCGCCTTTGCCTTCAGAATCTGCCTGGCCTCTACCAGGAGTTCATAGGAATCAAAGGGAAAATGGATCCGTTCCCGCAGGTTTTCAATTGCCTTTTTTTTCACTTCTTCTTCAGCAGCCTGTTCTTGAGCAGACTGTTCGACTTTATTTCCTTGGTAGCCCTCTTGCTCCTGGAGACGGTACTCTTGCATCTCCTTTGCACTCATTTGGGACAATCCATTCCCGGTGTCATTGGACGACGTCCCATTGGTCAAATACTCCCCAGATTGCCCTGAAACACCTGTTTCCGCTCCACCCACTGTCTTCCGTGCGCAGCCCGGTCCCAAAAGCACCAAGCCCGCAAGACAGGCCGCGCAAACAACCATCCAGCCAAATGTCCTCATACTCATCCCGTTCACCTCCTTCGCAGACCTAGGTTCATTTATCAATGAGAAAATCTCTCTGTATTCGGTTTCCAGGCAGGAGAGGTTGCCGCACCTTGTCCAGTAGGTATCCTCCGGGCCGTATCTGCATGCCGTGTGGTTATGTATAATTGATATGTTTCGGATCGATCTGAACTAAAGGCCAAAAAATAACTGTCCGGGCCCCAGGCCGGGTCTTCGTCATTGCCCGGACCAAAGGTCACTTGTCGCTCTGTCTTCTTTTGCCGGTCATAAACGATAATCCGGTGGCCCTGATCTTTTATCAGTCGGGAATAAGCAACAAACCTGCCATCCGGACTTATACTGGGATTGGTGTTATAAGTACCTTCAAAGCTGATCCGTTCCACTTCCCCGTTGTCCATCTGGCGCAAAAATATATGTGGATTTCCGAACCGGCTGGACACAAAAACCATGTGTTTGCCTGTGGCATCAAAATGGGGCGAAATATCAATGGCCCAATGCTCAACAAGGGGCTGCCCTAAGGTCAAATCATCATTGAGCAGAAAGATATCCGGACTGTTGCGTGGATCGGCACTGATCACCCATCCCTGGCCAGGCCAATAGGTTGGACTGATGATTGTATTCCCGGGCAGAGTTGTCCTTTGCAGAGATGAATCTTTCTCGTACCAGAGCAAAAACTCGTGTTGAGACTGGCCCACAAAACTCATGGCCAACTGTTGCCCGTCACCAGACCAGGCTGGACTGAGGCAATAGCCATCCAAATCCACCACTGTGCGTAAAGAACGTCCTTGGGGAGTACACACACAGATATCTTTGTCTGTCTCTGTTTTGCGCACAAAAGCAAGTTCAGAGACAAAGAAACCGGAACGGCCGGTCAGGGCCTGCATCAGATCAGCGCAAAATCGCTGACTGGCCTGCTCGACATGCCGGGAACTGCCCAAAACGTAACCCCTCCCCAGCATCATACGCTTGGTGTAGACATCAAAAGCTCGCAGTTCAACCTTTTCTTTGTTCGAACTCCCGGTAGACCAGCCCACAGTGCACAGTAGATCAAGCTGGCTGAGCTGAAACCGTTTGAAATCCAAATCTCTCTGGGCCAGTCCCCGGACATGTGCGCCTCCAATAATATCCTTTTCCGGTACAAAATGAATAAAGGGGAGGAAGGCCAAATTTTCCTGGATAAGGCGATGCAGGTCCTTGACACGGGAAGGGGTCTGTGTTTCATCCGTTTGGTCGGACAACGGCCTGGATGGAGCGAGATAGGTATTGATTTTGGATTCCCCCGGACCGTATATATTAATCTGCATACTGTTGTCGGCAATACTCAATCCGGACAAAAGAGGTGTGAAAAGCACGACAGAAATAAAGGCGGAAAATACTGTTTTCAGCATCCAATTCATCTATAATATCCTTCTCCCAATGAACATACAAGAAGCTCGAATGAAAAACGTGGACAGAGAAAAGGACCTGTAGCTCATTGTCTCAAGTCCTGAAGATGAAAGGTAATATGTACAGTCCGCAGGTCAGATTCAGGATCAGGCAACTTCCCGGTCCGGTCGATGGCCCGGAGGACGGAACTGTCAAACTGTGCATCGCCCGAAGACCTTTCCAGGCTGCGATCACGTATCTCCCCCGTATCGTTTATCGTGATCCGCACAGTTGCCTGCAGATTATCCTCCCGCCCCATGTCTGGAAATCGCCAGTTGGTCTGTATGCGATTTTTGACCAGTTGCCCATATACCCTTTCCGTGCCCCGGAATGACGAAGAGCGGCCCAAGGCCTCTGGGCCAATTCCCTGTTTCAAAGCTTCTTGCTTCAGCGCAGACAAGGTACTGCGCAGATCATTCTTGTCTTTCGCGGCTTCCTGTTCAGCCTGGGCAGTGATCTCTTGCAGGGCTTCATCCAATTCCCTTTCCGGAGTCTTGGCCATCTCTCTTCCCGATGCCTTTGCCTCCTCACGAAGTTTTTGCTCTTTCTTTTTCCTGACTTTGGTTGCCTGAGGCCGGTGTCGCTCTTTGGCTATTTGGACCGGACTGCTCTGAGTTGGTTTTGCAGGAACTGCTTTGGGCTTTGGCTTTGGCCTGGGAAGGGCCTTGGCCTGCTGGTGCCCTTTCTTTTGCTCCACCATTTTTTGACCCGATGAACGTGGGACCTGTACCGTCTTCTTCTGCTCCGGCATCCGAACCAACTCCACCTCATACACCGGTTTATCCAGATCCACCCGGAGTTCTCCGCTGCCCCAAGGGGCATATATTGCCAAAAGGATCAGGCAGATGTGCAAACAAAGGGAGAGCAGGTAACAGACATAGCCCATCCAACTCCCGCCTCCCTATTCTTCTTCCGGTTCGGCCACCACACCCAACCTGGCTACACCAGCCGCCTTAATATCGCTCATAACCTTGACCACAAAGCCATATGGCACGTCCGAATCCGCCCGCAGATACAAAATTTCGTCCCTGTTCCCAATCAGTTTTTTTAGGGTATCCGTCAATTCTTCTCTGGTAATCTCATACTCTTCAATATGCAGCTTGCCACCTTTTTTGACTGTCAAAATCAAGGTGTCGGAATCCCGGGGCAAGGTCTGCACCGTCTTGGTCTGCGGCAGATCGACGTCAACGCCCTGGGTCATCATCGGGGCGGTGATCATGAAAATGACCAGCAGAACGAGCATGACATCCACAAATGGAGTGACATTTATGGTCGAAACGAATCCCTGTCGATTGGGGTTGAAATCCATAGCTCTATCCGTTGAAATCAGATTCGTGATCCAAAGGTCCCCGGTCAAAATCCGGACGTACTCCCCCTGCTCGCTGCTGCGCACCCGGAGTGGGATCTTCCGGTTCCTTGTTTGAGCGCCCGGCACTCAACCAAGGAAGTTCTCGCTGGGCGCGGTTCAAGAAAGAACCTGCAAAATTAATCAGCTCACTTTCTATACTATTTAACAGCCCCAGGAATGCATTGTAGGCCACAGATGCCGGAATAGCCACAACCAGCCCAATGGCCGTGGCCACCAAGGCCTCGGCAATACCTGGAGCCACAGTGGCCAGGGCTGCAGACTTTTGCACCCCTATGGCCTCAAAGGCGCTCATGATCCCCCAGACCGTACCAAACAGGCCGATAAACGGGGCAGAGTTTGTGCAGGTGGCTAAAAAAGACAGGGCATAGGCCAGGGAATTTACTTCCTGACTCACGGCCTGGCGCAGAACACGCCGAATATTGTCCGAGGCCACTTTGGCCTTTCCGGTGGAAGGCAGACCCGATTTTTCCAAGGCCCTGATCTCACTTACCGCCTTGGCTCCAATAAAGTACAACCTGGAACTGGAGCGCTTTTTCAGTGCCCGCAGGGCCGTGCCCAAGTCCCGGGCATCTTCAAAAATCCTGATCTCCAGCTGAATGGATCGTTTGACCCGGAAATAGAGAAAGAGTTTGTAAAAAATCAATGTCCAGCTGATGATGGACATCACAATCAGGATGGTCAAAACAATCTTGACCACCACAGTGGCTCCCATCAACAAGGACACCAGGCCGCTGTGTGCAGGGATGGACATGAAAGCAATCCTTGTAATCTATGCGTGTTCAGATAGGCACCGGATGGACCATCACCTCCTGGATCTCACCCTGTGCAATAGGTTCTGCGCCCTTGTCTCCGCCTGAATTTATTCTGATAATCCAGGATTCTGGCCCTTCGGGCCAGAGCGGCTGGAAGGAGTGTGCCGTCGCTGTACACGGTATAGGTGTGAAATTCAATCACAATGACAGCCCAAACCCAAGAACCTGGAACTTTATGCCGGGAAACGGCTTTGCCCCTGCCTACATTTTATACTTTGTATCATCAATATTGTATTTTTCCAAAAATTCGGTCCAGCGCTCAGACTCTTCGTCTTTGAGCACAACCTCGTGATCCTGATCCAAGTGTTTGCCAACCCGATCCAAAAGGGACTGGGCCGCAAAAACCGGGGCATTGGCCCGTACTGCCAGGGCAATGGCGTCTGATGGCCTGCTGTCGACCAAAAAAGTTTGGTCTGCGTAGGCCATATGCATCTCGGCATAATAGGTCCCTTCCCGCAAATCCACGATCTCTACCCGCACAATAGACGCCCCCAGAGTCTGCAGCAACTGGAGCATGAGATCATGGGTCAATGGTCTGGATATAGATACTTTGTTCAAACTTATGGATATAGCCATGGCCTCCATCGCCCCGATCCAGATGGGCAGGATCTGCTTGTCCTCCAAATCTTTAAGGATAAGCAAAGGGACCTGTGACTGTTCATCCAAGGCCAAGCCAAAAATCTTCATCTCTACCATGATCCTTTCACCGCCTCTCCTGAAACAGAATGCTTCATGGCTTTTTCGATCCGGACCTGCACAAAAGACCCTCTGAGGTCTTGCGCATCAGGCCAAGAGAAATGCGCGAGCCTGCCACCCGGTTCCCTGCCCTGCCATTTTGGCCCGTACCGTTCCGCGCTGACCTTCTTTTCCACCAATACCGGCAGAGAACGATGGATAAGACTGTGCAACGACTGCATGGTCAATTCATCCTGCAGGGCTTGCAGGCGTTGTAAACGTTCGGCCTTCACTTCCTCTGCAACCTGGCCGGAAAACAGGCTGGCCCGCACTCCTGGACGTGGAGAATACTTGAAGGAAAAGCTGGAGTCAAAACCGACCCTGCGCACCATCTCCAGGGTCTGCCAAAAATCCTCTTCCGTTTCTCCCGGGAATCCCACAATAATATCCGTGGTCAGCACTATCTCCGGTCTGGCCCGGCGCAAGGCCTGGGTTAAATCCAGATATTGTTTCTGGGTGTACTTCCGCCCCATTGCTCGCAAGATCCGATCCGATCCGGATTGCATGGGCAGATGCAGGGCCGGACACAGGTTCTTGTGCCTGGCAAAGGCGTCTATGACCTGGGGATGAAGGTCTTTTGGGTGTGAGGTTGTAAACCTGATCCGTTCTAACCCGGGCAAGGAACATACTTGGTTCAGTAATTGAGCGAAGCTGACACCGTCCCCGGATTGATCCTGGCCGTAGCTGTTCACATTCTGACCCAAAAGGGTGATTTCTCTGGTTCCGGACCGAACCAAATCAGTACATTCCTGTATCACTTCCCTGGAGGACCTGGACTTCTGCCGCCCGCGAGTGAAGGGAACGATACAATAGGCGCAAAAGTTGTCGCAGCCCTGCATGATGTTCACAAAAGCCTGGGATAAAGCTGTGCTTTTGTTCCACACCCGCTCCCGTTCCGGATACATAGGGCAAAAATCTAAAAATGAAAGACGGAGCGAGCCATCTTCCCTGAGCCGTTCCAAAGCCTCCGGGACCTGGGGCAACCCATCCGTACCAAAGATCAAGCGGACAAAAGGAAAACGGTCCCGGAATTGCTCACCGACCTGTTGGGCAACACATCCGCCTATACCTACAAAAAACAAAGGATTCTTTTTCTCTAATCGACGTAAGCGGCCGAGCAGGCTATACACCTTCTGCTCCGGCTTTTCCCGCACGCTGCAGGTGTTGACCAGAATCACCTCGGCCTCTTCCTCAGGGACCAGCGTCCATCCGCGAAGGAAAAGAGTCTGTTCCAGCCACTGCGAATCGCAGACATTCATCTGACACCCAAAGGTGATGATATGGAACTTGGGCCTATTTTCTTTATTCCTCACAGCCAGCACCTTCCATTGCCAATGTCTAAGACCCCCCGGGCTGTTTTGTATTGTATGCTTTATTGTTCTCAAAAGATGCATTATTTCGGTTCAGATCCTGTCTCTGATTGAATCCAGCGCAGAAAATCAGGGTTGCCGTCAATAATGGGTATGGCCACAACACAAGGGCATTCGTCGCTATGCACAGATCGAACCGCTTCTGTCAGTTGACCAACCAATCCCACTTGCGTCTTGGCCAGAAGAATCGTTTCCCTCTCCTGGTCAATCTTCCCATTCCACCAGAACATGGAACGCATTCCACCAACAATATTCACACACGCAGCCAGCCTGGATTGAATCAGGCTCTCCCCTACCTTTTCCGCTTCATGCTCATTTCGGCATGTAATGTAAACAAGCACAGCTGCCATGGCTTCCTCCTTGCCCTGGATCCTTTTTTCAGGTATCTACCCTTGGTGCCTACAAAACCATGCCAACAATCCCTGACGGACAGGGCCCAAACGGTCCTGCAGCGTCTCCGCTTTTGCTACCCCCAGGTCACAAGTCAATTGACCTGGCATTCACCATGGGAACTATTGGTGGCCACAGTCCTGGCCGCCCAGTGCACCGATGTCCGGGTAAACGCCGTCACTCCCGCCTTCTTTGCCCGGTGGCCCACAGTGAGCGACCTGGCAAATGCCAAACAGGCCGAGGTAGAAGCAATTATCCGCTCTACTGGATTGTACCGGAACAAGGCCAAGAACCTGATTCAGACCGCCAAAAAGCTGGTCAACGACTATGCCTCCCAGGTACCTTCCAGCATGCAGGAGTTGCTCACCCTGCCCGGGGTGGCCAGAAAGACGGCCAATATCGTGCTCTCCCACGGTTTCGGCCTGCACGAAGGTATCGCTGTGGACACGCATGTCAAGCGTCTCAGCTCCCGGCTTGGCTTGAGTGCCTCCCAGGATCCCAAACGCATAGAGCTCGATCTCATGCCCCTGTTTCCCCAAACGGCCTGGGGGGAAATCAACCACCTCCTGGTCTGGTTCGGCCGGGAAGTCTGTCAGGCCCGGTCACCAAAGTGCACAGAATGTTGTCTTGCCGATATCTGTCCCTGTTTCGGGGTACACTAATGTACGTTCACCCCAAGCTTCTCTGGAGTGTTACCTGTCGGCTGCAAACCCGGTACGTATGTCCTTTCTTGATGGTTCAAAGTTCCAGGTTCACGGTTCACGGTTATAAGAATAAAATCAATATGATAGGGTGAAATTGTAATTTCCGGGTTGGCCTTCGATCATTGCCAACAAATACAACCACCTGTGTAAGGACTTTTGACTGTCGAGATAGAATTACACCGGAGAAAGAAATACTGGGGTTGCTTAATGCAAGGAGGTTGCGCCCTGCAAAATTCTGATATAGGATATAATCCTGTTGGTCAGGGTCAACCTGTGAAGAGGCCTTAAGGAGTTTACCCCTCCTCTCCTTAAGGCCTTTTTTCTTTCTGTTCGGTCCGGTTCGGACTCTGGAAAAAGATTTTGGAAGTCCTGGCTGGATGCATGCCTTCGTATCCTTGACAAGCGTGAGCTCAAAACCATACCGTACTGGGTCAACAGAGAGCAAGAGCCGTCATGGTGTCCGCAGTTGCGGACAAGAGGGAAACCGGTGCAAATCCGGTACGGACCCGCCGCTGTAACCGGGGACAAGGGCTGCATTTGAGCCACTGCCCGGCACTCAATTTCGTTGCCACTGGTATTTGCACGAATATTTTCTCAAAAACGTATATTTTGAGAATTTCATTCGCATAACAGGAAAATTGAGTGCCGGATGGGAAGGCGCAGCCGGAGGATGATCCGGGAGTCAGAAGACCTGCCATGCCGGATGGGCTGATGGGGAGAAGGTAAATCCTCAAGCGTTGTTTATCAATGGCTTGGGGATTTTTTTATTCCACGGGCCAAATACAGCGAGGTGGATTATGGACAAGTTGACAGAGTTTGGGCGATCAATCCAGAAGCCGGATCAGGAAGTCTTTCAAGCTGCACTGCAACGATTGAGTGAACAAGTCCGGCCCAAGGGAAGTTTGGGAAAACTCGAAGGAACGGCAGCCAGGCTGGCCGGGATCAAGGGGACTTTGAACGTTTTGCTGAAAAACAAATATATTGTGACCTGTGCCGGGGACCATGGGGTTGTGGCCGAGGACGTGAGTCTGTATCCCCAAGAGGTGACGCCCCAAATGGTCCATGCCTTTGTCGACAACGGTGCATCCATCAATGTTCTGGCCCGGCATGCCGGAGCCAGGGTTTTGGTGGCCGACCTTGGGGTGAACTGGGAATTCGATCCCCAACTGCCCATTGTGCATGCCAAGGTACGCAAGGGAACAAGGAATATGGTCCATGGGCCGGCTTTAACCAGAGATGAAGCCGAGCAAAGCATCTGGGCCGGGATTGCTATAGTTGAGGATCTTGTTCATCAAGGCCTGGACATATTGGGTACAGGAGATATGGGTATTGGCAATACCACCCCGAGTACGGCCATTATCGCTGCGTTTTCCGGCCTTCCTGTGGCCAGGCTCACTGGCCGGGGAACAGGCCTGGATGATGAACGTCTGCGGCATAAGATTCAGGTTATTGAACGGGCCCTGGAAGTGAACAGCCCGGATCCCAGAGATCCTCTCGATGTTCTGGCCAAGGTCGGAGGCTTGGAGATCGGAGGGTTGGCTGGGTTGGTGATCGGGGCGGCGGTGCATAAAGTCCCGGTGGTCTGTGACGGACTGATTGCCACGGCCGGAGCTTTGATCGGATGCCAGATCGCGCCTGGGGCCAAAGAATATTTGTTTCCCAGCCACCTGTCGGTGGAAAAAGGCCACACCTACATGCACGAAAGGCTTGGTCTGGATCCCTTGCTGGATCTTGAGTTCCGGTTGGGCGAAGGAACCGGAGCGGCTGTAGCCATGGAGCTTTTGGACGCCTCTACCAGAATTCTGGCCGAGATAAAGACCTTTGCCGAACTCAAAGTCTCAACTGCTCAGGGCTAGTGCCTTGTAGCTATTTTGCAAGAACAAAAAACCATTGCGAGGTTCGGTCGCAATGGTTTTGACATAAAGTATACGACCGGTCTACTATAAGGAGGACTTTTGTATGAAAAACTGTTATTAGCTAATAGTTATCAGGATCTGATTGGGTAACCGCTTTTTTCTCTGTTCCCAAGCGGTATCGGGATCGAAATCATTTATCATACTTCGTTGAGCCCGCCAGGGCATGAGGGTTGACCAGAACAAATGCCGGGGGGGATGTCCTATCGGAAATATTGCCCAGGAAATGGGAGATCTAAATGAGGATTTCCGCAAGCGTCTGCAAACTGTCTATGCAGGTCTGCAGAGCAGTATTGCCCAACTGCTGGACCAAGCAATGAGCCAAGGACAATTGGATATGGATGTCGATACCCGGGAGTTGGCCGGATTTATTGTCGAAAATGTGGGCAATCTGGTCTGCCCGGCAGAGTTCGACACTGGAGCCCACGCTTCGGCCATGATATTAAGTGTCCCGGAAGGTGACGACAAGCCGTTGAAGTATCCGCTCATGTTCACCAAATGCCAGGCCTTGGTGGTAAATAAGATCGATGCGTTGGGTATCTTTGACTTAGATCTTCATGTGCTCCGGAAGCGGGCCGGACAGCTCAACCTGGGAATGAATGTCCTGCCCCTGTCCTGCAAGACCGGAGAAGGAGTGCACGAATGGATTCAGTGGCTGGAAGTGGAGATGAGAAGTTACGGGTTTTGTCTCTGATCAAGCTCTTGACAGTGTGGTATGTGTGTAATACATTATGTATTACAAATCTTCGTACTTATCATAGGTGAATGTATGGCCATCAGATCGGTCCGCTTAGACAATGAGACGGAAGATATCTTGCGATCAATACTGAACAGGACCCAATTGACCGTTACTCAAGTGGTAAAAGAAGGTATACGTACTTTAGCTCAAAATCTGGACCGGGATGCTGGGATGAGTCCTTATGAAATTTTTACCTCCTTGGATCTTGGTCCAGGCGGAGAAGCCAGGGTTTCGTCTGCTCACGCCAAGGAGGGGATAAAAAAGATATTGCGGGAAGGTCATGATTCTTGTTGATACCGGACCTTTTGTGGCATTGTTCGAACCTCGTGACGTCTACCATCGGCTATGTGTGGACATCTTAGCCACAATCCAGGATATATTGATGACCACTGTGCCGGTTTTAACAGAGGCTTTCCATCTTTTGGGGCCCGGTACAAAAGCATCCGCAAACCTTCGATTGTTTATATCCCGGGGCGGAGTGCAGGTTGCCCAATTGCAGCAGGAGCAGTTGTTCAGGGCCTTTGCCCTGATGGACACCTATGCAGACCACCCAATGGATCTTGCCGATGCCTCCTTGGTGGTATCGGCTGAATGGCTGGATACAAACCAGATCATGACGGTTGATCGCCGGGATTTTGCAG
>CAYZLB010000006.1:0-45182 GCA_964479235.1 uncultured Desulfohalobiaceae bacterium
GAGTCTGGCGGATAAAATTCAGAAAAGCAGGGGGTAGGTATGGCCAAAGAGAAGTTTTCCCGGAGCAAGCCGCATGTGAACATAGGGACTGTGGGGCATATTGACCACGGCAAGACCACGCTCACGGCAGCGATCACCAAGATGCTGTATTTAAAGAATAAGAGCGGAAATTTTATACCCTTTGATCAGATTGACAAGGCCCCGGAAGAGAAAGAGCGGGGAATCACAATCGCCACAGCCCACGTGGAGTATGAGACAGCTAAGCGACACTATGCACATGTAGATTGTCCCGGTCACGCGGACTATATCAAGAATATGATCACTGGAGCGGCCCAGATGGATGGGGCCATTTTGGTGGTTGCAGCAACTGACGGTCCCATGCCCCAGACCAGAGAACATATTCTTTTGGCTCGGCAGGTCGGTGTCCCCAGTTTGGTTGTATACCTCAACAAGGTAGACTTAGTTGACGATCCTGAATTGTTGGAACTTGTTGAACTTGAAGTCAGGGAGCTCTTGTCTGAATACGATTTTCCCGGCGATGACGTACCTGTTATCTCCGGGAGTGCGTTAAAGGCCCTTGAGAGCGACGATCCGAACAGCGAGGAAGCCAAGTCTATTTTTGAGCTTTTAGACGCTATCGACGATTATGTCCCCGAACCGCAACGGGACAAAGACAAGCCGTTTCTAATGCCGGTTGAAGATGTATTCAGCATCTCCGGCCGAGGAACAGTGGCTACCGGTCGAATCGAGCGGGGCGTGATTAAAGTTGGCGAAGAGATAGAGATAGTGGGTATGACCGATACCCGGAAGACGGTGGTGACTGGAGTGGAGATGTTCCGTAAGACCCTGGATCAAGGTGAAGCCGGGGACAACGTAGGGATTCTTCTGCGGGGAGTAAAACGGGACGAGATAGAGCGGGGGCAGGTTCTTGCCCGTCCGAAGACGATCACTCCGCATCGGAAGTTCAAGGCCGAGGTATATGTGTTAAAGAAGGAAGAAGGAGGGCGTCATACGCCGTTTTTCTCCGGCTACCGGCCCCAATTTTACTTTCGGACGACAGATGTGACAGGAGTGGTGACCTTGGCCCAGGGTGTGGAGATGGTCATGCCAGGAGACAATGCGACATTTGATGTTGAGTTGATTGTGCCCATAGCCATGGAACACGGCTTGCGCTTTGCCATCCGGGAAGGTGGGCGAACGGTTGGAGCCGGGGTTGTATCCGAGATCGTGGAGTAATCTATGCGAGTAAAAGTTCAGCTTCGATGTTCTGAGTGCAAGCGTCGTAATTATTCTACGTTTAAGAATAAAAAAAATACGACTGCAAAGCTCGAGCTGAAGAAATATTGTCCGTTTTGTGGTCGGCATCTGCCACACAAAGAAGGAAAATAAATATTTGGCCAGAGTACCCTCCGGCTGAATAAAAAATTCAACCTAATGCAGGCCAGTAGCTCGAATTGGTAGAGCATCGGACTCCAAATCCGAGGGCTGGGGGTTCGAATCCCTCCTGGCCTGCCAAAGAATATTATGGCCAAAAAAAAAGCCAAAAAAAACCAAGCTGAGGCAAAGGCTTCACCAAGTCTGCGGGAAAAAGTCCTCAGATTTCGGGAATTCTTCGAGCAGTCAAAGATTGAAATGAAAAAGGTGACCTACCCTAGCCAAAAGCAAACATTGGCTACATGTGGATCTGTTGTATTTCTTGTCAGTTTGATTGCTGTGTTTCTCGGAATTGTGGACGTTGCATTGTCTAAAATTCTCGAAGTTATACTCCCTTAGGCCATATGCATGAAAAGTAATGGACATACGTCTCGTTGGTATATAGTACAGACTTTATCTGGGTATGAACAGCGTGTTGAGAAAACTCTACTGGAACTTATCCGGAAAGACAAGGTGAAAGGACTTATAGAAGAAGCTATAGTACCTACTGAAAAAATTGTGGAAATGGTGAAAGGCCAGAAAAAAACGACTACCAGAAAGTTTTACCCAGGATATGTATTAGTAAAAATGCATCTTACTGATGAGTCATGGCATTTAATACAAACTATACCACGAGTCTCAGGATTTATCGGGGACAAGGAAAAACCGATTCCTCTTAGTGATGCGGAAGCTAATCGTTTGCTTGAAACTATAGAATCACGAAAAGATCAGGCAAGACCCAAATTTAGTTTTTATCCAGGGGACAAGGTACAGGTTATTGATGGTCCATTTGCCAACTTTGATGCCTATGTTGAAGAAGTGAATTTTGATAAAGGAAAGTTAAAAGTATCTGTGTCAATTTTCGGGCGCAATACACCAGTTGAACTTGATTTTGTTCAGGTTACAAAAAGTCAATAATAGAAATGTGGCAGTTGAAAAATGATGGGCTGCTGATTCCTTCAGTGAACAAGCATTTCGACCTTATTGCTGTCATTTTAGCCCGAGAAAGAGAGGAACTCTAATGGCCAAGAAAATACTGGCAAAAATCAAGCTCCAGATACCTGCTGGCTCTGCAAATCCATCTCCGCCAGTTGGTCCGGCACTGGGTCAGCACGGAGTAAATATCATGGAGTTTTGTAAGGCCTTTAATGCCAAGACGCAGGATCAGAAGGGGATGATCATTCCAGTTGTGATCACCGTATTTGGCGACAGGTCCTTTAGTTTTATTACCAAAACACCTCCAGCTGCTGTTTTGCTCAAAAAGGCTGCCAAAGTGGATCGAGGATCCAGTGAGCCGCACAAAGATAAAGTTGGCAAGGTGAGCAAGGAAAGTGTGCAGGAGATAGCTCAGTTGAAAATGCCGGATTTGAATGCCACGAGTCTGGAATCAGCCGTGCAAACCATTCTTGGCACAGCCCGGAGCATGGGAATCGAAGTAGCAAAATAGCTGGAGTTACGAGATGCCAAAACATGGGAAAAAATATCAACAATCCCAAAAGCTCATCGATAGACAAAGCCGATATCCCATGGATGAAGGGATAAACCTGACACTGGAATCGGCATATGCTTCCTTTGATGAGAGTGTTGATGTAGCGGTCTGCCTGGGAGTCAATCCGAAACATTCTGATCAAATGGTTCGTGGTGGCGTGAGTTTACCACATGGGCTCGGAAAACAGGTTCGGGTTGTTGCCTTTTGTAAGGGTGAGAAAGAAGAAGAAGCCCGCGCAGCCGGAGCAGATGTGGTTGGCAGCGATGATCTGGTCCAACAAATTCAACAAGGTTGGTTGGATTTCGACAAAGCCGTTGCTACACCGGACATGATGTCGGTTGTGGGCAAAATCGGGCGAATTCTTGGTCCTCGAGGAATGATGCCGAATGCCAAAACAGGAACAGTTACGTTTGATATTGGAAAGGCGATTTTAGAGATTAAGGCTGGTAAAGTCGAGTTCAGGGTTGATAAAGCTGGTGTAGTTCACGCACCTCTGGGTAAAGTTTCATTTGGACCTGAGAAGATTCGAGACAACTTGCGAATCTTATTGGATTCTCTTAATAAGGCCAAACCGAGTTCAGCTAAGGGCACGTATTTTAGGGCGTTAGCCTTATCCACCACAATGGGGCCCGGGGTAAAGATTGATCCCAACTCGATACGAAAATTTCTGGAGTAAACAACGAATCCGCAACCAGGAAAAGAGTCAAAGACAACAGGTGGCCCAGCCTTAATTTCCTGTCGAGACAGGCTTTGGCTTTGCTCCTTTTATCGTGGAGGTCAGAGTGAACAGGTCAGAGAAAAAGCAAGTCATAGAGCAGCTCAGTGATCGGGTCGGACAAGCCAGCATCGCCTTGGTCACCGATTTTCGTGGACTCAAGGTGGAAGAGCTGGAGACGTTGCGCAGCCGACTCAGGGAAGAGGGTGTTCATTATCAAGTGGTGAAGAACACCCTTGCCCGTTTAGCCTTAGATGACAGTCCTCATGCAGTGATAAAAGATGAATTTAAAGAATGTTGTGCTCTGGCTTTGGGGTACGATGATCCAGTTGTCGCTGCAAAGGTATTATCAAAGTTTGCCAAGGAAAATAAAAAGTTTTTTGTGCGCTTTGGCAGCTATGAGGGAAAGATGCTCTCGGCTGATGATATTGAGGCCTTGTCAAAGCTTCCTGGGAGGGAACAGCTATTGTCAATGATGATGGGGACAATGAATGCCGTTCCAGGTAATTTTGTTGGATTGTTTGCCAATATGTTGCGAAATATGCTCTATGCCCTCAATGGAATCAAAGAACAAAAGGAAAATGCTCAGGCCTAAAAAGCCAAAGCCATGCATGGAACCAAGGAGGATTCAATGTCAGATGTAACAAAAGAACAAGTTGTCGACTTTATTTCAAATATGACAGTTCTAGAGCTGTCTGAATTTATCAAGGAACTGGAAGAAAAGTTTGGCGTTTCCGCTGCAGCCCCAATGGCTCCAATGGCAGGGATGGTTGCTGGGGGAGCAGAAGGCGCAGCAGCTGAGGAAGAAGAAGAAAAGACCGAATTTGAAGTTGTACTTACTGAGGTAGGAAGTAATAAGATTGCAGTCATAAAAGCAATTCGTGCAATCACCGGACTTGGACTCAAAGAGGCTAAGGCAAAGGTCGATGAGCTGCCGTCTACCATTAAGGAAGCAGCAGCAAAAGATGATGCAAATGATATAAAAAAGCAGCTTGAAGAAGTCGGCGCAAAGGTTGATCTCAAGTAAATCGCTGCTCTTTGCAGCACGAATCGTTCACCAAAGAACACGCTTATCTAAGATAAGCGTGTTCTTTGGTCTTGTCACTGTAAAAATGACAGCCCTTCCCTAGTATAACAGTTCTTCCTCTACATTTTTCTTTTTGAATTACGTCATTTTGAATAGAATACAAAATAAACTCAGTCTTCGTCAATCGCAAATATGAGCCTAGAAGGGGACGAAATGACTCAATTGGTTAAAAGATTTGGCCGGATCGGGCGGGTTTTGGATATCCCTCATCTTTTGCGTCTGCAGCTGGAATCCTTTCATGACTTTCTGCAGCGCGATGTGCCGCCGGCCAGTCGTGAGGACACTGGTTTGGAAGGGGCTTTTCGATCAGTTTTCCCTATCGAAGACTTTTATCAAACCGCGACCTTGGAATATGTCAGCTATGAGGTGGGAGAGCCAAAATACGATAAGGAAGAATGTTTGGCCAAGGGCCTGAGCTATGAGGTACCTATTCGGCTGAAGGTCAGGCTCATTGTTTATGATGTGGATGAAGAAACGGATACGCGCAGTATACGGGATATTAAGGAACAGGATATATATTTTGGGAATATCCCTTTGATGACCGGAAAAGCGACTTTCATCATTAACGGAACCGAGCGGGTCATTGTTAATCAGTTGCAGCGATCACCAGGCATACTGTTTGACCATGACTCAGGCAAAACTCATGTGAGCCGCAAAGTATTGTACAGCTGTCGCATAATTCCCATGCGCGGGTCATGGCTGGATTTTGACTTCGATCATAAGGATATACTTTATGTACGTATAGATCGCCGACGAAAAATGCCTGTGACCATACTTTTAAAGGCAATGGGGCTGACCAAAGAGGAAATACTACACTATTTCTATAAAACCGAGTCATACATTCTGGAGGGAGATAAGGTTTTTCGGATTCTTGATCCGAATTTGATTCGCCGGGAAAGTGCGTTTGCCGATATATACACTTCGGAGGGAAAGCTCTTGGTCTCCAGCGGGAAAGAGATCACCCGTGGGGCCTGGAAAAGGATATTAAAAAACAACATCGATCGATTGGAAGTAGATCCGCATTCCTTCCTGTCCGAATATCTGGCCCAGGATGTGGTTGAGCCGGATACTGGAGAATTGTTGGCTGAGACCGGGGACCCGGTTACACCTGAACTTGTGGACTTGATGACCAAATACGAGCAGCAGCAAATAGATGTTCTGCACACGCAGGGCGTAGAAGTCTCGACCTGCATCCGGGATACCCTGGAGATGGACAAGACGACAGACAGGCAGTCGGCCCAGATCGAAATTTACCGCCGATTGCGCCCAAGTTCACCTCCAACCCCGGAAGTTGCTGCATCTTTTTTTGAAAATATTTTTAGAAATTCCGATTATTATGATCTTTCTCCAGTCGGTCGATATAAACTGAATCATCGGTTGGGACTTGATCAGCCCCTTGATCACCGTGTGCTGAGCAATGAGGATATACTGCTGGCGATCAAGCATCTGGTGTTCCTCAAAGAGTCACACGGACCAGCTGATGATATAGATCATTTGGGCAATCGCCGGGTCCGTCCGGTAGGCGAGCTGGTTGAGAATCAATATCGCATTGGGTTGGTCCGCATGGAGCGGGCAATTAAGGAGCGGATGACGCAGCAGGAAGTCGCGACGCTTATGCCCCATGATTTGATTAATCCAAAGCCGGTGACTGCTGTAGTCAAGGAGTTCTTTGGAACCTCGCAGCTCTCTCAGTTTATGGATCAAACAAACCCATTATCGGAAGTAACTCATAAACGGCGTCTATCGGCCCTTGGGCCGGGTGGATTGACCAGGGAACGTGCAGGATTTGAAGTTCGGGACGTGCATCCAAGCCATTATGGACGTATATGCCCAATTGAAACCCCGGAAGGTCCGAACATCGGCCTTATTGTTTCTCTGACGACTTACGCTCAGGTGAACCGATTCGGGTTTATTGAGACACCGTACCGGGTGGCCAAGGAGGGGCGGGTTCTCAATGAGATCATTTACAAAGACGCCTCAGGTGAAAGCTCGGAAATTATAGCCCAGGCCAATGCGCAACTCGACGAAAACAAGCAATTCGTCAACGACCAGGTGGCAGCTCGTGAAGGCGGTGAATTCGCCCTGGTGCCGAAGGACCGGATCACCCTCATGGATATTGCCCCCAGCCAGATTGTGTCAGTTTCAGCGGCGTTAATTCCTTTTCTGGAGCATGACGACGCAAACCGGGCCCTGATGGGTTCCAACATGCAGCGGCAGGCGGTGCCGCTTTTGCAAAGCGAGCCGCCCTTGGTAGGGACCGGGATGGAGGCTAAAGTAGCCCGGGACTCAGGAAATTGTATCCTGGCCGAGACCGACGGGGTGGTCAATTATGTGGATGCAAAGCATATTGTTGTTGCTTACAAAGGCAATGTTGCTCCCAAGTCCGGAAATGTTCAGGTTTATGAATTGCAAAAATTCCACAAATCAAACCAGAACAGCTGCTTCGGTCAGACCCCGCGGGTTCAGATGGGGCAAGAGGTCATCACAGGGGATATTCTAGCTGACGGACCATGTACCCGCGATGGGGAACTGGCTTTGGGTAAGAACCTCATTGTGGCCTTCATGCCCTGGTGTGGATACAACTTTGAGGATGCTATCCTCATTTCAGAGCGTTGCGTCAAAGAAGATGTATTCACTTCGGTCCATATCGAGGAATTCGAAGTCTTGGCCCGGGACACCAAGCTTGGGCCAGAGGAGATTACCCGGGATATTCCAAATGTGAGTGAAGAAATGCTGCGCAATCTGGATGAGAGCGGGATTGTGCGCATAGGCGCTAAAATTAAGCAGGACGACATCCTGGTGGGGAAAATCACGCCCAAGGGGGAGACCCAACTGACGCCTGAAGAGCGCCTCTTGCGGGCTATATTCGGAGATAAGGCCCGGGATGTGAAGAATACGTCTTTAAAGGTACCACCAGGAATTGATGGTACAGTTCTGGATGTCAGAGTGTTCAATCGACGATCTGCGGAAAAGGATGACCGGACCAAGACCATAGAAGATCAGGATCTGCATATACTGGACCGAAAGGAACAAATGCACGTGAGTGGACTGACCGTGTCCATCCGGCAACGGATATGGATGGTTATTGAAGGCAAAAGTTTGTCCAAATCCTTAATGGGTACGGATAAGGGAGAGGTCATAGCTGAAGCCAACAAGCCGCTGCGCCAGGAACAGTTTGCAAAACTTCCGGTCAAAAAACTACGCCAGGCCTTTGTCAGTAAAGAGACAAATGAATCTGTTGATGAGCTTTTAAAAAGTTATGAAGACGAATTGCAATTCGTAAAAGATATCTACGAGCGCAAACGTGAAAAGTTGACTGAAGGCGATGACATGCCCCCGGGTGTTATCAAGATGGTCAAGGTATATGTGGCCATCAAGCGAAAGCTCAACGTCGGGGATAAAATGGCCGGCCGGCATGGAAACAAGGGGGTGGTGTCCTGTATTTTGCCGGAAGAAGACATGCCTTTTTTTGAAAACGGAACTCCGGTGGACATAGTGCTCAATCCTTTGGGCGTGCCATCACGAATGAATATCGGGCAGATCATGGAAACCCACTTGGGATGGGCGGCCAAAGAATTGGGACGGCGTCTTGCGGACATGACCTCCGCCCAGATCCCTCTTGAGGAGCTCCGGCAGGAAGTCAAGGAGGTCTTTCAGACCGAAGAGATAGCCACTTTGGTGGATGAGATGAGCGACGAGGAGTTGATACGTTCAGTACAAGACCTGCGCAAAGGGATCTATACCCGTACGCCTGTATTTGATGGGGCCCATGAAGATGAAATCTGGTCATTATTGGATAAAGCAGGTTTGCCGAGCAGCGGCAAATCCACCCTTTTTGACGGCCGGACCGGCGAGCAATTCCACAATCCAGTAACTGTAGGCTACATGTATATTCTCAAGCTCCATCACTTAGTGGACGAGAAAATTCATGCCCGGTCAACCGGCCCCTATTCCTTGGTCACCCAGCAGCCACTGGGCGGCAAGGCCCAGTTCGGTGGACAGCGTTTGGGAGAGATGGAGGTGTGGGCACTTGAGGCATATGGCGCAGCCTATTTGCTTCAAGAGTTTTTGACTGTAAAGTCCGACGATGTCCATGGCCGGGTCAAAATGTATGAAAATATTGTGAAAGGGGAGAACTATCTCACAACAGCCATGCCTGAATCCTTTAATGTTTTGGTCAAAGAACTTATGGCCTTGGGCCTGGATGTGACCTTGCTCAGTGAAGACAAAAAGAAAAAGAAATAGTGTCTCTGCGTCAAACGGAAAGAGAAAGACTTCCAAACGCTGGGATGTTCGTTCAGGCCTGTCAGAGCTATGGGGGCACGTACTGAAATCCCAGCGTTTGTATATATACTTCGTTATGTCCGTTTGATGGCCGTAAGGCTATTGCCGACGAACTGGAGGGGCTTGTACCAAAGAAGTGTCCAGGAGGCGAACATTATTTCTATGTTAACGAAGTGTTTTTCCGGCCTGGGAAAACTCAGGCTGAATCCTTTTATGCAAGTCAAGGGGTGATGGCACACATGACACTCGACGACCTGTTTACTATGCACGGTTCGGCAGAAAGCCAGATCAAAAGTCAAAATCTGAGGGGAATCCAGGTTTCTATGGCTTCGCCGGAAACCATACGGGAATGGTCCTTCGGTGAGGTGAAGAAGCCAGAAACTATAAACTATAGGACCTTCAAGCCTGAACGTGATGGCCTGTTTTGCGCCAAAATCTTCGGCCCGGTCAAGGACTACGAGTGCAATTGCGGAAAATATAAGCGCATGAAGCATCGTGGGATCGTCTGCGAAAAGTGTGGAGTCGAGGTAATTGCTTCCAAGGTGCGCAGAGATCGAATGGCTCATATAGAACTTGCCGCTCCAGTGGCCCATATTTGGTTTTTGAAGAGTATGCCCTCCAAGATAGCCAGCCTTTTGGACATGACCATGGCTGACGTGGAGAAGGTACTTTATTTCGATTCGTATATCGTATTGGATCCCGTGCAAACCACCTTAAAGAAATATCAGCTCTTAAACGAGGATCATTACGTCCAGCTGCTCGAAGCCTATGGGGAACAGGCTTTTCGGGTCGGTATGGGGGCTGAAGCTATTAAGGAGCTTCTGGAAGATCTCAATCTGGAGCAGTTGCGGACCGAGCTGAAGGAAGACTCCATGACAACCCGCTCCCAGGCCAAAAAGAAAAAGCTCTCCAAGCGGTTGAAAATAGTGGAAGCCTTTCTGGATTCAGGCAATCACCCGGAATGGATGATTTTGGAGGTGGTGCCGGTAATTCCTCCTGAACTTCGGCCCTTAGTCCCTTTGGATGGAGGTCGT
This sequence comes from uncultured Desulfohalobiaceae bacterium, assembly GCA_964479235.1. Lineage (GTDB taxonomy): Bacteria > Desulfobacterota > Desulfovibrionia > Desulfovibrionales > Desulfothermaceae > Desulfovermiculus. The sequence goes on from CAYZLB010000006.1 coordinate 10,023, forward strand.
TTTGCAACCTCAGATCTCAATGATCTGTACCGGAGGGTTATCAACCGGAATAATCGTCTTAAGCGACTTCTGGAACTTGGTGCACCGGATATCATTATTCGCAATGAAAAACGGATGCTCCAGGAGGCTGTGGACGCCTTGCTGGACAACGGACGAAGGGGAAAGGCCATTTCCGGGACCAATGGACGGCCACTGAAGTCATTAAGCGACATGATCAAGGGAAAACAGGGCCGGTTCAGACAAAATCTCCTCGGCAAACGGGTTGATTATTCCGGCCGCTCTGTGATTGTGGTCGGCCCGAAACTCAAACTTCATCAGTGCGGTTTACCCAAGAAGATGGCTTTGGAGTTGCTGAAGCCTTTTATCTATTCCAAGCTGGAAGAACAGGGCTATGCCAGCACGATTAAGGGCGCGAAACGGATGGTTGAGCGCGAAGATGTGGTTGTGTGGGATATGCTGGAAGAAGTGGTCCAGGAATATCCGATTCTGCTCAATCGTGCTCCCACATTGCACAGGCTGGGGATCCAGGCCTTTGAGCCTATTTTGGTCGAAGGCAAGGCCATCCAGCTCCATCCTCTTGTATGTGCCCCATACAATGCCGACTTTGACGGGGACCAAATGGCTGTGCATGTGCCCTTGTCCGTAGAAGCACGTATTGAGTGCCGAGTGCTGATGATGTCTACAAACAACATCTTGTCGCCGGCGAATGGTGATCCAGTCATTTTGCCATCCCAAGACATCGTCCTTGGCTTGTACTACTTGAGTCTGACCAGATCTTTTGAGCCCGGAGAAGGCAAGGTATTTTCTTCATCGGACGAGGTCATCTGTGCCTACGATGCAAAAGTCATATCTTTGCATGCCCGGATCAAGGTTCGGATGGAGGGGCGATTGGTTGATACATCAGCGGGCAGAATCATCATCGGGCAAATCCTGCCGGAAAAAGTACCCTTTGATCTGGTCAATACTGTGTTAAATAAAAAGGCAATCGCTCGGCTGGTGGCACAGGCATATCAGTTAGCTGGGACCAAGGCATCGGTTATTTTGAGCGATCGGCTCAAAGATTTGGGGTTTGAGTATTCAACCCAGGCCGGACTGACCATATCTGTTCAGGATCTCCAGGTGCCGGAAGAGAAGAGGCGTCTTTTGTCCGAGGCGCAAGCGGAAGCTGAGGCTATTCATACCCAGCATCAGGAAGGGATTATTACCCGAACGGAACGATACAACAAGGTAATTGATGTCTGGACCAAGACCACGAATGATGTGGCCAAAGCCATGATGCAGGAAATATCCCAGGACACAGTGGTCAATCCCAAAACCGGGGAAACAGTCCGCGAGGAGAGTTATAACCCTATTTTTATGATGAGTACGTCCGGGTCCCGGGGTAATGCGGACCAGATGCGGCAGCTGGCCGGAATGCGCGGGTTGATGGCCAAACCATCCGGGGAAATCATAGAGACGCCCATCACCTCTTCCTTTCGTGAGGGCCTCAGCGTCTTGGAATACTTCACCTCAACCCATGGGGCGCGAAAAGGCCTTGCAGATACTGCATTAAAGACAGCAAACTCCGGATATCTGACTCGTCGGCTTGTGGATGTAGTCCAGGATGTTATCGTTACTGAACTTGATTGCGGAACCGTTGATGGAATTGAAATCACCAGACCCAGTGTGCCGGGAGAACGGCAGGAGAATCTCACAGAACGTATTCTGGGCCGTTTGGCCATGTTTGATGTCTATCATCCGGAGACAGAAGAACTTCTGGTAGAGGCCAATACACTCATCGATGAGCAGACCGCCCGGAGCATAGATGATGCCGGGGTTCATTCTGTGGTCATCCGCTCCGTCCTCACCTGTCAGAGCAAGCAAGGAGTGTGCGCCTATTGTTACGGCCGGGATTTGGCCCGGGGACACTTAATCAATGTCGGCGAATCAGTGGGCATCATAGCGGCCCAGTCAATCGGTGAGCCCGGGACCCAGTTAACAATGCGTACCTTCCACATAGGGGGAACGGCGTCCAAGGAAATCGAACAATCATCCATTGTGGCCGGTTACCCCGGACAGATCACTTTAAGCGGCGTGCGGACGGTGATGAACAAAGAAGGGCAGCTCATGGTCATGGGCCGCAATGGTCAGATCGGTATCGTAGACAACCAAGGCCGGGAGCGTGAACGGTATACTTTGCCAGCGGGCGCTAAGCTGTACGTCCAGGCCGGTGACACAGTGGAAAAAAATACAGTCCTGGCTGAATGGGATCCCTTTCAGGAACCTTTTGTGACCAATGTTTCAGGAGTGGTTCGTTTTTCGGATATTGTTGAAGGTAAGACATATCAGGAAAAAGTTGATGAAACAACAAATCGGGCCACCAAGACCATCATTGAATATCGGTCCACCAACTATCGGCCGAATCTCTCGTTGTGCGATGAAGAGGGCAATGTCCTTACGCATCCGGGAACAGCAACAGAAGCCATTTATCATCTTCCGGTGGGAGCTATCCTTATGGTGAAGGACGGGGATGTTGTTCATGCCGGAGATGTCTTGGCCCGGAAACCTCGGGAAAGTGCAAAGATTAAAGATATTGTCGGCGGTTTGCCACGGGTCGCTGAACTGTTTGAAGTCAGAAAGCCGAAGGATCTTGCGGTCATCTCTGAAATCGAAGGCACGGTCAGTTTTGGCCCGGACGTGAAGGGGAAGCGGAAGATTATCGTTACCCCTGAGGCAGGAGATGCCAAAGAGTACCTGGTACCTAAGGGGAAGCATATAACGGTCCAGGAAGGCGATTTTGTCGAAGCTGGAGAGTTTTTAACTGAAGGTGCGCCTGAACTCCATGATCTGCTGAAAATCAAAGGCGAAAAATATCTGGCCAAGTATCTGGTGGATGAAGTCCAGGATGTTTACCGGTTTCAAGGGGTACACATCAATGACAAACATATTGAGATTATTGTCCGTCAAATGTTGAAAAAGGTGAGTGTCACTGAATCTGGGGATACAGGCTTCCTTTTGGGAGAACAAGTGGATAAGCTGGCCTTTATGGAAGGCAATACAAAGGCCATTCGCCAAGGGCTGAAGCCGGCAACAGCGCAGCCCCTTGTCCTGGGCATCACCCAGGCATCCTTGAGTACAGACTCGTTCATTTCAGCCGCTTCCTTCCAGGAAACGACCAAGGTGCTCACTGATGCAGCCATGCAATCAAAGATCGACTATTTGCAAGGGCTCAAGGAGAATGTCATTGTTGGCCGGGTCATTCCTGCCGGTACCGGGTTTCGACCGTATATGAATCTGGATATTCGGGTGCCGGAACAGCCTGAAAAACCTGACAGTTTTTTAGATGAACTGAGCAATGAACATCGTGAACAGGATGAAGATCGAGAATAGCAAGGGCCCATAGAAAAACCGGGAGAATGCCCGCAAACATCTAAACGAGGGCATTCTCCAAGAAAAAGGTGTACTTTGAGCATTGACAGCTATGCGTGGATATAGTAAAAAAATCAGCTTTTCGAGAACAGTCATAATGGAGGACCAATGCCAACCATCAATCAGCTGATCAACAAACAACGCAAAAAGGTGGTGGCCACCAAAAAAAGGGCGGCACTGCAGGAGTGCCCCCAAAGAAGGGGTGTATGCGTTCGGGTCTATACCACCACTCCGAAGAAACCGAACTCTGCCTTGCGAAAGGTGGCCAGGGTCCGGTTGACGAATGGGATTGAAGTTACCTCTTATATACCAGGTGAAGGTCACAACCTGCAAGAGCACTCCGTTGTTTTGGTCCGCGGAGGGCGGGTGAAAGATCTGCCTGGAGTTCGATATACAGTCGTACGGGGCTCTTTGGATACAGCGGGGGTACAGGATCGCCGCCAGAGCCGTTCCAAGTATGGGGCCAAACGTCCCAAGTAAGTTATACGTCAGGAGAAGAGGACAATGCCAAGAAAAGGACCAGTGCCTAAAAGACAAGTGCTCCCTGATCCCCGGTTTCAGAGCCGATTGGTAGCCAAATTTACCAACAGGATCATGCGGGATGGGAAAAAAAGTTTGGCTGAAAGGATAGTGTATCAGGCCATAGATGATCTCGGACAACAGACGAGCGAAGATGGTTTGAAGGCCTTTGAGCAGGCAGTGAATAATGTCAAGCCTCACTTGGAAGTGAAGTCACGCCGAGTCGGCGGGGCCACTTACCAGGTGCCTGTGGAAGTAAAGCCCGATCGCCAGGAAGTTTTGGCGTCCAGGTGGCTGATTCAGGCAGCACGATCCAGGGGGGAGAAAGGCATATCTAAAAAAATGACTGCTGAACTTATCGATGCCTACAATAGCCGGGGCGGAGCAATCAAAAAACGGGAAGACACACATCGAATGGCGGAAGCGAACAAGGCTTTTGCGCACTATAGATGGTAATTAAGTTTTTATCAGCCTCGTTTGCTGCGGTGTGCATGAGTTGACCGATTAAACTTTGAAAACAACATTTAGCTAACGATTGGACAAGGATACGAAGTGGCCCGTGCGATTCCCTTGAACAAGCAGCGTAATATTGGCTTTATGGCCCATATTGACGCCGGAAAGACCACCACGACTGAAAGGATACTTTTTTATTCAGGTGTGTCCCATAAAATTGGCGAGGTTCATGATGGCCAAGCCATAATGGATTTCATGGTCCAGGAGCAGGAGCGTGGCATTACGATCACCTCAGCGGCGACAACCTGTTTTTGGAAGGATCATCGAATAAATATTATTGATACCCCTGGTCATGTCGATTTTACGGTCGAAGTCGAGCGTGCTTTGCGGGTTTTGGACGGAGCCATCGCAGTATTTTGTGCTGTTGGCGGGGTTGAGCCCCAATCCGAAACCGTATGGCGTCAGGCCGATCGATATCATGTTCCGCGGATGGCCTTTGTGAATAAAATGGACCGTACCGGGGCTGATTTTTTTCGGGTCGTTGACATGATCCGGGACAGACTGAAAGCCAAGCCCGTTCCATTGCAGATACCCATAGGTGGAGAAGTTGATTTTAAGGGTGTGGTCGATCTTATCCAGGGCAAGGCACTGTATTTCGACGAACAAAGCATGGGGAAAAAGACTTTTTCGGAAAACATACCTGAGGATCTGGAAGAATCCACCAGGACCTGGCGAGCACACCTGATCGAATCGATAGCTGAAGAAGATGAAGAGATTCTGGAAAAATTTGTTGCCGGAGAGGATATTTCTCCGGAAGAGATTAAAGATGGTCTGCGCAAGGCTGTGCGAAATATCAGTATTTGCCCTGTAATGTGTGGATCTGCGTTCAAAAATAAGGGGATTCAGCCCCTGCTGGATGCTATCGTCGAATTTGTTCCATCTCCCAAGGACATGCCAGCCATTATAGGCAAAACACCAGAGGGTGAAGATGCTGCATGCGAATGTCGGGACGATGCACCATTGAGTTCATTGGCCTTTAAACTAATGACTGACCCGTATGTTGGGCACTTAACATTTCTTCGTATATATTCCGGACATATTGAAAGTGGAATGACAGTGCTCAATGCGAAAACCGGACGGAAAGAGCGGATCGGACGTTTGCTCAAAATGCATTCCAATAAGCGTGAAGAAATCAAGGAGGCCTGGTCCGGGGATATTGTTGCTGCTGTGGGCCTGAAGCAAGTGGGAACCGGAGATTCATTGTGCGACCCAAAACGTCCAATCATATTGGAAACAATGGATTTTCCGGAACCGGTTATCGATGTTGCAATTGAGCCCAAGACAAAGCAGGACAGAGACGCCTTGTCCCAAGCCTTACAGAAGCTGTCCAAAGAAGATCCTTCTTTCCGGGTCCGCACAGATGAAGAGACTGGGCAGACTATTATTTCTGGGATGGGTGAACTGCACATAGAAATTATTGTTGATCGTTTGGTTCGTGAGTTCAAGGTCGATGCGAATATAGGTCAACCCCAGGTGGCATACCGGGAAAGCATTACCAAATCGACCAGGGTGGACAAAAAGTTCGTGAAACAGACCGGAGGGCGAGGGCAGTACGGGCATTGTGTTCTGGAAGTCAAACCAGCTGACGAAGGTGCCGGGTACCTGTTTACGAACTCGATCGTCGGGGGAGTGATCCCCAAAGAGTATATACCCGCAATAGATCGCGGGATTCGGGATGCGTTGAAAAATGGGATCCTTTCCGGCCATCCGGTAATAGATGTGGACGTAAACCTGGTAGATGGCTCGCAACACGAAGTGGATTCATCGGAACAGGCTTTTTATATAGCCGGGTCCATGGCTATAAAAGAGGCCTGCATGCAGGCCGGTCCTGTTATACTTGAACCGATTATGACCGTGGAGATAGTCACCCCGGATGAATATACAGGAGATGTGATGGGTGATCTCAATGGTCGTAGGGGAAAGGTATTAAGCATGGAACCCCGGATGGGAGCTCAGATTATTCGGGCGAATGTTCCCTTAAAAGAAATGTTCGGATATTCTACAGACCTGCGGTCATACACCCAGGGCAGAGCCACATTTAGTATGCAGTTTGATCATTATGAACGCGTTCCAGCGAGTCTGGCGGATAAAATTCAGAAAAGCAGGGGGTAGGTATGGCCAAAGAGAAGTTTTCCCGGAGCAAGCCGCATGTGAACATAGGGACTGTGGGGCATATTGACCACGGCAAGACCACGCTCACGGCAGCGATCACCAAGATGCTGTATTTAAAGAATAAGAGCGGAAATTTTATACCCTTTGATCAGATTGACAAGGCCCCGGAAGAGAAAGAGCGGGGAATCACAATCGCCACAGCCCACGTGGAGTATGAGACAGCTAAGCGACACTATGCACATGTAGATTGTCCCGGTCACGCGGACTATATCAAGAATATGATCACTGGAGCGGCCCAGATGGATGGGGCCATTTTGGTGGTTGCAGCAACTGACGGTCCCATGCCCCAGACCAGAGAACATATTCTTTTGGCTCGGCAGGTCGGTGTCCCCAGTTTGGTTGTATACCTCAACAAGGTAGACTTAGTTGACGATCCTGAATTGTTGGAACTTGTTGAACTTGAAGTCAGGGAGCTCTTGTCTGAATACGATTTTCCCGGCGATGACGTACCTGTTATCTCCGGGAGTGCGTTAAAGGCCCTTGAGAGCGACGATCCGAACAGCGAGGAAGCCAAGTCTATTTTTGAGCTTTTAGACGCTATCGACGATTATGTCCCCGAACCGCAACGGGACAAAGACAAGCCGTTTCTAATGCCGGTTGAAGATGTATTCAGCATCTCCGGCCGAGGAACAGTGGCTACCGGTCGAATCGAGCGGGGCGTGATTAAAGTTGGCGAAGAGATAGAGATAGTGGGTATGACCGATACCCGGAAGACGGTGGTGACTGGAGTGGAGATGTTCCGTAAGACCCTGGATCAAGGTGAAGCCGGGGACAACGTAGGGATTCTTCTGCGGGGAGTAAAACGGGACGAGATAGAGCGGGGGCAGGTTCTTGCCCGTCCGAAGACGATCACTCCGCATCGGAAGTTCAAGGCCGAGGTATATGTGTTAAAGAAGGAAGAAGGAGGGCGTCATACGCCGTTTTTCTCCGGCTACCGGCCCCAATTTTACTTTCGGACGACAGATGTGACAGGAGTGGTGACCTTGGCCCAGGGTGTGGAGATGGTCATGCCAGGAGACAATGCGACATTTGATGTTGAGTTGATTGTGCCCATAGCCATGGAACACGGCTTGCGCTTTGCCATCCGGGAAGGTGGGCGAACGGTTGGAGCCGGGGTTGTATCCGAGATCGTGGAGTAGGAGCACTACAAATGGTAACTATGAACAGTGATCGTATCAGAATTAAGCTCAAGGCCTACGACTATCGAATTTTAGACAAGGCCGTGTCTGAAATAGTCGATTCAGCACACAACACAGGTGCAAGTATTGCCGGTCCTATACCCCTGCCGACGCGGATACATAAAGTCACAGTGAATCGATCTGTGCATGTGAACAAGAAGTCGCGGGAACAATTTGAAATGCGTATCCACAAACGACTGCTGGACTTGTTAGAGCCAACGCAACAAACGGTTGATGCTCTGGGAAAATTGAGCCTGCCTGCAGGCGTCGATGTGGAGATCAAGCTTTAAGGTGAGGACTCTATGAATGGGTTAGGACTCATTGGAAGAAAACTCGGCATGACCAGCATATTTACTGAAGACGGCAAATATGTGCCGGTGACTGTGGTTGAAGCCGGACCTTGTCCGGTGATGCAGGTAAAAGACGAAGAGAAGGACGGGTATGCTGCTTTACAGCTGGGATACGGTGCTATTTCGTCCTCAAAACTGACAAAGGCAGAGCAAGGACATCAGGGCAAAGCCAATTCCGGGTCATATCGGCATACGAAAGAGTTTCGCCCTGAAAAAAATCATGAATATGACATCGGTGAAGTGCTGGATGTTCAACTCTTTCAAATAGGCGAACGGGTGAAAATCAGCGGGCAATCGAAAGGCCGAGGATTTGCCGGGGTCATGAAGCGATGGAACTTTCGAGGGTTGCCGGCCACACATGGGCATCACAAGGTACACCGTAGCCCAGGGGCTATTGGCCAATGTGCTGATCCTGCCCGTGTCTTTAAGGGAAAAAAAATGGCCGGGCAAATGGGAAACAAACAGGTGACAGTGTCCAATGCTGAAGTTGTGGATGTACGTGCAGAAGACAATCTCTTGCTGATCAAGGGGCAAATACCGGGTCATAAGGATTCTGTGGTCATGATCCGCAAGCAGCGCTAAGGGGCTTATCATGCCAGTTGTACAAGTAATTGATAAACAGAGCCATCCTGTAGGCGAACTGACTTTGCCTGAGGAAATATTCAGTGTCGATGTTCGACCGGAAATCCTGCATCAGGTGGTCAAGGCCCAGCTGGCTGCAAAGAGGGCTGGTACAGTAGGGGTCAAGAATCGTTCGAAGATTCGTGGGGGAGGCCGAAAGCCTTGGAGACAAAAGGGTACCGGACGGGCCAGAGCGGGAACAGTTCGTTCACCTTTGTGGACTGGTGGAGCAGTTACCCATGGCCCAATGATGCGGGACTACTCAGTAAAAGTGAATAAAAAAGTGAAGCGACTGGCACTGCGGATGGCTTTGAGCGCAAAGGTTTCTGAACAGTCACTGCTCATCGTCGATGATATGAGTATGCCAAGTTCGAAGACAAAGGATTTTGTTCAGGTTCAAAATGCCCTGAATCTAGAAAAAGGGTTGATTGTTGTTTCAAAAAAAGATAACAATCTCTCTCTTGGCTCGAGAAACGTTCCACATGTCAAAGTGATCGAACACAATCAGCTTGGGGTGTACGATATCTTGAATACCAACACGCTGGTGCTTACCCCTCAGGTCGTAGAGCATCTTGAAGAAAGGTTGCAGTAGCCATGGATTACACGGATATCATACTCAGACCGGTGGTGACTGAAAAGTCAACCGAGATCAAGGACAAACACAATCAGATCGTTTTTTTAGTCAAAAAATCGGCAAATAAAATCGCAGTGAAGAATGCAGTCGAAAAGGCCTTTGATGTGCAGGTGGTCAATGTAAATATGGCCAATAAAAAACCTCGTCTGCGCAAACGTTTCGGCAGGACTGTGGGGTCCAAATCCGGTTATAAAAAAGCGTACATTCGCTTGGCCCCTGGAGATAAAATAGAATACTTTGAAGGTGTCTAGCTATGGCTGTACGAAATCTCAAGCCTACATCGCCCGGTCGCAGGGCCCAGACTATGTCTGACTTTCAGGAGATCAGTAAAAATGAGCCTGAAGCATCGTTGACCTATGGATTGCCCAGAAAGAGCGGCCGAAACAATTACGGGCGTTTGACTTCCCGCAGACGTGGAGGTGGCCATAAACGTCGATACCGCATGATTGATTTCAAGCGGTGCAAGCGTGACATTCCTGCAAAGGTGGCGACAATAGAGTACGATCCCAATAGGAGTTCCCGAATTGCCCTTTTGCATTACAGTGATGGGGAAAAAAGGTACATATTGGCCCCCAAAGGGATACGTGTTGGAGATAAAGTAATGGCCGGGGATAAGGCTGATATTACCCCTGGAAATGCACTTCCTTGCGCCAAGATACCTCAGGGCACTGTGGTCCATAACTTGGAACTGTATCCAGGGCGTGGAGGTCAAATGTGCAGATCTGCGGGCTCTTATGCTCAACTTGTGGACAAAGAAGGGAAGTATGCGTTAGTTAAGCTTCCCTCTGGCGAAATACGGCAGGTTTTGTCCTCATGCTACGCTACGGTTGGGCAAGTCGGAAATCTTGAGCATGAAAGCATCAATATTGGGAAGGCAGGCCGCAATAGATATTTGAATCGGCGTCCTCAAGTACGTGGGGTAGCCATGAATCCGGTTGATCATCCTTTAGGTGGCGGTGAAGGACGTAGCTCAGGTGGACGACATCCTGTGACCCCTTGGGGAAAACCCACGAAAGGATATAAGACCCGGGATAAGAAAAAACCTTCTTCAAAATTTATCGTCAGAAAGCGCCAGCGAAAATAGGAGAGATCCATGCCGCGGTCATTGAAAAAAGGCCCTTTTGTTGACGGCCATGTGTTAAAAAAAGTTCATACCGCACAGGCAAATAAAGATCGGAGTGTGATCAAGACCTGGTCACGGCGGTCAACTGTTATACCTGAGATGGTAGGACTGACGTTTGCAGTGCATAATGGTCGTAAATTTATTCCGGTATTTGTCACTGAAAACATGGTTGGACACAAACTCGGAGAGTTTGCCCCAACGCGTACTTTTCATGGCCATGCCGGAGATCGTAAGAGTCAAGCAAAGGGCCGTAAAAAGTAGCCTGTTGAGGGAATGTCATGGAAGTGAAAGCTCGAGCCCGATTCATCCGTGTTTCGCCGCGTAAGACACGTCTGGTAGCGGACAATATACGTAACGAGCCAGTGGAAAACGCTTTGAATATATTAAAATTCACCGGGAAAAAACCGGCAAAAGCTATATACAAGGTGCTGTATTCTGCGGTGGCTAATGCAGAAAGTACTTCATCTTTGGATGTCGATTCCTTATATGTAAAGCAGGTATATGTTGATGAAGGGCCAACCTGGAAAAGGATAAAGCCGCGGGCTATGGGACGTGCAACGCGCATCCGGAAGAGGACAAGTCATATTACCGTGATTGTCGACGAACTTTAGGAGGAATGGGTTTTGGGGCAAAAAGTTCATCCTTATGGATTTCGGCTCGGTTATAATAAGAACTGGCAATCCAGATGGTTTAGCAGTAAATCATATCCAGCATATGTGTTTGAAGATGACAAGATACGAAAGTACGTCAAAAAAAAGCTGTACCATGCAGGAATTGCCAGGATAGAGATTGAACGGGCTGCTGATCGGGTACGGATTATAGTGTATACGGCCCGGCCTGGCATAGTCATTGGCCGGAAAGGTGCAGAAATAGAAAAGCTGAAGACAGATTTGAAAGGACAATTTGGTCGTGAATTTATTATCGAAGTAAATGAGGTTCGACGGCCGGAGACAGAGGCGCAATTGGTTGCAGAGAATGTGGCCATGCAGCTGGAGCGACGGGTTGCTTTTCGACGGGCAATGAAAAGGACCATCAGCATGGCCAGAAAATTTGGATCGGAAGGGATCAAGATATCCTGCTCAGGACGACTGGGAGGCGCTGATATAGCCAGGACAGAATGGTTCCGTGACGGACGAGTCCCTTTACATACATTACGGGCTGACATCGATTACGGATATGCTATAGCCCAAACCACGTATGGAGTCATTGGAGTCAAGGTTTGGGTTTTTAAAGGTGAAATTCTTGATGAGGTAAAAACTCATGCTTAGTCCGAAAAAAGTCAAATTTCGAAAACAACACCGGAACTTTACCAAAGGATCTGCAAACCGTGGCACCTCAGTAGCCTTTGGTGAGATTGGGTTGAAAGCCCTCGAGCATGGACGTATTTCCAATAAGCAGATTGAATCAGCCCGTGTTGCGATCATGCGTCACATACGCAGGGGGGGGAAGGTGTATATACGCATGTTCCCTGATAAGCCCTTTACCGAAAAACCTGCAGAAACCCGGCAGGGGAAAGGCAAAGGGTCTCCGGCAGGTTGGGTGGCGCCCGTACGTCCAGGAAAGGTCTTGTATGAAATCACCGGGGTCAATATGGAGCAGGCTCGAGAAGCATTGGTCAGAGCTGCACATAAGTTACCAATTAAGACAAAAATTGTGTTCAAGGAGTCATGAGTCATGCGGGCAAAAGAAATCCGTGAAATGACCGATTCGGAATTGAAGAAAAAACTCGCTGAGTCAAAAGAAGAACAATTTAAGCTTCGTTTTCAGCAGGCAACAGGTCAACTTGAAAATACACAACGTATTCCGAAGGTCAAGAAAAACATCGCCCGGATACTGACCATCTTGCGGGAAAAAGAGATGGAGCAGATCAATGCATAATACAGAAGCACAGAAGAAACGGATGCTTATTGGCTATGTGGTCAGCAATAAATCCGATAAGACCGTTGTTGTCCGATGTGAAACAATTGTTCAACATCCCCTGTACAAAAAATATATCCGGCGTAGAAAAAATATGATGGCTCATGATCCGGAGAATAATTGTCAGATAGGGGATAAGATCCAGATTATTGAAAGCCGTCCCCTGAGCCGCCGCAAAAGATGGCAAATTCATTCTGTTCTGGAAAAAGCGCTTTAGGAGCTTCCCATGATCCAAGTTGAATCAAAACTCGATGTCGCTGATAATTCAGGAGCAAAAAAGCTCCATTGCATAAAAGTCCTTGGAGGCAGCAAGCGCAGGTATGCCAGCGTAGGCGATGTCATTGTTGTATCCGTCAAGGAAGCGATGCCGCACAGCAAGGTCAAAAAGGGTGATGTATTCCGTGCAGTCGTTGTCCGGACAAAAAAAGAAATCGGACGACCAAACGGATCGTTCATTTGTTTTGATACCAATTCAGCAGTCCTACTAAATAATAATATGGATCCTATTGGTACACGGATTTTTGGACCTGTAGCCAGAGAGTTGCGGCAAAGGAATTTCATGAAAATCGTATCTCTCGCTCCTGAGGTACTGTAGAGGATTTGGATCATGATGAAGTACAAGATACTGGTCAACGATAAGGTAATGGTTCTGACTGGAAAAGATAAAGGAAAAGTTGGAACTGTGAAAACTGTGCATAAAAAAGCTGGACGAGTAGTTGTCGATAAAGTAAATTTAGCAAAACGGCACGTCAAAGGAAATCCTTATACAGGTAAGAGCGGGGGCATCCAGGACATTGAGGTCCCCTTGCATGTATCGAATGTCGCACTCATTTGTGAGTCATGTACACATCCGACGCGAATTGGATATAAAATCACTGAGGATGGACGAAAGATACGCTATTGCAAAAAATGTCAAGAAATGCTTGATTAATATGGATATCTCGTAAGGGTCCTTTCCCTGAGAATCTGGAAGGCACGTGAAGGGTTATATATGAGCCGCTTACAGCAAATGTTCAATGAAAAGATATCTCCTGAACTGAAAAAGGAATTCAATTATTCTTCCTCAATGCAAATTCCATGCATGCAAAGCATTTCTTTAAATATTGGTTTGGGAGACGGAAGTCAGGATAATAAAATTATACAAGATGCAGTTCAGGAACTTACTTTGATTGCCGGGCAAAAGGCAGTTATTACCCGCGCTAAAAAATCTATAGCTGCATTTAAGTTGCGAGAAGGTATGCCAGTTGGGTGCAGGGTGACATTACGACATCGACGCATGTGGGAATTTTACGATAAGCTTGTGAACTTTTCATTGCCCAGAGTCCGCGATTTTCGTGGAATTCAAGACCGTGGATTTGACGGGAGAGGAAATTTTACTCTCGGGATACGGGAGCATACGATATTTCCGGAAATCAATATGGACAAAGTAGACCAGGTCAAAGGTATGAATGTGACGATTGTTACATCTGCACAGACGGACAAGGAAGGAAAAATGCTCCTTCAGATGCTGGGCATGCCGTTTATTAAGTAAGGAGGAATGCGTGTGGCACGGCAAGCACTGAAAGTAAAAGCTCAAAAAAAGGGCAAATTTAAAGTCAGAGAGTATAACCGATGCCCGATTTGTGGACGGCCGCGTGCTTTTTTACGCAGATTTGGGATCTGCCGAATCTGTTTTCGTAATATGGCCTTGGCCGGTGAACTACCAGGTGTACGCAAATCGAGTTGGTAAGGAGTCAAACAATGGCTGTAGTCGATCCTATCGCAGATATGCTGACCCGCATACGTAATGCGCACATGGCATTGCATAAAAATGTTCGTATACCGCAATCAAAATTGAAAACAGCTATGGCTCAAATCCTCAAAGAGCAAGGCTATATCAAAGATTTTCAGGCTGAAGACAGATTCATTGATATTCAATTGAAGTATGTCCATGGGAAGCCGGCAGTAAGTGGGTTGCGGAGATTGAGCAGACCAGGGTGCCGCCAATATGTGGGCGTAGATGAGATACCATTGGTTCAAAATGGTTTGGGAATCAATATCGTATCTACGTCCCAGGGGATATTTGATGGACACAAGGCACGTGAGCAACGAGTTGGTGGTGAACTTCTGTGTGAAATATGGTAAGGTGAGGAATCATTATGTCCCGGATTGGAAAAACGCCTGTTCCCATACCTGAAGGTGTGGACGTTACCTTTAAAAACCAAAAGATAACCGTCAAGGGTCCAAAAGGTGAACTGACTGTCGATGCTCATCCAATGATTGATTACAGTATTGATGATGGTCGGATAGTTCTGGAGCGAAAGCTAAATAATAAAGTGGCAAAAGAACAGTATGGACTACGTCGGACATTGTTAAACAATGCTGTCGTCGGTGTGAGTGCTGGTTTTGAGAAAGGGCTGGAACTGGTCGGAGTGGGCTACAGGGTAGGTGTTTCCGGAAATACGGTAGAGCTCAATGTTGGGTACTCTAATCCCCAGAAGTACGAACTTCCTCAGGCAATAACTGCTCGTGTTGAAGGAAACAAACTCTTTGTTGTCGGGGTCAGTAAAGAAAAAGTTGGTGAAGTTGCGGCCCAGATTCGTAGGATCCGACCACCTGAGCCATATAAAGGCAAGGGAATTAAGTATATCAATGAACAAATTCGGCGTAAAGCTGGAAAATCCGCCAAGAAATAGGATGTGAGGACGTTATGAAACTGAGTCGAAACCAAGCCCGGAAACGTCGAAAATACAGAATTCGAAAGAAGATTTCCGGTACAGGTGCGAGACCGAGATTGGCAGTATTCCGATCCAACCGGTATATGTATGCACAACTCATTGATGATTCTGAGCAAATAACACTTGTCGCTGCAACATCGCTGGGCATGGCAGATGCCAAAAAAATGAACAAGCAAGTAGCATTTGCAGTGGGTAAGGAGTTAGCTGAAAAGGCTCAGGGGCACGGAATACAGAACGTCGTTTTTGATCGAAATGGATATTATTTTCACGGTCGGATCAAAGCTGTTGCAGACGGTGCTCGTGAAGGTGGACTCAAATTCTGATCGAGGTAAGCATGGAAGGGAATGAGATACAATTGATTGAGAAAGTCGTCCATTTGAACCGCGTGGCTAAGGTGGTCAAGGGAGGGCGAAATTTTAAGTTCAGTGCTTTAGTTGTTGTTGGTGATGGACAGGGACGTGTAGGTTGTGGACATGGGAAAGCTAATCAAGTGCCGGATGCAATTCAGAAGGCTACTGAACGAGCAAAAAAAGAGATGGTCCGTATTCCAATTATAGACGGTACAATACCGTACGGAACTATTGGAAGGTATGGAGCTGGACAGGTTATGCTAAAGCCTGGAGCGAAAGGCTCTGGGATTATTGCTGGAGGTCCAGTTCGGGCTGTAATGGAAGCATGTGGCATACAAGACGTTATCAGTAAGGCCCTGGGGACAAATAATCCAGTAAATGTACTCAAGGCTACCATGCAAGGGTTAACATCACTTCGGACTGAAGATGAAGTGAATATGTTGCGGGGAACCCAGGTACAGCTTGCGAGGGTAGGGGGATGAAGATTAAGCAAGTACGCAGTACAATAGGGAAAACGCCTAATCAGCGAAAAAATCTTGAAGCATTGGGTTTACGGAAGTTGAATCAAGTCAAGGATGTACATGATAATCCAGTGACCTGGGGTATGATTAAAAAAGTAAAGCATATGGTTGAGGTCATTTCATCATGAAACTCCATGAAATATACCCGCCCCAAAGTGAGCGGAAGAAAAAAAAACGTCGGGGTCGTGGTCCGGCAAGTGGACTTGGATGCACGGCAGGAAAGGGAAACAAGGGACAACTCGCCAGAGCTGGTTCAGGACCGTCTGCAGGATTTGAAGGCGGTCAAATGCCTTTGGTACGAAGACTGCCTAAACGGGGATTTCAAAACCTTTTCAGGGTTCAGTATACGGTCATAAACCTTGAACGGATTGTAGAGCAGTTTCCTCAGGCACAAGAGATCACTCTTCAGGATCTGTATGCAATTGCTTCCCAAAAAAGACCAATCAAAATACTTGGGCGGGGCGAAATCGAGCGGACCCTGCACGTGACTGCTCATGCGTTTAGTAAGCAGGCAATGAAAAAAATTGAACAAGCTGGCGGAAAAGCCGTGGCCTTGGAGGGTTAGGCGTGTTACCCAAAATGGACAATCTGGCAGGATCAAAAGAACTGCGGAACAAAATACTGTTCACATTTGGGTTGCTCATTGTCTATAGACTTGGAATCCATGTACCAGTGCCCGGCATCAATGGACAGGCGATAGCTGATTTTTTCGCCAATGCCCAAAACACACTTTTCGGCCTGTTTGACATGTTTTCCGGCGGAGGATTAAGTAGACTGTCTGTTTTTGCTTTGGGTATCATGCCGTATATCTCCGCTTCGATTATATTGCAGCTTTTGACAGTGGTCAGTCCAGAGCTTTCCCGGCTAAAGAAAGAAGAAGGTCAGGCAGGACAAAAGAAAATAACCCAATATACAAGGTACTTGACCGTACTCATTACCCTTGTACAGGGAACAGGAATCTCGATAGGACTCCAGCAAATGACCAGCCCGACCGGTGTCCCGGTAGTACCAAATCCTGGCTTGATATTCGTATTCATAACAGTCGTCACCCTTTCTGCTGGCACTATATTCATTATGTGGCTCGGGGAACAGATAACAGCTCGAGGGATTGGCAATGGGATATCATTAATAATATTTTCAGGAATTGTTGCCGGTATTCCTGGAGCGATAATGAAATCATTTCGGCTATTGGTCTCAGGTGAGATGACAATATTTGTGGTCATAATCATTGCAGTCATCATGGCTTGCGTATTGATATTTACCTGTTTTATGGAAACCTCTCAGAGGCGTATTCCGATACATTACGCCAAACGGCAGATGGGACGGAAGATGTATGGAGGGCAAAATACACATTTGCCCCTGAGGGTGAATACAGCCGGGGTTATTCCTCCTATTTTTGCATCATCGATCCTTATGTTTCCAGCAACCATATCAAACTTTTCTCAAGTTGAATGGTTGCAAAGCATCTCACAATTTTTTCAGCCTGGCTCTGTGGTATATGCCATTGTATTTATCGGCTTGATCATCTTTTTTTGCTTCTTTTATACAGCAATTATATTTGATCCCAAAGATATCGCTGAAAATTTGAAAAAACAAGGTGGGTTCATTCCAGGGATACGCCCTGGGCAACACACTAAGGAATATATAGATAAAGTATTAACGAGAATTACCTTATGGGGCTCGCTCTATGTATCGGCAATATGTGTCTTACCGATGGTACTCATCAACAAAATGAATGTCCCCTTTTATTTTGGCGGCACTGCCTTACTTATTGTTGTAGGGGTGGCTATTGATACAATGTCGCAGGTGCAATCCTACTTGATTACACATCAATATGAAGGGTTGATGCAAAAAAGCAAGCTTAAAGGGCGCTTTTAAGGACCGAAGGGAGCTTTGATCATGAAAGTCAGGCCGTCAGTAAAAAAGATGTGTCCAAAATGCAAAGTTATTCGTCGTCGAGGAGCACTGCGCGTAATCTGCGAAAATCCTCGTCACAAACAACGACAAGGCTAAGTGGAAGGGGGAGAAAGTGGCTCGAATCGCAAGTGTAGATTTGCCGAGAAACAAGCGGCTTGATATTGCTCTGACCTATATATACGGTATAGGTCAATCATCCGCATTACGTATTCTTGATGCCTCGGGAATTGATTGGACAAAAAAGACAGAAGATCTTAGTGCTGATGAAGTCAATCAAATCCGGAAAGAGATCGAAGCCAAGTATAAAGTAGAGGGTGATCTTCGCAGAGAAACAAACGCGAATATCAAACGGCTGATGGAAATAGGCTGTTACCGCGGAGAACGTCATAAAAGACATTTACCAGTGCGCGGACAAAGGACAAGTACCAACTCCAGGACCCGAAAAGGTCCTCGCCGAAGTATGATTGGGAAAAAGAAGAAGTAAAGAGACTGCTGGATCATCTAGCGAGCGGAGAAGCACATGGCAAAAGTGAAACGTCGGACGACAAAGAAAAAAGAAAAGAAAAATATTCCAACTGGAATTGCGCATATCCGGGCATCATTTAATAATACGACGATTACCTTCACAGATATGAAAGGCAATGTTGTCAGCTGGGCAACATCCGGTATGTCTGGATTTAAGGGATCAAAAAAAAGCACTCCTTATGCAGCCCAGATGGCGGCTCAAAATGCTGCGAGAAAGGCGCAGGAAAATGGTATGCGCACTGTTGGTATTTTTGTCAAAGGGCCAGGCTCAGGCCGCGAATCTGCCATGAGGGCCATTAACAATTCTGGATTTAAGGTATCTTTCATACGTGATATCACCCCCATACCGCACAACGGTTGTAGACCGCCTAAACGCCGGCGAGTATAAAGAATATTTGAGGAGGACATACCTTGGCTAGATATACGGAAGCAAAATGCAGGGTTTGCCGCAGAGAAGGAACAAAAGTGTTTCTTAAGGGAGATCGATGCTATACAGACAAATGCCCATTTGAGCGACGACCATATCCACCAGGCCAGCATGGTCGACGGAGAAAAAAATCTACAGACTATGAAATGCAGCTGCGTGAGAAGCAAAAAGTCCGTCGGATGTATGGTCTCCTGGAGGGACAATTTCATGCCTACTTTGAAGAAGCTGAAAGAAAAAAGGGCATAACTGGAGAAAATCTTCTTCGAATGCTTGAGATGCGCTTGGACAATTTTGTTTATAGAGCTGGTTTTGCAAATTCCAGAAATCAAGCTCGTCAACTTGTGCGGCATGGACATGTGATACTGAATGGACATAAAGTTGATATTCCATCACATCTGGTTCGAGTGGGGGATGCCCTGCAAGTAAAAGAAAGAAGCAGGAAAGTACCTGTGATCACAGATGCCCTCGAAGTCGTAGATCGACGTGGCGTGCCGGAGTGGCTTGAAACTGACAGTGAAAATTTTACTGCTACAGTCAAAGCAATACCACAGCGTGAGCATATCACATTTCCAGTCAACGAACATCTCATAGTTGAGCTGTATTCAAAATAAAGACAACGAACGAGGTGAACAGGGAAGTACAAATCGTTTACAAAAAAAATGATTGTGAATTGTATGTACATGGATGGTATGTCCTCTCGTAGTCAAGCCGGAATCAGGCCTACTGGTTTCGGCTTACTGTTTTCACCTGTTGAGGAATGAAGCGGGTATGCTGTATGATATTAAAGGATAATGGAAGGACGATCAATTGCCGGAACTGGACAGAATTAGTCAGGCCGAAGAAAATTGATCAGGATCCCGATTCGACCGGATCATACGGAAAATTCTCCTGTGAACCATTGGAACGCGGATTTGGAACAACATTGGGCAATGCGCTTAGACGGGTCTTACTTTCTTCTTTACAAGGTGCTGCCATTGCTGCTGTGCGGATAGAAGAAGTGCAGCATGAGTTCACAAGTGTTGCCGGCGTTCAAGAAGATGTCACCGATATCATGCTGAATTTGAAACAAGTCCGGCTGGCTATGGATACTGATGAACCGCAAAAGCTCATTTTAGATGTCCAAAAAGCTGGTCCGGTTACGGCAGGTGACATTCAAGAAAACCAGCATGTCAGTATCTTAAACCCAGATCAGATTATCGCTACTCTGTCTGAACCACGGAACTTACGAATGGAATTGGATGTTCAGATGGGTAAGGCATACGTCCCAGCAGAGCAGCAGGACAGGTATGATGATCAAATTGGCGTCATTGTCCTTGATGCCAGTTTTTCACCGGTTCAAAAGGTTGCCTATCGGGTAGAACAAGCCCGAGTTGGACAGATGACCAATTATGATAAGTTGATCATTGAGGTCTGGACTGACGGTTCCATCACACCAGAAGATAGTTTGGCCTACAGCGCAAAAATTTTAAAGGATCAACTCAGTGTATTTGTCAATTTCGATGAGGATTCAACAAATAGACGTGAACCGCAGCACTTGTCAGATGAAGTTGACGAAGTATTATTTCGAAACATTGACGATTTAGAATTGCCGGTTCGGGCAAGTAATTGCTTAAAAAAAGCTAATATCTATACTGTCGGCGAACTGGTCCAAAAAACTGAAAACGAATTGCTCAAAGCAAAGAATTTTGGTCGGAAATCTCTGGATGATATTATAAAAGTACTCAATGACATTGGACTGGATCTCGGAATGAAGGTCGACGACTTTGACCAAAAGTATCAACAATGGCTGAATAGGAAAGATGACTATGAGGCATAGAAAAGCAGGTCGCAAATTAGGGCGGACATGGGAACACCGGAAGGCGATGTTTAAAAATATGGCCAAGTCTCTGGTGGAACACGAACGTATTCAGACCACAGAAGCCAAGGCAAAGGAATTGCGCAAGGTTGCCGATAGGCTGGTCAGTATGGGGCTTGAAGATACTGTCCATGCCAGAAGGAAAGCTTTTAAGGTCTTGGAAGACAGAATGCTTGTGCATAAGCTTTTTTCTGATATAGCCCCAAGATTTACGGATATTCCTGGAGGATATACACGGATTATGAAACATCCCGGATCAAGGAAAGGGGATGCAGCCCCCATGGCCATAATTGAATTCAGCCGGAGAACAGAAGCCTCATAGGAGGCAGCAAGGAACAAAAAAGTTAAAGGTGGCACAAAAATAGTCCGTTGTATACAACGGACTATTTTTGTGCCACCTTTATATTATAAATGTCGATAGTAGGTATCAAACAAATGGATATCCATCGACTGTGTACGTTTTGTGCAGTCTTTGAGCAGCAAAGCTTTTCCAAAGCTGGAATTGTCTTGCATCTGGCTCAACCCACTATCAGTGCGCATATATCAGATTTGGAAAAGGAACTAGATGTCGCCTTGTTTGACCGATTTCCCCGGCGAATTATACCCACCCAGGCAGCAGAAATTTTGTACGCACATGCCCAGACAATGATCCAGGCCAGAGAAAAGGCGGCGGCTGAGATCGCTCTTATCAGCGGGGCTGTGAACGGCTCGCTCCGTCTCGGAGGAAGCACAATTCCTGCCCATTATATCCTACCGCAACAGATGAGTTATTTTCAAAGATTATATCCACAGGTTGAGATCACATTGGAGATCGATGATTCTCTCAGTATTGAACAACGTATCCAGGAGGGGAGCCTGGACATCGGCATAATTGGAGGACGGGAAAATGTGGACTATCTGACGTACCAGGTTATCACTGAGGATGAACTTTGGTTGCTCGCGCCCCCAGGTGCTTGTTTCTGGCCCAAAAAAAAAGGAAACCTGCCTGAGGCAGGCTGGCCATGGATTGTCCGGGAACCGGGATCTGGAACACGAAAAGCAATGCAAAGCTATCTTCAAACTTTGGGGATATCCTGGGATAGCCTGACAATACGAGCAACTGTGAGCAGTACACAGGCTGTAATGGCCTGTATTCAGGCTGGAATGGGCGTGAGCATGGTTTCATCTTTGGCTGCACAAGGACCAGTCTTAAGGAATGAAGTCCAAAGACTTGCAGTTGGAGGATGCAGACATTCTCGGGCTTTCTATGCAGTAGTACATTCGCGACGAACTCTTCTTCCGGCTGCCAGAGCATTTGTCCGGCATATGACAAGGGATCAGGAAAAACAATCCAATGAAAGCACTGAGGCAGGAAAGATATGGACGAGAAGAAGATTACATTAGTGGATAAGGTCAAGGCTTCTGGTTGAGCTGCCAAGTTGGCTCCAGGGGACCTGGAGCATGTGTTGTCTCAGTTTGTCTGGGAACAGGACGATCGTATCCTGGTCTCTGGCCAAGGAGCTGAGGATGCAGTTGTGATCAACTTTCCCTCTCAAAAGGCAATGGTCCAGTCAGTGGACTTCTTGACCCCAATGGTCAACGAGCCGTATGCATTTGGTTGTATAGCAGCTGCCAATGCGTTGTCCGATATTTATGCAATGGGGGGAATGCCTTTTTCAGCCATGAATATTGTAGGTTTTCCCAAAGATTGCATGCCATTGGATGTTTTAACAGAGATTCTACGCGGGGGGTATGAGACAGTACGGTCTGCTGGAGCGGTCATGGCCGGTGGACATACTGTTGATGATCCTGAATTGAAGTTTGGCTTGGCGGTGACTGGTGTGATCGATGCAGACCAGATAGCGACCAACAGTGGAGCCCGGGCAGGTGATCTATTGGTTTTGACCAAACCAATAGGAACCGGAGTCTTGGCCACGGGGATTAAGGCTCAGTGGGACAATGCTGATGCACTTGAATCACAGGTTATTTCGTGGGCTGGAAGGCTCAATGCTGAGGCCGGGCGAGTTATCCAGGAGCATAGGCTGACTGGGGCAACGGATATAACCGGCTTCGGCCTGGCCGGGCATGCACAAGAAATGGCCAAGGCCTCTGGAACCCATATAACTATCTGGACAAATCGTGTCCCCATTATGCAATACGCTCAAGAATTGGCAACCATGGGCCTCATACCAGCCGGAGCCTTTGCCAATAAGACGTACTGCAGTCAATGCACTCACGCTGATGCCGATGTGGATCCTGTTTTGTTTGACCTCATGTTTGATCCCCAGACTTCAGGTGGCCTGCTCCTTGCCGTTTCCGAAGCCAAGCTTGACTTTGTCCAGGCTGCGTTGCACGGACACGGCGATTTGGCAGAGGTGGTTGGAAAGGTTCTGCCGGCTAAGGACAACGAAATCGGGGTTAGTTTTACCTGATTGGAAAGGATCTTCTACCTTCTTGCGAAGTGAGAAGAAACGGTTTCTCTAACCAGTTGCTCCACTTGATCAATGGTCAGGGGAGTGGTGTCGATGAGAAAAGCGTCTTCTGCCGGACAAAGGGGAGCAATTGGTCGGTTGCGATCCTGTTCGTCCCGTTGCTGAAGGTCGAGAGTAAGTTGGTTTATGTCTACGGTCTGTCCCATATCTTGAAGCTGCAGCCAGCGGCGCCGGGCCCGTTCCCTGGGGCTTGCATCCAAAAATATTTTGCACCCGGCATGGGGAAAGACCACGGTGCCCATATCCCGGCCTTCTGCTACCAGGGAGGTCTCTCGACCGATGGCTTTTTGGACGGTCTTGAGGAAAGAGCGTATTTCTGTCCGCTGCCCTAAATGAGAGGCCCAAAGCCCGACTCGTTCGCTTCGAATCTCCTCTCCTACCGGAGTTCCGCACAAACTTAGTTCTGTATTCGGTCCTTCCCCACTCAGGCAAAAGACCAAATCCAGCAAAGATGCCTGCAACTGTTGGGATGTCCAATCCCAGGCCCCTTGACCCAGGCGTAGGGCCAAAGCCCGAAACATGGCTCCGGTATCCAGATAGGCAAGATTGAAATAGCCGGCCACTGATTTTGCCAGGGTGGATTTTCCTACCCCAGCCGGTCCATCCAGGGTAACCAGAAAGGGATAAGGCTTAGGCATAACTCTCCTGAATAGCACGGCAGGCTTGCACAAAGCCGCGATTTTCCACTTCCGTACCAATGGAAATACGCACCCAATCCGAGAGCCCATAACTGTCAAGTCCCCGGATGATGTATCCTCTGTGAAGGAGATCATGGATCAATGATTGGGCCGGGCAGGTAGGTTTGACCAAGATAAAATTCGCTTGGCTGGGGTAAACAGTCCACCCCAGTTGCTGCAGATCTTTGGTCAAAACACGTCTTCCTTGAAGGACTGCTTCACGACTTGCTTGAACAAAAAAGGCGTCCTGAAGGGCAGTCAGCCCGGCTGCCTCTGCCAGCAAGTTGACACTAAAAGGGAGTTTTACCCGATGCAAGAGATCACTCAGCCAGGCCGGCATGATCCCATACCCTAAACGTAGGCCGGCCAAACCGTACAATTTAGAAAAAGTGCGCAGCAAGACCACATTATCCAGTTCATCCAGTCTGGACAGAGGCGAATAGCGTTCGGGAAGGTCAGCAAATTCAATATAGGCCTCATCGACCACAAGAACGGCTGTTGGGGGGAGGTTTCGGGCCAGGCTGACCAGGTCCTCAGCGTGGGCGGTATACCCAGATGGATTGTCCGGATTGGTCAGAAAAACCAGTGCCGTATTTCGGTCCACATTGGCCAAAAGATGGGAGAATGGGAAGCTGAAGTCGGCATTCAAAGGGATTTGGAGCAGCGAGACACCACATAAGCTGGCTTGCAGTCTATAGATGCTGAAGCTGGGGTCAAAAATCACGATGTTGTCTTGTCCAGGCCGGGCCAGAACCCGGATAAGAAGATCTATGATTTCATCCGAGCCGTTTCCAACCACAAAGCGGTCCTGAGGCAGATCCAGGTGTTTGCCCAAGGCTGCAGTCAAGTCCGGGGAATTGGGTCGGGGATAGCGAAAAATAAGATTCGCCCGGCGTTGGACCGTCTTTTTTACCAGGGGGGAGGCCCCCAGAGGATTTTCATTGCTGGCCATTTTGACCACAGTGCCAAGACCGAGCTCCTGACGGATCTCAGCGATAGACCGGCCTGGTTCATAGGGAGCAAGGTCTTTGAGTTCAGGACGGATCATATCTCTGGGGTGCATTTGATCGCAGTTCAAGCCATTTCTCCTTGGTGCATGCAGTTAGGAATCAATGATATGGGGGCGGATGAATATGAGCAGTTCCCGTTTATGTTGTTGAGAATATTTGTTTTTAAACAGCCATCCGATGAGAGGAATTCTGGATAGGCCGGGTACACGGTCCTGAATATCCGTTTGCGTAAGTTGTTGAACTCCACCGATGACTACGGTCTGATCGTTTTTGACCAAAAGCCTGGTAGTCAGGCTCCGGGTTTCAATGGCGGTTTGATCTCCTTCAGATGTGGGACTGTCGTCTGAAATATCCAAGTCCAGAATTAAGGTGTTGTCCCTTGTGATTTGCGGAGTTACCGAGAGTCGAAGTATGGCATCCTCAAATTCAGTTGTCGTCCCTCCGCTTTCAGACTCAGACTGGTAGGGGATCTTTGTCCCTTGTATGATTTCAGCTGCTTCGTTATTTAATGTTACAACCCGTGGTGAGGAAATGGTTTGCACCTGATTCTGGGTTTCTCCAAGCTCCAATTGGGCGTCCAAAGTGAACATATCACGGCCGATAAACCGGGAAATTTCAGTTCCTACGCTGAAAGTAGGATCGCCTTGGCCGGGCAAATTGACCGCATACCCATCCTCTCCAGTGCTGAGAAAGCGAAACGAGGTATCATCGTGTTCATAGCTCCAGCCAGTCCATCCCCATTTGAGTCCTATACTGCGCTGAAATTCATCTGTAGCGTACACCAGTCTGGCTTCAATGCGCACCTGTCCTTCTGTTCGGTCGAGTATGCGCACCGCGCGGCGTATTGTCTTTATTGTCTGTTCAGTATCCGACACGATAAGTTGATTTGTCTTTTGGTCAAAGGAAATCTCGCCGCGATCGCTGAGAAATTTCTGTAGATTCGATTGCAATTCTTCTGCTTTTGCGTAGTTGATTTGTATATACTCGGTTTGGATTGGAGCCAGCTCTTCTTCACTTTCCTGAGCTTGCTTTGCCGTTATTCTGGATTGAATAATCTGTTGTTGTTCTTTTTCCCACATTTTTGCTGGGATAATCCGGAGGATGTTCCCGTAGGCAACTTTGACCAGGTTTTTTTGTTGCAAGATAAGATCAAGGGCCTGATCCCAGGGGACATTGTCGAGCCTTAAGGAAATGGTGCCGGAGACAGTCTGATCTAAAATTAAGTTGTAGGAACCGACTTCGGCCAGAAGACGAAGGACATGTTCGATGTCTGCATCTTGAAGGTTCAGACTGATTGGAGCCCCAGAGTATTCTTTGTCCAGGCCGGAATAGAGTTGGGTTTGTGCTTGCTCTTGCAGATAAGAAGGTCTCCCGGATATTGAAGCATTTTGGACAGAGTGTTCGATCTCCTTGGGCCCGGAATCAGATGATGCATGAACTGTCTGTCCCGGAATATGCAAGGTCATTGTATTTCCATGCCTGCGGACCGGGACTGGATCACTCGCCCCGTTCAGGATCAACTGGGCGCCTTCCGGGCTTTTGTTGAGCAGGGCAGAACGAACCGCGGCACGAAACTTCTCCAGGCGATACAATTTGATCAAACGGGGCGGGACCTGGACATTGGGCAAAAGCATGCGCAACTGGTTTTCTTTGCCTGGAATGAACCGATAGTCACATGGTCCATTGGCTTTGAGTTCAATAATCAGGTCCTGGCCAAGACGTTGAAAATCAATGGATTGCAGTCTTCGCCCGGCCGTCGTCGTCTGCGATTCCTTGTGGACTGTACTCATTGTATTAGCTGAGGTATAAAGGACCCTGGCTATATCGGGCTCAGGCCTGGTCACCAGAAACCGGATATCCTGGGCAAACGAAAGGTGCAGGCTATGGACTTTCTGGTCATCAGCATTGCAATCCATGGATGTCAATATTCTTCCTGGGGATATGGATGGGATCTGGAAAGGTGGCAGCGGAGGGTCAAAGGTGATCCTGAGCGTTGCGTTTTGGTAGTCAGGAATAATGGTTGTGTGTGGTTGTACAGGGATAAACAGGAAGTGCTTCGGGTCGTTATGCGCAACACTGACAGAGCGCTGGTCTGGATCCTCTGTATGTCCAGTTTTGCTGGCATTGACAGAGGAGAAAGATGCATCCTGGGTCCAGGAAGGGCTGACTTTTGTCAGGTCCTGTTTTTGTGCCCCGGCCGTCTTGGTTCGGACTGAATCCCGGTCTTCAAGTCCGGCGCATCCGGTCAGGCTCAAAACCAGGCTGCAAAAGAGGATGAACAGAATAAGGCTTTTGTCGCACTGTCGTAGTTTGAGTAAATGACCCCCCTTATCCTTCATGTCCTTCTCCCGATGATTGACGCAGTTCCAGGACCACGGAATGCAGAATTTCCTCCCCCCAAGGGGTCATATTTTTTTCTTTGATAGTGACCTGCGCATTACTGATCCCGGTGACAATGCCCTGGTTTTGTCCAATCTTGGTCCCTGGCCGTAAAATATATCCTTTGCCATTGGGCAGTTCAACCAGGGCCATATCCCCCCTCCCATTGCCGGCGTCCAGTATCCCGACCAGACGTAGCTGTGACGGCTCCACCTGCTCCAAGGGGGTCAGGGCCCGTTTCGATCGTTTGTCTGTTTCCTGATCTTTGGGCTCTGAAAAGATGAAGGAAGCAAAAGGATCTACCCTGTCCTTTGCTGAATAGCTATATTCCGGGGGATTGATCCAATCCGGGATTGTGTCCGTGCTGTTTTCAGCCTGAGCCAAATGGGGTCTCGTGAGCAGGCAAAGACAACATAAACAGAAAAGAAAGGCTCCTGTCTTAAAAGCAGGGCCGAATGCATTGTTGATTTGAAATATAGAACAGACAGAGAGCATGGTTTGTTGCATTTTATGTGCTTTTTTGATCTTTCTTTTTTTCTTCTGAAAGGACCCTGTAAATCTGGAGTTGACAGTCTGCCTGTAGGGAAACATTTTGGGGGTTTGTTTTGGATACAGGTCTGAGCTGGACCGATTCCAGGCTGACCAGGCGGTCCAGTCCGGATAGATGATCAAAAAAACGCATCAAATTGTGAAATGTGCCCTGGAAGCGAACAGAAACTGTCCTGGACGCATAGAAGTCATGTGTTTTTTCCTGTCCAGGGGTGAAAAGCAGAAAGTCTATTCCAGCGTCATTGCCTAATTTTTCTATGGAGGAGAGCAGGTTTTCAACATCCGCACTTGTTTCCGGCAACAGGGTCTGGGCATGGAGCATCTCCCGTTTCCGGGCTTCCAGCTCCTTCCTCAGTTCCGGAAGCTTGTGAACTAGGGCTTTGAAGGTAGTTATGGTTTGATCAATACGGTCAATATCCTGCTCCAGGGTTTGAATCTTGTCCAATGGAGGCTTGAATACGAAAAACCATAATCCGGCAATGAGAATACATGCCAGAGCAAAGGAAAAAAGTACTTTGCGTTGAAAGGGCAGCGCAGACCATTTCTTCATCACAGAGATTTCAGCCATGACTGTCCCATTTCTCCGGTGGATGAACAGCGGTTATGCTGCACCGAAAAGCGACCAGATCCAGACTCTGAATGGATTTGCGCTGGGTCTGCTGCAGGGATATATCGGCAATACGGTTGGATCTTCGCAGCTTCTTCAGGTACTGGGCGAAAACCTGATTGTCCAATGCTATGCCGCTTAAGGTAATTCGGCCATTGCTGTCCATGTTCAAGGATTCAAACCACATCTTATTTGCGGGGACGTGCCCGGCAATGACATCCAGGTAACGAACCGGCATGCCCTGCTCAGACCGAATTTCCCGAATGATGGCAACCCGTTGGTCTAATCCCTGCAGTTCCTTTTTCATGCCTTGTATTTTAGCGAGTTTTTTTTGCAGCTCGTGCTGCACAGTCTGTTTTCTGTTTCTTTCTTCTTTGAGCCCCTCAATTTTGTTTGTCAGCATTTGTCTGAACTGAAGGATGCCTGTACCGAGGAGCAAAAGAATAAGAATAAAAAGCAGAGTCTGTTTTTTATGATCTGTTTGCAGGGGCTGTTTTTTGTGCGGCAAAAGGTTGATGGTCAGCATGAGAAAGCCCCTCACATGATTCCACGCAAAGCAAGCCCGGCGGCAACCGCAAACTGCGGTCCCAGGCTGTCCAGATAACCGGTGTCAAAGAAAGAATCATCACTGAGGCATTTGCGCCACGGGTTGAAAAAGCGGATTTCAAAGTCGAGGTATTCATTCAGGATATCCTGCAAACCATGATGGAGACTGCCGCCTCCACTGATGTAAAGCGTCTGAGGCTGCGGACCGGCCATGGACAGGGAGTTGGTATAATAGTGGATAAGGCGCTGTATGTCTTCAGTCCAGGCAATAAATGCGGATTGCATCTCCCGGTCGACAACCGGTCTGACATCAAAAGCCAGGGCCTCTGGATCTTGCCATTTCAATGTTTCGGCTTGGGTGCCTGCCAGGCCCAGGACCTGGGCGAGACGATTGGTGATCTGCTGTCCTCCGAAACCCGCATCCCGGATAAATAATGGATAGGCACGGTCCACCACACAAAAGGTGCTTTGATTTGCGCCGATATCCAACAGTGCAGACGTACTATCCCGTAGCTCTGGATAGTTGAATTCAAAGCAATTGCACAAAGCGAATCCGTTCACGTCGATGATCCGGGATCCCAAACCAGCTTGCGAGATCACCCACTGCCGCTCATGGACCATTTTTTTCTTGCTGGCCACCAGAAGGACGGTGGTTTCATTTTTTTCCTGACCCAGGACATGATAGTCAAGGCAGACATCCTCGATATCAAAGGGGATATGCTCAGCAGCCAGGGTCGGCAAGCCTTCCGGCAGCCCTCTGGCCTGCTGCGCCGGCAGATGAAGCCGTTTGATGATTACGGAGTGGCCGGCCAGGGAAGTAATGACCTGTCCAGGGGGAATCTGTAAACTGGAGTACAAGGCGCTGAGGCGATGGGCCATCTGTTGGGGTTTTTCTCTGTCGTGAACCGTCCAGGGAAGACGGCCGATTTTGTGCAGACAAATGCCCTGCCTGGTTCGCTTGAACCCTACTAGTTTAGCCCACGACTGTCCGCAGTCCAGTCCGGTGGGAGGTGGTTTTCGTTTCCAGGGCAGCTTGATCATCTAACTTACTGGGTTGGCTGTACTTCCCGGGGACGAAGGGTAACCACAGGCATGGAAGCGCTCTTGACCACCTTTTCAGCTACCGATCCAAACAAAATCCGGTCTATGCCTTTGCGTCCATGCGTGCCCATGACGATCAGATCAACAGAATGCTTGTTGGCAAAAGAGAGGATTTCTTCAGCTGCATATCCGGAAAGGACGTGTCCCTGGGCTTGATCAGGGGCGAAATTCTCACTCAAAAAGGTATCCATAGTCTGTTCAGCACCAGTGATGATTTCTCCGACAAAGTTTTCAATGGAGCTGGGAGCGATTTGAAAGCCGACATATTGGGCCAAAGTGGGGGCAACATAGACCACATGGATTTCAGCCTGAAAGGCTTCGCCCAAGGTCCGGGCGTAATCGGCTACTTGTGGACTGTACTCTGCAAAATCAACTGCACACAGGATTTTTTTGATCTGAGCCATGCCGTTCCTCTTTGTTGCAGGTTGACCAAACTCTTTATTTTCTCTCCATAACTACATGGAACAAGGGATAAAAGCAAGGATGCCTTATTCAACGTACCTGCTCACAGCCGTGTGTTGGCTTTGCCAGGATATAGATGTCTCTGTGCGGGAGCTGCGAACCAAGAGTTTCCAGGAGCTGATCCAACCCAAACCTGTCCTGAGCAGAAACCGGCAGAGCATGGGGATAACGGTTCTGGAGTGTTAAGCGCTGGGCTGAATCTACCAGATCCCATTTGTTCAAAACCAAAAGGCGGGGAATCGTATGCAGGCCGAGATCCTGCAGCAGGGTCAAAACTGCGTCAATATGTTCAGCCAGCTCTGGATGATGGGCATCTGCTACTTGCACCAGAACGTCAGCCGCGTTGAGCTCTTCCAGAGTAGCCAAAAAGGCTTCCCGCAAAGAAACAGGCAGGGAACGGATGAATCCGACAGTATCAGTCAGTATGACCTCTTGATCTTGCGGGAAGCGAATTCTGCGCGTTACTGGATCCAGGGTAGCAAAAAGCTTATCTGCAGTGAGCACCTGGCTGGAGGTCAGAGTGTTTAGCAAGGTTGATTTGCCGGCATTGGTGTATCCAACCAAAGCCACAACAGGAAGCCCGGCTTTGTCCCGCCGGGTACGAGTGGCACCCCGGCGGTCTCTGATTTTGGCCAGTTCTTTATTGATTTTTGTCCGCCGTTCCTTGATCCGTCTTCTGTCCAACTCCAGTTTGGTTTCTCCTGGTCCACGGCCGCCAATGCCTCCGGTCAGACGACTTAATGCCTTGTTCTTTCCAACCAGCCGAGGCAGGGTATAGTCCAATTGGGCCAATTCTACCTGCAGTTTGCCGGCCCGACTGGTGGCGTGTTGGGCAAAAATGTCCAGGATGATTTGGGTCCGATCAAGGACTTTACGTTCAGTAATCTCAGCTAAGTTGCGCATCTGGGCCGGAGCGAGCTCCCGGTCAAAAACAAGGACTCCTGCACCGGATTGCAGGGCCTGAACTTCAAGTTCGGCCAATTTGCCCCGGCCCAGGAGATGTTTGGGGTTGATCGAGCTTACCCTCTGGATGAGGTTTCCGGCGCTTTCCAGACCGGCTGTATGTACCAGGTCAGCGAGTTCCCTTAAGGAAGATTCTTGAATCCTTTTGGGCGCAGTGCTCACACTGATAAGCAGTGCTCGTTCCCGGGAAGAAGACGGTTTCCCGCCATCAGTCTGACGTTGCAACTCAGATTCCAGGGCTTCGGCCTGAGCAGTAAAGTCGACTTGGACCCGGTCCCAGGGCAGAACAGGTGAAACCTGATAATGTTCCTGCCGGGGGTTGGGAGGCAACAGCTGGGCCCATTGAAATCGATCAGGGAGGCCCTGACCATCTACGGTCAAGGTAGCAATGGAATCAAGACGGAGAAAAACCAGGTCCATGAGATCGTCTTGGGAGAGGCCCGCGGTACTAAAATGGGTGTGCAAAAACCTGAGTCCGCGCAACCGACCTTCGCTTTGACGATGCCGGCCAAGATCTGGAATGACGATTTGGTCCCGATCACCAACCAAAAGCATGGACGGCCGGCCCTGGCGGTCGATGAGCAGTCCAAGCTGCCGGCCGGTCATTTCGCTGAGTCCGGCCAGTTCATGGGCCTGCTCGCTGCTGTAGCCACCCCGGCTGGGGTAGCGGCGACGGAAGATGCGATGGAGAAGCTTGAAATGGCTGGGCTTGAGGCCACTGGTGTGGCCAATGATTTTTCCGGCTATAACGAACTCCTTTTTCTTAAGATTGTGTTTCCAGAGCCTTGGTGATCATGTGGTCATAACGAGAGGTCAGGGCAAAGGCCCGAGCGGCCATACGTCTGCGAAAGTCCAGGCTAACTGCCCCGTGATTGTTCTCTAGTTCAGCCAAAAATTCGGAATAGGCTTCGGTAGTGGGCAGCACAGTCATGCTGTGGTAATTTTTGGCACCAGCCCGAAGCAGGGTTGGACCTCCGATGTCGATTTCTTCAATCAGTTCCACATCCTGTTTTTTCTCTTCTACCGCCTGGGCAAAATCATACAGGTTGACACAGACGAGATCAAAGGGAAGTATATCCAGTCTGCTCAGGGTATCCAGATGTTCCTGGTTGTCTTTGTCCGCCAGGATGCCGGCATGGATGAAGGGGTGAAGCGTTTTTACCCGTCCTCCCAGGATTTCTGGAAAGCCGGTCACTTCACTGACTGCGGTGACAGGCATTCCGGCTTCCTGGATATGGCGCATTGTCCCTCCTGTGGACACCAACTGCACCTGTTTGCTGGTTAATGCCGTGCACAAGTCGGTGAGTCCGGATTTGTCGGTCACACTGATCAAAGCACGTTGAATAGGTAAAAAATCCATTGCGTCCTCCAAAATTTTGATTTGAAATATTTTGTCACATTTTTAGGGGAATGACAAGAAGGAGACCAGGCATGCTCAGGTTGGCCGATTTTCAGGAAGGAAAAGACAGGATTGCCGTAGTGGGACTCGGTTATGTAGGGCTTCCCCTGGCCGTGGCCCTGGCCCGGCATTTCCAGGTCCTGGGCTTTGACATTTCCCAAACCAGGGTCCAAGAGCTCGCTCAGGGACGAGATCGGACCGGGGAGGTTCAAACAGAGGAATTGCGGGCATCCAGACTGGTTTGCTCTGCGGATCCGGAATCACTGCGTACGGCCCGATTGATCATAGTGGCCGTGCCCACACCCATCGATGCCAACCGGCGGCCTGCCTTAGGGCCGATTCATTCTGCAACCGCCATTGTGGGCCGAAATCTGTCCAAAGATACAGTCATCGTCTATGAATCCACTGTCTATCCCGGCTTGACCGAGGATTTGTGTATCCCTCTTCTGGAAGAAAGCTCCGGGTTGCAGAGCGGCCGGGACTTCTTTGTCGGATACTCGCCGGAGCGGATCAATCCAGGGGACAAGGTCAATACTTTGGAGAATATTGTCAAAGTCGTTTCCGGGCAGACAGAGGAGGTGGCCGATTTTTTGGCCGCTGTATACGGCACAGTGGTTCGGGCCGGGGTACACAAGACTTCGAGCATCAAAGTTGCTGAGGCGGCCAAGGTCATTGAAAATACGCAGCGAGACCTGAATATCGCTTTGATGAACGAATTGGCCCTGATTTTCGAACGTATGGGAATAGATACCCTGGATGTCTTGGAGGCGGCGGGAACTAAATGGAATTTTCTGCCGTTTCGGCCAGGTCTGGTCGGGGGGCACTGCATCGGGGTCGATCCGTATTATTTGACCTTTAAGGCCGAGTCTCTGGCCTATCATCCCCAGGTCATTCTGGCCGGCAGGCGAATAAATGACAACATGGGTGAATTTGTCGCCCGGAAGGTGGTCAAGGACATTATTCAATCAGGAAACGGTGTCCACGGGGCCAGAGTAGGCATACTCGGGCTGACGTTCAAAGAGAATGTGCCTGATCTGCGCAATACCAGAGTGATCGATATCATTCGTGAACTGGAGAGTTTCTGTGTTCAGGTCTTGGCCCACGATCCGTTGGTGGATCCGGCAGCGGTCCGGGAAGAGTTCGGGTTTGAGTTGACGTTCTGGGAAGAGATGAAGCAGTTGGAGGCCCTGATTGTGGCCGTGCCTCATGCCTGGTACGCCCGGATGCCTATAGATGAGGTCGTGAAACTCCTGGATCATGGGAAGAAGACTGTGATTGCCGATATCAAGGGCATGTTGGAGCCGGAAGCTGTCCGCAGCTATGGGATGACTTATTGGCGGCTGTAATATGGAATGTAGAAAGTCAGAGAAGGGCACCGTTCCTGGTGCACGTCTGCAACCTACACAAAGTGCTGCCGCATGCGAAGACGCTTTGTTTTGTGGCAGCCCTATACGAATCCTGCCGATTGATCCCGGGAATGCCACATGAAGATTGTATCCACCCCCCATCCCGTCGTCTTGATCACCGCCACCCGCAGGGAAATGCAGGCCGTACTCGGTGCTCATGCCCAAGGGCTTTCATTGGCCCTGAATACTCCTGAGCAGATTTCCTGGGGGCCTCGGCCCGTGATCATTTTGATTACCGGGATTGGACTGGTCAATGCGGCTATGGCCCTGGGCTCCCTTCTGGGGCAAAAAAAAGGACAGCTAAAAGGGGTGTTAAACATGGGTATTGCCGGAAGCTTTGATCTCGATGCCCTTCCCTTGGGGGCTGTGGCTGCGGCCAAGGCAGAAATCTGGCCCGAGTTTGGCTTGCATACAGAAGAAAATGTGGACCCAAAAGGTCTGGGTCTTGGCCACGGTCGTGTTCACGGACGGATTGTCTGGGATTCGCTGCCTTTAAATCCGGATCAGGAAGCCAAGAGCATGGGGCTGGCCCTGGATCCTTCCTGGCCCAGGGTGACCAGCGTCAGTGTTGCCGGCGTGAGCGGAACTCGTCATCGGGCCAGCCAGCTGAGGACCCAAACCGGGGCTCTGGTGGAAAATATGGAAGGATTTGCCCTGGCCTGGGCCTGCCAGGTACATGATCTGCCCTTTCTCCAAATAAGAACCATATCCAATCAGGTCGGTTCCAGAAGTCCTCAGGACTGGGCCATGAAAAAGGCGTTTTCCCGTCTGGGACCGGCTGCCGAGTGCGCATTGGGTCTGGTCAAAGATCCCTTGCCAGGCACGTGGCAGTAGTGTATCAAG